>DASSRN010000178.1:0-11296 GCA_035701785.1 Acetobacteraceae bacterium | reverse complement strand
GCTCGATGTGATCGAGCAGCTCGCGTGGGGGCGCGAGTGGCAGATCGTCTACTTCAAGCATCCGCCGCTGCCGGCGTGGATCGTCGAGAGCGTCGCCGTGGCCACTGGTCGCTGGCCGCCGGCGCAGTACCTGGTCGGCCCGCTGTGCTCGGCGCTGGCGCTGATCGCCATCTGGCGCCTGGGGTGCCGGCTGCTGGGCCAGCAACGCGCGCTGCTGGCGGTGCTGGCGCAGGAGGGCGTGCTCTACTTCACCTTCTTCACCCCGGAGTTCAACCACAACGTCGTGCTGCTGCCGCTGTGGGCGTGGCTCGGGCTTGCCGCGCATGGTGCGTTCTTCGCCGCCGCACCGTCATGGCCGGGCTCGGCTCGGCCATCGACGCCTTCGCGCGAACAAGACACAGATGGTCGGCACAGGGCCGACCGTGACGATTTGGTACGCGGCACCGGTTATTGGGCCTTGCTTGGCGCACTCGCTGCACTCGGCATGCTCGGCAAGTACACCACTGCTTTGCTGTTGTTTGCGCTGTTCGCATTTGCCGTGTTGCATCCCGACGTGCGCCGATGCTGGCGTGGTCTCGGTCCGTGGCTGGCGCTCGCGGTCGGGGCGCTTGCGCTGCTGCCGCATCTGCTAGGGTTGTGGCAGATCGACTTCACGCCGCTGCTGTTCCCGTTCGAACGCGCGCCCGGGCCGTCGCACTGGTATGACCACATCGTCAATCCGCTGCTGTTCTCTGCTGCACAGTTTGGCGATGTCGCGGCCGCACTCCTCGCGATTGCGCTGCTGATGTGGCAGCGCCCGGGCGAGGCCGTGGCCATCCTGCGCACCAGAGCCCTGCCGCCGGATCAGCGTGCGTATCTTGCGACGATCACCTGGGCGCCGGTCGGCCTGGCCATTGCGACGTCGCTGATCCTCGGCCTGCACCTGAAGGACATGTGGGGCTATCCGATGTGGTGCTTCATCGGACTGTTTCTGGTCGCCGAGCTGCGCGGGCCATTTAGCCGTGAAGCAACCCGTCGCTTGCTCGTGGCGGTCTGCGTCATCCTGATCGCGACGCCAGTGGTATTCGCCGCACAGCAGTCAGTGGGTGGCGGGTTCGTGCGCAAGCCACTCCGGTCGGCATTCCCCGGTCGGGAGCTCGCCGCCGTTGTGGAACAGCGCTGGCATGCCGCGACCGGGCGGCCGCTTGGCATCGTCACCGGCGATGTCTGGCTTGCCGGCAACATCGCGTTCTACGGCGCCGACCGGCCGTCGGTATTCATCGACGCCGATCCGACGAAGAGCCCCTGGATCACGCCGCAGGCACTCGCACGGGAAGGCGCAGTGCTGATCTGGTTCGCAACGGAACCCGCCCCGGCGTGGCTCGCGCAGTTCCCTGCGGCGCGCCCGCAGCCACCGATCGAGCTGCCCTATGTGCCGGCGCTCGGACACGAGCCCGCGCGCCTCGCGTGGGCCATCCTGTGGCCGGCATCATAGTTCGCTAGCGACGCAGTGAATTATGGAATGTTTCACCGGAACCCCGTATCACTCGCCCGCTTTCGACCAGAGGGAAACGCACAGTGAAACATCGAGGTTGGACGACCGGCACCGTCTCCGGCGTCGCCGTACTTGGGCTGTTGCTGTCAGCCTGCGCGCAGACGCCGCTCGGACCCACCGTCCAGGTCATGCCCGGCCCGGGCAAGTCATTTGACGCCTTCGCCTACGATCAGGCCACCTGCAAGCAGTTCGCCACCGACACGGTGGCCGGCCAGGCGCAGAACGCCAACACGCGCGCCGTCGGCGCAGCCGCACTGACCACCGTGCTGGGCGCCGGGCTTGGTGCAGCGATCGGCGGCGGCCACGGCGCTGGCATCGGTGCCGCGAGCGGCGCCCTCGGCGGCACTGCGATCGGCGCCGGCATGAGCTCCGGCGACCAGGGCGGCATACAGCTCCAGTACGACAACGCGTTCGCCCAGTGCATGTACTCTAAGGGCAATATGGTGCCGGGTTACGGCCCGATGATGGTCAACACACCGCCACCACCGCCGCCCGGCGGCAGTACCAACCTGACCTATGCGGTGCAGACCCAGCTGATCCGGCTGGGATACATGCGGCCGCCGGCGGACGGCGTTGCCGGACCGCAAACCGGCGCCGCCATCAGCCAGTTCCAGAGCGTCTCCGGCATGCCGGTGGATGGCTTCCCGTCACCGCAGCTGTTGGGTCGGCTCCAGGCGATGCCGTAGCCTCAGTGCGCCGCTGACACACCCGCGCCGGCCGGCTTGGCCAGCAGGAACGTCAGCGGCAGCGCCAGGAAGAAGCATCCCGCCATCAACAGCAGCACGTCGTTGTAGGTCAGCGTCAGCGCCTGGCGCTGCACCATCAGTGCCGCCTGCTTCAGCGCGGCGATGTGCGCATCGCCCGACTTCGCCGCGGTCATCAACTGGGTCATGGCGCCGACGACGCGCGTGGCCCCGGGCCGCGCCCAGGTCACCTGCTCGTTCAGATGCAGCGTGTGAACCGCCAGCCGCGAGGTCGCCACGGTATTGATCATCGCCAGCCCGACCGCGCCACCCAGATTGCGCATCAGGTTGTATAGCCCCGAGGCGTTCTTCAGCGCCTCCGGCGGCAGCCGCCCCAGTGCGATCTGGTTCACCGGCAGCATGATCAGCATCATCGAGGCGCCGCGCAGCGCCTGCGGACCGAACAGCTCCCAGAAGGCCGAGTCGACAGTGAACGCCGCCATCCACCACAGGCCGCCGCCGAACATCAGCAGCCCGAGCCCCAGCATCACCCGCAGGTCCAGACGCTGCGCCAGCTGCCCGGCGACCGGCGCCGACAGGAACATCGCAACGCCGGTCACGAACATGGTCTCGCCGATCTGCAG
The DNA here is from genome assembly GCA_035701785.1 of Acetobacteraceae bacterium. Classification (GTDB taxonomy): domain Bacteria; phylum Pseudomonadota; class Alphaproteobacteria; order Acetobacterales; family Acetobacteraceae; genus JAMXLO01. The sequence continues at coordinate 8,435 of DASSRN010000178.1, read as the reverse complement.
GCTGTCGTAGCCGCGCACGCGGCCCAGGAACAGCGGCACCAGATACACCGAGCCATACAGGCCGATGCCGAGGACAAAGCTGAACAACGAGCCGAAGGCGAAGTTGACGTTGGCAAAGGCGCGCAGCTCCACCAGCGGGTCGCGCCGCGTCAGCATGCGCCAGAAGAACAGTACGCCGGCAACCACCGAGGTCACGCCCGCCCAGGCCACGGTCTCGTCCTGGAACCAGTCCCAGCGGTCGCCTTCCTCCAGCACGTACTGCAACCCGCCCAGGAACAGCGCCATCAGCATCAGGCCGATCGCGTCGAAGCCGTGGCGCAGCGACCAGTCCGGCCTGTCGATGTCGAGGCAGGTCCACACCGCGCCGGCGACCAGAACGCCGACCGGCACGTTGATCAGGAACAGCCAGTGCCAGGAGTATTGGTCGGTGAGCCAGCCGCCCAAGGTGGGGCCGATGGTCGGTGCCATGGTCGCCGTCAGCCCGATCAGCACCGACATCTGCGTACGCCTGGCGTCGGAGAACAGCAGGAAGGTGGTGGCGAACACCGTCGGGATCATCGCCCCGCCGATGAAGCCCTGGAGCGCCCGGAACGTCACCATCTCGCCCAGGCTGGAGGCGCCGGCGCAGGCCAGCGAGAACAGCGTGAAGCCCAGTGCACTGCCAACGAACAGCACGCGAGTGGACAGCAGGCGCGACAGCCAGCCCGACAGCGGGATCATCACAATCTCGGCGATCAGGTAGCTGGTCTGCACCCACGACGCCTCGTCCGGGCTGGCGGCGAGCCCGGCCTGGATGTCGGTGAGCGAGGCCGAGACGATCTGGATATCCAGGATCGCCATGAACATGCCCAGCACCATGGCAATGAAGCCGGCCCACTGCCGCCAGGTCAGCTGGTCGCCGGCGGCGGTCATCGCACGATGTGCTCCAGCGTGGCGGCAGCAGCGCCGAACAGTCCCAGCCTCTCCGCGTCGGGTCCCCGCGTGTCCACCTCGGCGGTGACCGACAGCCCGGCGCGCAGCCATCCGGCGTGTGCCGCCTCAGCTGGATCGAGCCTCAGCTTGACCGGCACCCGCTGCACCACCTTGGTGAAGTTGCCGGTGGCGTTCTCTGGCGGCAGCAGGCTGAACAGCGCCCCCGTCGCCGGCGCCAGGCTGTCGACCCGGCCATCCATCGCTGCACTGGTGTCGATATCCGGGACCAGCCGCACCTTCATGCCGGGTCGCATGCGGCGCAGCTGGGTCTCCTTGAAGTTCGCAACCACATACAGTCGCTCCGGCAGCGGAGCGACAGCGATCAGCTGGGTGGCCGGCGTCACGTGCTGGCCAAGTTCGGCTGCGCGGTTGCCGGCGATTCCATCGAACGGCGCCCGGATCACCGTATAGGCGAGGTTGTTCTCCGCCAGCTGTACCGCGGCATCGGCGTTCTGCCGTCGCGCCCTGGCCTGCCCGATCTGCGCGTTGAACACCGACAGCTGCTGTTCCGCCGCCGCTTTCTGAGCCTGCGCCGCGCTCACCGCCGCATTGGCCTTGCGCGCATCGGCGATCGCCTGATCGTTGGCCTGCCGCGACGCCCAGCCGGCGGTCACCAGGCTTGCCGACCGCGCCGCATCGGCCCCGGCGCGCACCTGCTCCGCCTGGGCCTGGACGATCGCGGCCTGCGCCGCGTCGATCGTCGCCTGCTGCTGCGTGGCCTGACGCTGCGCCGTCTCCACTGCGGCCGCGGCCTCCGCGGCGCTGGCCACCGCCTGTGCCAGACGCGCGCGCCAATCCGCCGGGTCCAGCACGATCAGCGGGTCGCCGGCGTGGACGCGCTGGTTATCGGCCACCTTGATGGCCGCGACGTCGCCCTCGATCCGCGGGCTCAGCACGGCGATGTCGCCCTGCACATAGGCGTTGTCGGTACTCTCGATGTAGCGCACCTCGGTGAACCACCAGGACGCAGTGACGCCGATCGCGACCACGGCCGCCAGCCCAGCCGCCGGACGCCACAGCCGGCGCAGCCGCCGCGGGCGACCTGGTGCGGCCTCGCTCTGGGCAGTCGCAGCCGCGGGCAGCGGCTTTTCCGTGATCGCATTCATCCTGGGCTCCTCTGAACTGGACCGTTCAGTTCATCGAAACGTGCGACCGTGCAGCGCAACAGTCAAGGCAAAACTGAACTGTCCAGTCTAGTTGATCGAACCCTTGCAATGCACCCGGCCGATCGCCCAACTACTCGGCGTGAATACCACCACCGAATTTCGCGCCGACGCCGAGTCACCCAAGCGCCACGCCATGCTGGAGGCCGGCGCTGCACTGTTCATGGCCCAGGGGTATGGCGCAGTCAGCATGGACGCGGTCGCGCGCGCCGCCGGCGTGTCGAAGGCCACGCTATACGCGCACTTCAGTTCCAAGGAGCAGCTGTTCGCCACCATCATCGGCGACGCGTGCCGGCAGAAGATCGCATTGGGTGAGGAACTGCTGCCGGCCCACGCCACTGATGTCCGTGCGGCGCTGACCAGCTTCGGGGGCCGGCTGCTGCGCTTCTTCCTCGAGGAGCGCCCGCTGGCGCTGCACCGCGTGGTGATCGGCGAAAGCCCGCGCTTCCCCGAACTCGGCCGCGCCTTCTACGACAACGGCCCGAAGGCGCTGATCGGCATGTTCGCCGCATGGCTTATCGAACAGACGGACGCCGGCCGGCTCGCCGTGCACGACCCCGCCATGGCGGGCGAGCAGTTCGTTGCCATGCTGCGCACCAGCCTGTTCCTGCGCGCCTCGCTCGGCCTAGCACAGGCGACCGAGGCGGAGATCGACGCGACCGTCGCGGCGGCGGTGACGACTTTCCTGAAGGCCAATGCGCCGGGTTAGCTGCTGGGCGTGTGGTGCCCCGACGCCGACTGGTGGTGCAGCGCGCGCTGAGACTTGTTGTAGGCGCGGATGTCGTCCTCGGTGACGAAGCCCTTCTTGTCCTGGTCGATGGCCGAGAAGTGCCGGACGAGGGATTTGTAGCCCGTCTTCGCCTGCTCCAGCGTCAGGTGGCCGTCGTGCGTGGTGTTGGCCTGTTCGAACCGCTGCGTCATCGACAGATGGCCATGCCCCGAAGGCTTCTCGGGCGGCGTATCGGTGGTCGTCTGAGCGTAGGCGGGCAGCGCAAGCGCAACGGCGGTGAACAGCGACAGCAGGAGCTTCATGACAGGACCTTCCTGGTTCTCAGTGCTCCCCAGGGTGCCGCGCGGTCACTAACGCTCCATTAATTCAGCTGCGCACCGGCGCAGGCCGCGCATCGGGGACGGTCGGCGGCCCATAGACCTGCCGCGCCCGCCGGTTGAACGCGCCAACCATGCGTCGAACCGCCTCGTTGAACACCACGCCGATCGCCGCCTGGAGAATGCGGCTGCGGAACTCGAACTCTACGAAGAAGGCCACCTCGCAGCCCTGGGGATGGCCGATGAACTCCCATTGATTGTTGAGATATCGGAATGGACCCGTCTCGTATCGCACCTTGACCCGCTGCGGTCGGTCGAGCGTGACGCGGCTGGTGAAGCTCTCCCGGAACGGGCCGAAGCCGATGGTGAGGTCGGCAACCAGCTCACGCTCCATCCGGCTGCGCACCCGAGCCGCGACGCACCAAGGCAGGAATTCGGGATACCGGCCAACATCGGCCACCAGGTCGAACAACTGGTCCGGTCGGTACGGAACGATCTGCTTCTCGGCGTGGGTGGGCATCAGGCGGGCAGCGGCGCCTGGGTTGCCGCGCGCGCCGCACGCAGCGTGGCAAAGTCGGCATCGGCGTGGTACGAGCTGCGGGTCAGCGGCGTCGCCGAGACCAGCAGGAAGCCCTTGCCACGCGCCAATGCCGCGTAGTCAGCGAACTCCTCGGGCGTTACGAAGCGATCGACCGCAGCGTGCTTCACCGTTGGCTGCAGATATTGGCCGATGGTGAGGAAATCCACATCCGCCGACCTCAGGTCGTCCATCACCTGCATGATCTCGATGCGGGTCTCGCCCAGCCCCACCATCAGTCCGGACTTGGTGAAGATCGATGGATCGAGCTGCTTCGCGTGGTGCAGCAGCGACAGCGAGGCGAAGTAGCGTGCGCCGGGCCGGATGGTGGGATACAGGCGCGGCACCGTCTCGAGGTTGTGGTTGTAGACATCAGGCCGCGCCGCGACGACGCACTCGGCAGCGCCCGGCTTGCGCAGGAAGTCGGGGGTGAGCACCTCGATCGTGGTCGCCGGGGCGGCGGCGCGGATCGCCCGGATGGTTGCGGCGAAGTGGCCCGCACCGCCATCCGGCAGGTCGTCGCGATCGACCGACGTAACCACCACATGCGCCAGCCCCAGCTTCGCCACCGCATCGGCGACCCGGTCGGGCTCGTCGACGGCGAGCGCGGCCGGCTGGCCGGTGGCGACATTGCAGAACGCGCAGGCGCGGGTGCAGGTGTCGCCCATGATCATCATGGTGGCGTGGCGCTGCGACCAGCACTCGCCGATGTTGGGGCAGGCCGCCTCCTCGCACACCGTGACCAGGCCGTTGGCGCGCATCAGCGCGCGGGTCTGGTGGTACACCGGATGGGTCGGCGCCTTCACCCGGATCCAGGCCGGCTTGCGCTGCACCGGATTGTCCGGCCGGTGCGCCTTCTCCGGATGGCGCGCAGCCGGGGCTGTGCGGTGGTCGATGATCAGGCGGGTGGCCATGGCGGGCGAGATGTGGCGGGGGTCGCGGGGGGCGTCAAGCGGGGCGACGGGCACCTCCGGTCGCGGCGCGTGGACGGTCGACCTGCAGCGTCGACGCGCTGGAGGTGCTCGCGGTTGATCGTTGCCGAGCGGCAGGTCGTGTCGCATCCCATTGCCGTCTCAATGCACCGATGCATGAGATTGCGTCCCATCGGGCGAGATCGTCATCCGGCTGACCCTATGCCCTCGGGTGCAGCCCAGCGCGGCGCAGCAGGCCGGCCACGATCCATGGTTCCGGCGGACCGAAGTCGAGTCCGCCGGCAGGCCCCGGCAGCGCGGATCCTGGCCGCACGGTCGGGATACATGATCTCGTAGCGCTCCACTTCGGCATCCATCTCGGCTTCGGTCGACTCGGGATCCTCATCGGCCGCCGGTGGTGTGGCGACCGGCTGCCGCATCGCCGGTGGATGCAGTGCGGCGTCCTGCTTCCCGCGGACCGCCTGGACGCGCAGCAGCGTCCGGGTCGTGGCATCGGCCTGCCGGGCCATCGAGCCGGCCTGCGCCTGACAGCGGCGCATCTCGGCAACGTCGTTCACCGCAAGGCAGGCAAGGCGGAGACAGTCGGCGGCATGCGCATCCATCGCCACGATGCGCACCGCGAGACGGGCCTCGAATTCGTTCTCCGGCTGCAGCGCGATGACGGCATCCATGGCACGCAGTTCACGCTTGGCGCGGGCGTCAGGGCCCTCGTCCGGGAGCGGGGGCAACATGCTGCACAGCTGGGCGAAGTATTCGCGGTGGTTGGGAGAGTCTGCGGACTTTTGGGCTCGCCGATGTTGTTGAACCGCGGGAGATGGTGGTTAGTTATATTACCTTCAATGTCGTATTATCTGACATCATCCGCGACGCGTGCAGCGGCATTCCCGGACGGAGCTGTGGCGTTCCACCGGCATCTATCGGTTGACCGGCTGGCCCAGTCTGAATGAGCGACCGGTGCGCATCCTGCGTGTCCTCCGATCCCTGGGGCGTAGTATTCTGGAGGCACCGCAACACAAGGAACGACGACTGCGCGCAAGCTGACTGAACATTGATGGAAATCAATGCATGCTGGGGCATGCACTGGCACCTTTGCAGCAAATGAGCATCAGCATCACCCTTCGGTCCACCAGCCGATGCCAGGTCAGGCTGCCGGCCGTCTGGTGGGCACTTGCCATCCTGGGCATCGTCGCGACCACATGGTGCAGGATTATCGGCCTCAGCTTCAGCGATGCGCCGTCCAAGGTTCTCAGCAGTGGTGTCATGGCGGTCGCAGCTATCGTCGTCTACTGGTTGAGCGGTCTGCTGTCAGGAGGCCCTGAAGAGCTCACCCGTCGGCTCTCCGGTGTCGTGGAGAGTTTCGCCCTGTGGACTGCATTCGTACCCGCGGCTTGTGCTCTCTGCTACTGCTCGGCAACGGTAGCGATGCCGTTCCAGGATGATCTAGCCCAACAAATCGATCGGTGGTTCGGCTTCGATTGGCTTACCTGGTACACTGTCGTCTGCAGATCCGTGTCGCTGCACTGGCTGCTGCCGTGGCTCTACGCGACCAGATAGTGCTGGCTAGCGTCTACCTGCCCCTCGTAGGGCGGACCGACCAGGTGCGCGAGCTTGTTTCGCTCGGCGTCATCACCTCCGGGGCAACCGCTGCAGTGTTCATGCTCATCCCGGCGCTTGGGCCGTTCGGCAGCTTCTTCCCCGACGCGCCCGAAGTCACTGAACTCGTGATGCTACGTTCGCCAGGCCCATGGACGGTCAGCTACGCTGCGGCCCAAGGCATCACCGTCATGCCGTCCTACCACACCGTGCTCGCCATTTTGTTTGTCTATGCGTTCCGCTCGACGGCGATCTTTCCAGCAGTGCTGCTGGTCAATTTGGCCATGCTGCCGTCCATCCCGCCGATCGGAGGTCACTACCTCGCCGACATGCCTGCGGGAGCCGTCATCGCAATCAGCGGCATTGCAATTGGCCGCTTGCTTGAGCTCTCTCAACGGAGACCTCGCCGACAACTCCTGTCGCGACGGCTGTATCCTGGCCGACTGCTTCCGCGGCTCCTTCGCTGAAATCGGGGCCGCGGCGGACAGAGCGCCACCCAAATAACGACGCAGGCCGACGGCCGCGAGCGATCGGCGGCACAAATTTCTCGATCAACAGGCAACGCCTGATGGCCTGGAGCACTGCCAGGGCAGTCAGGCGTTTGCTGGTTTCCTGGGCGGCAGGCTTCCTGGCCTTGGTTCATGAACATCGTCAGGCAGGGCGCTCATTCCGACGAGGACGTTGACCTAAATCAATGCGTGGATGTCTGAAGTGCTTCTATGCTGCGAACGCTCTTAGATCTCTCCAGGGTCAACCCTTGTGACCTCAATTTTCGGAATAGATCACCAGACAGCCCGTCCGGTGCACAAGCGACGCGCGGACCATCCGAGGGTGTCTGTCGCTCCCGCCTGCACAACGCCTCCGACAAAGGCTCCGGTTGTCGAGCGGCACCGCTAACGCCGACCGCGAGATCCGCATGCGGCAGCAAGGCAATGCGATTCCGATCGGCAGCTGGGGCCAGATCCCGGCAACGGCCAGACCGCGTGCGTGGAGCCGAAACCTCGTCGCCGTCTGCATAGGGTTGTTCGCGGGAGCCTATGCAACCGCCTTAGCCTGCGTCTCCTTTCGATTTTCAGTGGATTCCGACTTCTTCTGTTTCTGGAACCTTTCGAGGTTCGTAGCCGAATCTCCGCCTGCCCGGATTTACGATCATGCGGCAACTGAAGCCTTCTTGTTGTCACTCGATCCTCCGCACCTCACACCTTTTCCGTTTCCCTACCCGCCGATCTACCTGCTGCTGATACGGCCCTTAAGCTGGCTCACCTTCCCCGTTGCTCAAATCTTATGGAGTGGAATTACGTTCCTGGCCTACGTCGCGGCACTCTGGAACCGCCGCGCTCCGTCGCAGGCCGCGTTGTTCGCACTCCTCGCTCCAACGACGGCCATCAATTTCCTGTTCGGCCAGAACGGATTCCTGACCGCTGCACTCCTGATCGGGGGTACGCGGCTCGCGCCATCCCGCCCGGTCATCGGCGGGACCCTTCTCGGTCTGCTCTGCTACAAGCCACAGTTCATCGTTCTCATCGCGATCGCTCTCGCGTCAGCGCGGTTGTGGCGAGCGGCTCTGGTCGCGGTCAGCACCATCGGACTCCTGACATTGAGCAGCCTGATCGTTTTCGGGATTACCCCCTGGATCGCCTGGATAAGCTCGTTGCCTGAGTTCGGCCAGATCGTTCTTTCTCAGTCCGAACGGCTGTTTCACTTGATGCCGACGCTCTTTCCGAACGCGCTTACACTCGGACTGCGCATGCCGGCAGCAGGAGCGGTTCAGGTGATCGGCACGTGCCTCGCCGCTGCCGGCGTTTGGTTTGCCTTCCGACGAAGCTCACCCGCATCCTGTGCCCCCGCACTGGCCGTAGCATCGGTGCTCGCTACCCCCTATGCCTTTATTTACGATCTTACCCTCGTCACCGCTGCCGTGATTCTCTTCCGGGCACAGTACTTCGCGACACTGTCCGCCTATGAAAATCTGGTGATGAGTGCAGCAGCACTGCTTCCAATAGGAATGCTGTTTAATCTAGTGGGTCCGGTGCCGCCAATAGTGCTTGGTTTTGTGTGCGTCATGATCTCAATCCGCTTGTGCCGCGTCACCATAACGCCCGTGCATACGACTTATTTGCGCACGTCCATATACGACGAGGAAATTCATTA
>DASSRN010000177.1:0-25025 GCA_035701785.1 Acetobacteraceae bacterium | reverse complement strand
ACCACTGGCGGACCCTGGCCAATGGTGGCGTAGTAGAGGCTGATCCCGTTGACCCTGGCGTGTCCGGTTTGCTCGCCGGCAACTGGCGGCGGCGTGGGCGGCAGCGTCTGCCACAGCGGCTGCGCCACGGCGAGGCGTAGTGGGGCGAGCAGCAGGGCCAATAGCAGGATCCGTCGCATCGTGGTCCTTCGCGTCAGCGCCGCGGCAGCGAGGGGCTCAGCGCCCAGGCCAGCGGCAACGTCAGCAGACATACCACGGCAACCACGAAGATGGCGTGTACCGGTCCCAGGGCGTCGCCGGCAAAGCCATACAGCACCGGAGCGACGGCGCCGCCGCCGATGGTGCCAGTGTAGAACAGCCCAAATGCACGCTCGCGGCGGTCAGGCAGGACCAGTTCAGGCACGGTGCCGTACAGCACCGACGACGTCCCGTTCAGCGCGATGCCGATCAATGGCAGGCAGGCTAGTGCTCCCGCCAGCGGCAGAGGCACGATGGCGACGATGCCGAGGGCGGTGGCGAGTTCGGTCAGCAACACGGTGCGCAGAACACCCAGGTGCGCGCCCAGCCAGCCGCATGCCAGTTTGCCCGCCGCACCGCCAGCGAAGATCAGTGTCAGCGCCAGGCCGATCGTCGGTGTGGTTGCCTGTTTGGCCTGAAGTACGAACGGGAGGAAGGCGAGGAAACCCATGCGCGTGCCGCTGTCCAGCACGCCGATCGCCAGCAGCAGCGGAAATGCGCTGGAGCGACCCGGCGCCGCGTGGGCGTGCTCCATCACGGTTGTCTTGTGCTCAGTGCGAAGCGAGGTCGGGGCATTGCGCGGCAGCAGCAGCAGAATCGCGACCGCGGCGCCGAGCCCCAGCGCACCGATGATGCCGACGGCCTGACGCCAGGACAGCAGCGCCACGAGCCACGCAACGGCAGCGGGCACCGCCATCTTCCCCAGGTCGCCGGCAAAGTTGTAAGTGCCCAGTGCAGCGCGCGAGCCATCCGCGTCATACGCGGTGGCGACCAGCGAGGAGCCGATCGGATGCTGTGTGGCCGCGCCGGCGCCAGCCACCAGAAGGACGATGACCAGCACAGCGAGCCCGGCGCCGGTAAGCCCGAGCACGACATAGGCTCCTCCGGTGAGCCCAGTGCCGATTGCCAGCAGCAGTGGGCCGCCGATACGGACCGCGAGTGCCGAGGCAGGCACCTGGAGGCCGGCCATGGCGCCCGCAAACAGCATGCGCAGCAGACCGAGAGCGGCGTAGCTAAGGCCGAACTGCGCCTGCCAGACCGGTAGCAGGATGTAGATCAGGTCGGTGAAGCCATCGTGCAGCGCATGCACGCCGCAGGCGACGCCGAGGATGCGGCGGCGCTGCGCCCTGCCCTGCCCCAGCCTTATGCCGGCCGCTGCCGATGCGCTCATTGCCGCTCGCCTCTTGCTGTCTGCCGGATGTCTAGATGTCTATATACTCAAATGCAACAGCAGGGCGCCAGGTTGCCGTCGATCCGGGGGAGCGTCAGTGTCGCAAGCGATGTCGGAGATCCCCGCCAGCATTCCCCGCGCTGCCCTGGTCACCGGAGCAGGCCAGCGGATCGGCCGCAGTATTGCGCTCACGCTGGCGCAGGCTGGATTCGATATCGCGATCCACTGCCACACCAGCCGCGACGCCGCTGCCGCCACATGCGGGGCGATCCGCGCCCTCGGGCGGCGGGCAGCCGTGCTGCCGGCGGACCTTGCTGACGAGGCGCAGACGCAGATGCTGATGCCGCAGGCAGTAGCGGCGCTCGGCCCAGTCGGTGTGCTGGTGAACAGCGCCAGCCCGTTCGAACGCGACGAGTGGCACGACGCGACGCGAGCGTCCTGGGACGCGCATCTGGAGCCCGGCCTGCGCGCGCCGTTCGTGCTGATGCAGCACTTCGCCCGCTCGCTGCCTGCACAGGCCGAGGGCGTGGTGATCAACATGCTGGACCAGCGGGTGTGGTCGATCACACCGCACTTTGTCTCGTACACCGTGGCCAAGGCGGGGCTGTGGGCGCTGACGCAGTCGATGGCATTGGCGCTGGCGCCGCGCGTCCGGGTGAACGCCATCGGGCCCGGACCGGCGCTCGCCAGCCCGCGCCAGTCGGCAGAGCAGTTCGCGCGTCAATCGGCCTCGGTTCCGCTGCACCACGGCACCACGCCTGACGAGATCGCCCGCGCGGCGCTGGCGATCCTTGCCCTGCCGGCGATGACGGGCCAGATGCTGGCTCTGGACGGCGGGCAGCACCTGCAATGGCAATCCGGCCGCCATGGCCCACCGCCTGAGGAGTAGCGCATGGAGAGCCAGCCGATCGCCAGCAGTACATGGGGCCTGCGCCACATGTTCCTGCGCGACCTGGTACTGGCGGCCAGTATCGGGGTGCACCCGCACGAGCACGCGGCGCCGCAGCGGGTGCGGATCAACATCGATCTCGGCGTCGAGGACGATGGCGCGCGGGCGATGTCGCGCCAACCGGTCGGCCGCGACGACCTGGCTCGGGTGGTTGACTACGAGAAACTGGGCGATACTGTGCGCGGGATAGTTGCGGCGGGCCACGTCCGGCTGGTGGAGACGTTGGCCGAGCGCATTGCCGAAGCCTGCCTGTCCGACCGCCGTGTGCATCTGGCACGTGTGCGGGTGGAGAAGCTGGACATCTTCGCCGATGCGGTATCGGCTGGGGTAGAAATCGAACGGCGCCAGAGCGACTTTTCCACGCCCTGACGGACAGTGCAGCGAACCCAGCCACGGTCGTTAACAAATTGGTTTCGTTGCAAACGATGATCTAAGGCGCATTCAAAATCAAATGCTTATCCGCGCCTAAATTTTCATCAACCCGGTGGAAACCTAGCGAATCCGCGGCTTTCACGGAAAACGAAGGGCGCTCACCCACAATGTTATCCACAGCAACGGTGGATGACAGCAGAGGCCGCCTCCCTCTGGCCCATCAGCGGCTGATCAGCCATGTATGCGTACTATGAGCGACCTGCCTTCAGCGCCTGTCGCGACTGGCGTGACCGCGATCGAGGCGGCGCTCGCGACCATGCCATTCAGCCCGGGCGTGTACCGGATGCTGGATGCCAAGGGTGACGCACTTTACGTCGGCAAGGCGCGCAGCCTGAAGAAGCGGGTCACCGCCTACACCCAGGTCGGGCGACTGGACGAACGGCTGCGGCGGATGGTGAACGAGACCGCCGCGATGGAGGTGATCACCACCCACACCGAGGCCGAAGCACTGCTGCTCGAGGCCAACCTGATCAAGCGGCTGAAGCCGCGGTTCAACATCGTACTGCGCGACGACAAATCGTACCCTTGGCTGATGCTGACCGATGACCATCCCTACCCGCAGATCGCCAAGCATCGCGGCGCGCAGGTGCGCAAGGGCAGCTACTGGGGGCCATTCGCCTCCGCCTGGGCGGTGAACCAGACTGTGACGGCAATGCAGCGCGTGTTCCTGCTGCGCTCATGCGCCGACACGGTGTTCGCCAATCGCTCGCGGCCGTGCCTGCTGTTCCAGATCCGCCGCTGCTCGGCGCCCTGTGTCGGGCGGATCTCCGAGGCCGACTACGGGCGGCTTGTGGGCCAGGCGAAGGCGTTCCTCGCCGGCAGGTCGGCCACCGTGCAGCGCGAGTTGGCCGCGGAGATGGAGCACGCGGCCGAAGGGCTGGAATTCGAGCACGCCGCGGCGGTCCGAGACCGTATCCGCGCGCTGACCTTCGTGCAGGGCAACGACGTGGTGAACCCGGCGAGCCTGCAGGACGCCGATGTGATCGCCGCGTGGCAGACCGCTGGACAGACCTGCGTGCAGGTGTTCTTCGTGCGCGGCGGACGCAACAACGGCAACCGCGCGTTCTTCCCGACTCACGCGAAGCCCGAAGAGGCGAGTGAAGTGCTCGCCGCCTTTATCGCGCAGTTCTACGACGACAAGCCACCACCGCCATGCGTGTTGGTGAACCACGCGCTGCCCGAGCAGGACCTGGTCGCTGAAGCGCTCAGCCTGAAGGCAAACCGCAAGGTCGAGGTCCATGTGCCGCAACGCGGAGAGAAGCGCAGCGTGGTGCAGCATGCGGAGGTGAACGCGCGCGAGGCACTGGAGCGCAAGCTGGCCGAGAGCGCCGGCCAGGCGAAGCTGCTGGACGGCGTGGCGCAGCTGTTCGGCCTGCCGGCACGGCCCGAGCGCATCGAGGTGTACGACAACTCGCACATTATGGGCACCAACCCGTACGGCGTGATGATCGTCGCCGGCGCGGAAGGATTTCGTAAGGCTGCATATCGCAAGTTCTCGATCCGCGGCCCGGTCACACCGGGCGATGACTTCGCCATGATGCGCGAGGTATTGCAGCGGCGCTTCACCCGCGCGCTGAAAGAACAGGAGGAAGGCGCACCGGCCGCCGACTGGCCCGACGTAGTGCTGATCGATGGTGGCGCAGGACAGCTGTCCGCGGCGCGGGAAGTCCTGACCGATCTCGGCGTGCAGGACGTAAAGCTGGTGGCGATCGCCAAGGGTCCCGACCGCGACGCAGGACGCGAGTGGTTCCACACCGATGGCATAGCGCCCTTCCAACTGCCGCCGCGCGATCCGGTGCTGTATTTCCTGCAACGGCTCCGCGACGAGGCGCATCGGTTCGCGATCACCACGCATCGCGCCGGGCGGTCGAAGACTATCCGACAGAGTGAACTGGACGAGATCCCCGGCATCGGCGCGGCGCGCAAGCGCGCGCTGCTGAACCACTTCGGGTCGTCACGCGGGGTGAAGATGGCCGGGTTGGCAGATCTCGAGGCGGCGCCGGGCATCAGCCACGAAACCGCGCGGCGCGTCTATGCGCATTTTCATCCGGGCGTGCGGATGGAGGGCGTGTCGTAACATCGTCATTGTAGGGTAACGCGTCTCACAAACAGGCGATGAAACAAACCGTACATTGCCTGTTACATGCATTGCGCCACATAGCCCCGTGCAGTGGGTTTCTCCGCTGCATGACAGGTGAATTTTTGCGTCATGCGATTGCCTCGCTCTGCCTTGTTTGCAGCCTTGGTCATCATTCCACTCGTCGGCTGGTTGTCGCTCAGCCGGGGTGCGGTCAACGCGCAGGCCCCCTCGCCCGCTCCCGCAGTTCCAGTGACCGCGGCCGCGGCAAAGGTGCAGGACGTGCCAGTCGATCTGCGCGGTCTCGGCACCGTGCAGGCGTTCAACACGGTGCAGATCAGGGCGCAGGTCAACGGCACGCTGATCGCCATTCCGGTGAAGGAAGGCGACGAGGTGCATCAGGGCGACGTGGTGGCGCAGATCGACCCTCGTCCGTACCAGGCGGCGCTCGATCAGGCGACCGCGAAGCGTGCGGAAGACGCGGCGCAACTACAAAGCGCGCAGCTTGACCTTGGCCGCTACCAGGACCTGGCGAAGCGGCAGTTCGCTCCGGTGCAGCAGGTCGATGACCAGAAGGCAACGGTGAACAAGCTGGTCGCGACGATCCAGGAGGACACCGCGGCGATCGAGACCGCGCAGATCAACCTCGACTACTGCACCATCCACGCGCCATTCGACGGGCGCGTGAGCTTCCACCAGACCGACATCGGCAACGTCGTCCAGACCTCGAGCCAGACCGGCATCGTGTCGATCACGCAGGACAAACCGATCTCCGCGGTATTCACGCTGCCTGAATCGGAACTACGGCGCATTCAACGGGCTATGGTGAATGGCAAGCTGCCGGTCGCGGCGTATGACGGCGATGACAGAACCAAACTGGCGGAAGGCCAGCTGCTGACGCCGAACAACGCGATCGACGTCAGCACCGGCACGATCCAGCTGAAGGCCACGTTCGACAATACCGACGATGCGCTGTGGCCCGGCGAATTCATCAACGCGAGGCTGCGCGTCGACACCCTGCACCAGGCCGTCACGATACCAATTCCTGCCATCCAGCACGGCCCGAACGGACTGTACGTGTTCATCATGCAGCCCGACCAGACCGTGCGCCAGGCGGATGTGCAGGTGGCCTATCAGAATGACGACGTCGCTGTTATCGCCAAGGGTGTGAACGGAGGGGACAGCGTGGTGGTCGGCGGCCAGGCACGACTGGCGCCCGGCGTGCGCGTCAATACCAATGCGCCCGCGGAGGACAAGGCCGGAGCGACGCCGCCGGCATGAGCATCTCCACACCGTTCATCCGTCGCCCGATTGCGACGTCACTGCTGACGGCCGCGGTCCTGCTGGTCGGCCTGGTCGCATTCCCACTGCTCCCGGTCGCACCCTTGCCAAGTGTCGAGTTCCCGACGCTGGTGGTGTCTGCGAACTATCCTGGCGCCAGTCCCGAGACGATGGCGTCCACTGTGGCGACGCCGCTCGAGACGCAGTTCGGTGAGCAGCTGCCCGGTCTCGCACAGATGACCTCGGCAAGCGTACTCGGCAGCACCCAGATCACGCTGCAGTTCGACCTCAGCACCGACATCAAATCAGAAGCGACGATGGTGCTGGAGGCGATCAACGCCGCCGAGGGATCGCTGCCGAAGGCGATGCCCAGCCCTCCCACGTTCCGTGAAACCAACCCGTCGGATGCGCCGATCCTGATCCTGTCGATGCAGTCGGACCAGACGCCGATTACCGAGGTCGACGACTACGCCGAGAACCTGGTGGCGCAGCAGCTTTCGCAGCTGGAAGGTGTGGGCCAGGTGCTGGTTGGCGGGCAGCAGACGCCGGCGATCCGCGTGCAGGTCGATCCGGCCAAGCTCGCCTCGATGGGCATGACGCTGGAAGACGTGCGCACCGTGCTGACCAACGCGACGGTCGACGACCCGAAGGGCAGCGTCAACGGCAGCCAGCAGGCCTACACCATTTACGCCAACGACCAGCTGACCAAGGCTGATCCGTACAACAACATCATCATCGGCTACCGCAACGGAGCGGCGATCCGCATCGGTGCGATCGGCCGCGCGATCGACGGGCCACAGAATGACCAGGTCTCAGCGTGGACCAACGGCAAGCAGGGCATCCTGCTTCTGGTGTTCAAGCAGGCCAATGCCAACGTCATCAAGACCGCCGATGCGGTGAAGGCGAAGTTGCCGTCGCTCGCCAACAACATTCCACCCAACATCCACATGTCCGTGGTGTCGGATCGCACGCTGACCATCCGCGCTTCGGTCGGCGACGTGGAATTCACCCTGATGCTGGCGGTCGGGCTGGTTGTCCTGGTGATCTTCTTGTTCCTGCGCAACTTCTGGGCGACGATAATCCCGAGTATCACCATCCCCGTGGCGCTCGCCGGCACGCTAGGGGCGATGTACCTGTGCGGGTTCAGCCTCGACAACCTGTCGCTGATGGGCCTCACCATTGCGGTCGGCTTCGTGGTCGACGATGCGATCGTGATGCTGGAGAATATCTTTCGCTATATCGAAGGCGGCATGCGACCGATGGATGCCGCGATAAAGGGCGCCGGCGAGATCGGCTTCACCATCGTCTCGATCAGCTTCTCGCTCATCGCGGTGTTCATCCCGCTGCTGCTGATGGGCGGCATCGTCGGACGGCTGTTCCGCGAATTCGCCATCTGCGTGACAATGACCATCGTGATCTCGGCCGTCGTGTCGCTGACGCTGACGCCGATGATGGGATCGCGCTTTCTGTCCCACGAGGCGCACGAGCACGGCCGCCTCTACAACCTGATCGAGCGCGGCTTCGCCGCCGTGCTGCGCTTCTACGAACGCACACTGGACATCGTGCTGAAGTTCCGCTTCGTCACCCTGCTGGTGTTCTTCGCCACCGTCGGCGTCAGCGTGCTGCTGTTCGTGGTGATGCCGAAGGGCTTCTTCCCCGACCAGGACACCGGCATCCTGATCGGCACCACGGACGCCGCGCAGGACATCTCGTTCGCCGCGATGGCAAATCTGCAGCAGCAGGTAAATGCGCTGGTGCAGCAGGACCCGGCGGTCGAGTCGGTGGTGGCATCGGTCGGCGCCGGCGTCGCCGGGCAGAATGCCAGCAACGGGCGGATGTACATCACGCTGAAGCCATGGGATCAGCGCAAGGACAATGCCTTCCAGGTGATCGACCGCATCGACCAGAAGGTGCGCAGCGTGCAGGGCATCCGGCTGTACCTTCAGGCGGTGCAGGACGTGCGCGTCGGGGGCCGCATCTCGCGCACGCAGTATCAATACACGCTGCAGGACGAGAAGGCCGATGAACTGAACAGTTGGGCGCCGAAGATCCTGGCGAAGCTGCGCACCCTGCCGCAACTGGCCGACGTCACTTCGGACCAGCAGATCGCCGGCACCACGCTGACGCTGACCTATGACCGTGACCAGGCGGCGCGCTTCGGTGTGCAGCCGGCGGCAATCGACAACATCCTGTACGACGCGTTCGGCCAACGCGAGGTGGCGCAGTATTTCACCGGCACCAAGGCGTACTACGTGATCCTCGAGGCGCTGCCCGATCAGCAGGGCCAGCTCAGCACGCTGCAAAAGCTCTACGTCAATGCCGCCGGCGGACAAGTGGTGCCGCTGTCGACCATGGTGCACCAGACCACCGTGCCGGTGCAGCCGATCGCGGTAAATCACCAGAGCCAGTTCCCGGCAGTGACGATCTCGTTCAACCTGAAGAACGGCGCATCACTCGGCGATGCGGTGGACGCGATCCAGAAGACCGAGGCCGGCATGAACGTACCGGTGACAGTGCAGGGTTCGTTCCAGGGCACCGCGCAGGCGTTCCAGACCTCGCTGAGCAGCGAGCCCTACCTGATCGCCGCTGCGCTGATCACGGTCTACATCATTCTGGGCATCTTGTACGAAAGCTACGTGCTGCCGCTGACGATCCTATCCACACTGCCCTCGGCCGGCGTCGGTGCGCTGCTGATCCTGCTGGTGTTTGGATACCAGCTCACAGTGATAGCGCTGATCGGCATCATCCTGCTGATCGGCATCGTCAAGAAGAACGGCATCATGATGGTTGACTTCGCGATCCAGGCGGAGCGTCGCGAGGGCCTGTTGCCGGTCGCCGCCATCCGTCAGGCCTGCCTGCTGCGCTTCCGGCCGATCCTGATGACCACCATGGCCGCACTGCTCAGCGGGGTGCCGCTGATGATCGAGGGCGGCGCCGGGTCGGAACTGCGTAAGCCACTCGGCTTCGCGATGGTCGGTGGCCTGGCGCTCAGCCAGGTGCTGACGCTGTATACGACGCCAGTGATCTATCTCTACCTGGACCGGCTGCAGCACTGGCTGTCGCCGCGCCGGGCGCCGAACGTGCCGAAGCTTGCCGCAATCATGGCCGGATCGACCGGAGAGGCGGACTGACGCGCCTATCATGACGACTGGATGACAGGCGCATTCCCCCTCCCGCCGGACCGGCCAACCGGCTAGGGTGCAGGAAATGCTGACCGACCTGCCGAATCTGCTGACGCTGTCGCGTATCGTCGCGATACCGCTGCTTGTTGCGCTGGTGGCGCTGCGCCAGCCACCGGCCGATCTCGCCGCCTGCGTGCTGTTCAGCAGCGCGGCCATCACCGACTATTTCGACGGCAAGGTCGCCCGCACCCGCCGGCTGCAATCCGACCTGGGCCGCATGCTGGACCCGATCGCCGACAAGCTGCTGGTCGGCGCGGCACTGATGATGTTGGTAGGACAGGGGCGGCTGTCCGCCTGGGGCCTGTATCCCGCGATCGTCATCATGCTGCGAGAGATCCTGGTGAGCGGCCTGCGCGAATACCTCGCCGCGATCCGCATCGGCCTGCCGGTCACGCCGCTGGCGAAGTGGAAGACCGGCTTCCAGATGGGTGCGCTGGGGACGCTGCTCGCGGGCGACTCCTCGGCACAGTGGCTGCATTTGTCGTTCATTCCGGTCAGCACGATCGGCGAGGCGATGCTGTGGGTCGCCGCCGGTCTCACGCTGTGGACCGGCTGGGACTACCTGACCGCGGGCGTGCGCCACGCGTCGGGTCCGCCGGCAGGACGCCTGACCGAGCGCCAGATGCCCTGAGCGTGCGCGTCCTCGGCATCGTCGGCTGGTCCGGCAGCGGCAAAACCACGCTGCTGACGCGGCTCATTCCCCTGCTGCGCGATAGGGGGCTGGTCGTCTCCGCCGTGAAGCACACGCATCACGGCTTCGACATGGACCGGCCGGGGAAAGACACTTACCGCCTTCGTGAGGCCGGCGCGTACGAGGTGCTGGTCGCCGCCGGCACCCGCTGGGCGCTGCTGCACGAGGTGGTGGGGCCGGAGCCGGAGTTGCCGGACCTGCTGGCGCGCATGCAGCCGGTCGATCTGGTGCTGGTCGAGGGTTACAAGACTCACCCATTCCCTAAGCTGGAAGTATACCGTCCGGCTCTGGGCAAGCCGCCGATCTGGCTGGATCAGCCCGATGTGGTGGCGGTGGCGAGCGACGCGCCGGTCGAGACCGACCGTCGGTGGCTGCCGCTCAATGACCCAGCGGCGATCGCCGCGTGGGTGTCAGAGGGCTGAAGCAGCCGCGACTTCGGCACGCGCCGTCGCGATGGCCTGGTTCCACACCGTGGCCGAAATGGCGCTGGCGCTCGACCCGATCGGGCCCCTGATCGAGAGGGTGGGGGAGGACTGGTCGAACGGCGTGGACCACGGTGGCAGCTGGCCGGCCAAGATCATCTCGGCCAAATATCACGCTGTGGAGGCTGCTGGCGCATCGTCGACCGCGCCATGGAGCTGTCCGGGGGTGCCGGGATGTTCCGCAGCAATGCTCTGGAACAGCTGTTCCGCGACGCCCGCTGCGGCCGATTCCACCCGGCGAACACGTTTCTGACCCACGAGATCGTAGGCAAGACTGCTCTTGGCATCGACCTGGGTGAGCAGCCACGCTGGGGGTAATAGTACGGCGCATGACCGGGACGTCTTGAGCGAATGACAAGGCCGGGGCACATTCCGCCCCGGTTGGCCCGGTCCGGGCCCGATTCGGGTCGATCCGGTGGGAGCCTGGTTCATGCGGCGTATCGCCTTGACCTGCCTGTGCCTGGCGCTGTCGGGTTGCGGCTACAACACGTGGTGGAACCCGCCATTCACCACCGGCACCAATCCGAACATGCCGGTGGGCAACAGCGAGAACATGCGCCGCGTCATCGGCGACGAGGTCGAGACCCCGGTGCTGACGCCCGAACCGGGTGACATCTGGCCCGGTCCGCTGAAGCCGGAGCCGACCTTGCAGGAGCTTGAGCAGCAGGGGACGCAGAGCGCACCCGAGCGCCCGGTTCCCGGGTCCCCAGACTTCCGTAACCAGCAGCAACCGCCGCCGAACCTGCCACCTATACCGCCGCAGAGTCGCGGAAGCTCCACTCCGCCTGGTTCTAATCAACCGGGCCTCTCGGCACTGCCGGGCCCGACACCGCCGCGGCCCACCGATACGTCGCCGCCCGGACGCAACCCGGCCGGACAGGTCGTGCCGACACAGCAGGGTCCCGGCGTGAGCACCGGCGGCACCAGCGGGTATCAGACGCTCACAAACCCCGGCGGCGGTGGATCATCGATCATCGTGCCCAATGGCAATGGCACCAGCACGATCATACATCCGGATGGCAAGATCGAGACTGTCCCCACACCACGCTGAGTTGCCATGGCTGATATCGATGCGCCGCTGACCATCCTCTATTTTGCCTGGCTGCGCGAGCGGACCGGCACGTCCGAGGAGAGCGTTCCCCTCCCCGCCGATGTGAGCACGGTCGGCGGGCTGGTCGCCTGGCTGGCCGCGCGCAGCCCGGGCCATGCCAGCGCCTTCGTCAACCGCCGCGCGGTCCGCTGCGCCGTGAACCAGGAATTCGCGGCCCCGGAGACCCGCATTCGTCCCGGTGACGAGATCGCATTCTTCCCGCCGGTGACCGGAGGCTGACGTCATGGCACGGATCAGCGTGCAGGCGGCGGACTTCGACATCGGCGCGGAGTTCGCCGCACTCACCGCAGGCCACACCGACATCGGCGGCATCGGCTGCTTTATCGGCACAGTGCGGGCCAATGCCAATGCACCTGTCTCAACGCTGACGTTGGAGCACTATCCAGCGATGACTGAGCGTGCCATCGCAGGCATCACCGACGAGGCCGAGAAACGCTGGGACCTGCTGGGCTGCACGGTGATACACCGGGTCGGCCGGCTGGCTGCTGGCGAAAACATTGTGCTGGTGCTTGCGGCGGCGTCGCATCGCCAGGCCGCGCTGGACGCCACTGCGTTCCTGATCGACTGGCTGAAGACCAAGGCGCCGTTCTGGAAGAAGGAGGAGTTCGCCGACGGCGCTGCAAGTTGGGTGGCCGCACGCGACGCAGACGATGCCGCAGCGGCGCGGTGGTAGCCGCTAGCCCTCGGACTCGGCCCTCACCCGCTTCCACGTGAAGCCACGCGGTGCCGCGGGCAACATCTCATCCTGCCGCAATGTGACGCGCACTCCCGTTGGCGCTCCGAGCACATTCCGCTCCTCGTAGGTGCCCGCCGACGGCGCCCTTGCTCCCGGCGGAAACTCACACCCGGTCATCCGACTGCCTCCTGCAACGCAGCGTTTGCGCGCGTTTCGCGGCGGACTTACATCGGCGCCTAGCCCCGGCACCATTCGTATTAATACGGAGGAGGAGTCAGACCGGAAGCGTAACAGTCGCCCTGACACCGCCAGTGGGACGGTTCGCCAGCGCTACATCACCGCCATGGGCACGCAGTATGTTGCGCGCGATCGGCAGACCCAGCCCGACCCCGCCGGTTTCACGGTTGCGCGACGGCTCGCCGCGGTAGAACGGCTCGAATACGCGTTCCAACTGATCGGGCGGAATGCCTGGACCGGAATCCTCCACCTCGATGCCGACCACGCCGTCCTTTACCGGCGTCAGACGCAACATCGCACAGCCTGCATAATTCACTGCATTGGTCACCAGGTTGGCCAGAGCGCGCTTCAGCGCCAATGGCCGCGCGCGGACGGTCAGGTGCGATGGGCCGGCGTATTCCAAACGAGCCGCCGCATCCGGTCGCGCGTCGCCGGTCTCGTCGAGCAGCGTGCGCAGCAGCTCTGCCAGGTCCAAGGACACGACCGGCTCGGTGGACTGTGCATCGCGCCCGAATGCCAGGGTGGCGGAGACCATCGCCTCCAGTTCCTCGAGGTCGGCCAGCATCTTGCCGCGCTGCTCCTCATCCTCGACGAATTCGGCGCGCAGCTTGAGCCGCGTGATCGGGGTCCGCAGGTCATGGCCTATCGCGGTCAACAGCTCCGTGCGATCCTGCACGAAACGGCGGATGCGTGCCGCCATCGTATTGAAGGCGGCTGCTGCGGTCGCAACCTCGAGCGGCCCGCCTTCCGGCAGCGGTGGTGCGTTCACGTTGCGCCCAAGCGCTTCGGCCGCGGCAGCGAGCGTGCGCACCGGCTCGGTCAGCCGCCTCACCGCCCACAAGGTAAGCCCCGCAGCGGTGACGGTCATCAGCAGGAAGGCGGCGAGGAAGGTCGGTGAATGCCAAGCCCGTGGTGGCTCGACCGGCACCGTCATGTTCAGCCAGTCGCCATCGGGCAGCAGCATCGCTATGACCACGTGCCTGTTCGGCTCGGTCAGGATGCGCAACTCCCGCCAGTGCGGCACGCCCATCAGTGGCACGGTGTTCAGGCTGACGCGCATCAAGCGGTGACCTGGCGTCACCCCCTCGGTGACCGGGGGCAGCGGTGGCTCAGAGGTCAATTCGGCCGTGAGACTCGGCAGGCGCCGCAGCTGGGAGACCACCTCGTGCCGCCGCTCCGGGGCAGTGGTCATCACCATACGGTAGGTGGCGACCGCGCGAACGGCCACATCGCGCGCCTGCGCCAGCCGCTGCAGGTCGATCCGGTCCAGCGCATGGATAGTAAGGCCCGCAGCCTGCACGATGGCGAGGCCGACCAGCAGCACGACCGCAGTGCGCGCAGCGAGGCTGCGCGGCAGCAGGCGCAGCGTCACGCGCGCTCGACGGTAGCCGCCAGCACGTAGCCACCCCCACGGACGGTCTTGATAAGCTGCGCGTTGCGTCCGTCGTCCTCCAGCTTGCGGCGCAACCGGCTGATGGCGACGTCGATGGCCCGGTCGAACGGGCCGGCCTGCCGGCCGCGCAGCAGATCGAGCAGCATGTCCCGCGTCAGAACGCGGTTAGCCCGCTCGAGCAGCGCCAGCAATAGGTCGTACTCACCGCCGGTCAAGGCCACTTCGGCGCCTTCGGGGTTCAGCAGACGCCGACGTGCGGGCACCACGGTCCAACCGGCGAAGCGCAGGTTCCGGGCGGAGGCATCAGTGCGATGCTCACGCGCCTCGCCGGCGCGGCGCAGCACTGCGCGGATGCGCGCCAGCAATTCCCGCGGGTTGAACGGCTTGGTAACATAGTCGTCGGCGCCCAGCTCGAGGCCGATGATGCGGTCGGTCTCCTCGCCCATCGCAGTCAGCATCACGATGGGGACGTCCGCCTGGGTGCGGAACCAGCGCGCGAGGTCGAGCCCGTGTTCGCCCGGCAGCATCAGGTCGAGCACGACCAGGTGGTAGTGCCCGTTGCCAAAGGCGCGGCGTGCCTCGCGGGCGTCGCGCACCGCGGTGACCCGGATGTCGTGCTTCTCTTCCAGGAAGCGGGCCAGCAGGTCGCGGATTTCGCGGTCGTCGTCGACCACCAGGATGTGTGGGGTCTGTTCCATGACTCGGAAACATATGACGTCCCGCAGCGCGCCGGCAGGGATGTTTGCATTCCGTTGCAATTCGTCGCGCGTCCGACGCAAGGCGGTCACCTTGAGAGGCCAGATTGAGCCTCCGTCGCGACGTGCGGCGGGAAGTTCTGGGAGAGCTAGATGCGACGGACTGTCCTCACGACGCTTGCCATACTGGCCATTGGCGGCGCCTCGACAGGAATTCTGATGGCCAACGCACAGCCGGCGCCGCCCGCAGCTGGTTCGGAAGTGCAGGCGCCCCGGGGGCCCTGGATGGGCTGGATGCACCGCGGCCGTGATGGCCAACGGGGCGCATGGATGCAGCGGATGCGCAACTTCGCGCTGGTCTATCCGCAGGAAGACCGCAAGCTCACCCCGCCCGACGTGCAGAAGATCGCCGAGGCGTTCCTGCTGTGGCGGGGAAACCACAGCTGGAAGGTCGTGGACGTGGCGCCCGCCGCCGACGGCGGCATCGGCTTTGCGCTCGCCACACAGGAAGGTTCGGTGATCGCCCGCTTCACCATGGATCCGCACAGCGCCCGGGTGACCCGTACCAGCTAGGTCAGGTGCTATACGGCGGGCGTGACATTCCCCCATCCGCCCGCCGCTGCCCGCGCTGCGCTCGATCGCCTCATCGCCAGCGATCCCCAACTGGCAGCGATCGAAGCGCGCGCGGGCCCTTTGCCCTGGCGCACCCGGACCCCCGGCTTTCCCGGCCTGCTCCAGGCGATCGTCGCCCAGCAGATCAGCAACCAGGCCGCCTCGGCGATCTGGGGCCGGCTGCGCGCGGTTGGCGGCGCGCTGGAGCCGGCCGGGATGCTTGCACTCTCGGACGACGCGCTGCGGGCCGTCGGCCTGTCGCGACCCAAGGTGGCGCACGCACGATCTCTGGCCAGCGCCTTCCTGGATGGCACGCTCCACGCCGATGCGATCGCGGCGATGGATGACGAAGCGGCGGTCGCGGCGATCGCGGCAGTGCGCGGTCTGGGACGCTGGACGGCCGAGGTCTACCTGTTGTTCGCGCTGGGCCGCGACGACGTGTTCCCCGCCGGCGATATCGCTCTTGCCGCTTCAGCGGCACATCTGAGGCATCTGGCGGCGAGGCCCAATCCAGTGGAACTGCGCGCGCTGGCTGACGCCTGGCGGCCGTCACGCGCGCTGGCAGCTCGGCTGCTGTGGCACCACTGGCGCCATGTCACTGGCCGCCCGACGATCGACGATGTCACGGCGTGACGAACTCGTCGGCGCGGTAGCCCTGGACGAACAGCAGCGCGCGCAGATCGGCGTGATCCACCCGCACCTGCGCCGCCGCTGCGACGGTCGGCTTGGCATGGAACGCGACACCCAGGCCGGCGGCGCGCAGCATGTCGAGGTCATTGGCGCCATCGCCGACCGCGAGCGTCGCGGACAGCGGCAGCCCGCGGTCGGCAGCCAGCGCGGTCAGCGTCGCGAGCTTGGTGTCGCGGTCGAGGATCGGTTCGGCGACCTGCCCGGTCAGCGCCGCACCATCGTCCAGCAGCGTGTTGGAGCGATGCAGGTCGAAGCCGCACAGCGCGGCGACCCGGCCGGTGAAGAAGGTGAAGCCGCCCGAGACCAGCGCGGCACAGGCACCATGCGCCCGCATCGTCGCCACCAGTTCGCGCGCGCCCGGCGTCAGGCGGACGCGTTCCCACGTGCGCTCCAGCGCTTCGAGCGGCAGGCCGCGCAGCATCGCCACGCGCTCGCGCAGCGCCGCTTTGAAGTCGAGCTCACCGTTCATCGCCCGCGCGGTGATCGCGGCGATGCGCTCCTTGAGGCCGGCGAAGTCTGCGAGCTCATCCAGCGTCTCGCCGGTGACGATCGTGCTGTCCATGTCCCCGATCAGCAGCTGCTTACGGCGGCCGACGGCCGGGGTGACAATGGCGTCGATAGCGGCGCCGTCCAACGCGGCGCGCACCGCAGCGATGTCGGGAACCTCATCCAGCGCCATAGCAACCGCCTCGCCTGGCGAAAGCTCATCCGGCTGACCGCCGCGTATTTCGGCACGCACCCGCCTGACCGCCTCCGGCACCAGCTGTGCCGTCCCGCGTGCTGCAATGAGCGTCAGAATCTGGCGCATCGATCGCAGCAAGCTTTCATTTCGGCAAAAAGTCGAACGAAAGCACCTGTTCGAGCAACCACGGGCAGCCAGCATCAGGCAGATGCAGCAAACCGGTTTCTCGTTCCGCGGCTTGGCGGCCATGCGCGTATGCGGATGCCAGGACGCTCTCGGCGAATGGCCGCAGTGATGGGCTATCCTCTAACAGCGTGAGGAGTTCACGGCGTTGCAGATATAGGGTTGTTTCCCAGCTTCGGCTCTGCCGCTCCGGTTGATATTGCCATTTCAGCAGATGCTGGCAGAGACGCATGAGGCGGGATCTCACCTCTCGTTTTTGGCTGGCGCCCACGCTCTCGATCTCCTCGGCCAGGTTCAGCCAGTCGAGTCCCTCGTCATTGGGAAGTTCACCGGCAGCTCGGCGGCGCAGCAGTTGGGTCTGCTGCTCCGTCCACTGCTGGAAGTCGGTGTCGTAGAGGTCGTTCATACTGCTGCTCTCCGGCACTCAACGGCCCAATTGCCTGCTCTGCTTGCATCCTTATCTAGGACAGTCCTCATTGAGGCAAAATCGGAACCATGCAGGAGAGATTTTGCCCTCGACGCCACTGGCCCTGATCGTTGCCGGACCGACAGCCAGCGGCAAATCGGCGCTGGCGCTCGAGTTGGCCGAACGGCAGGGCGGCACGATCATCAACGCCGATGCAATGCAGTGCTACCGCGAACTGCGGATCCTGACAGCGCGGCCTTCACCCGAGGACGAAGCGCGCGTGCCGCATGCGCTGTACGGCGTTCGCCCGGCGGCTGAGGCCGGCAGCGTCGCGTGGTGGCGTGACGCCGCTCTGGCAGAGATGGAGCGCGCGCGCATGGCCGGGCGGCTGCCGATCCTGACCGGCGGCACCGGGCTCTACTTCGCCTCGCTTACCGATGGGCTTGCCGATATCCCGGACGTCGGGATCGCCGCCCGCACGGACGCGCGGATGCTGCTGAAGCAGATCGGCCCTGTGGCGCTGCATTCGCGGCTGGCGGAGGTCGATTTGACCACGGCAACCCGCCTCCGCTCCACCGACAGCCAGCGGATCGCACGTGCCTGGGAGGTCTGGTCGGGAACCGGCGTCGGACTCGCTGCCTGGCAGGCGAAAACGGCTAAGCCGGCAGCGTGGCACTTCGCCGCCATCCTGCTCGACCCGCCACGCGAAGAGCTGAGGCAGGCGATCGCCACACGCTTCTGCTCGATGCTGGAGGCCGGCGTACTGGAAGAGGTCCGCACACTGCTGGCACTGCGGCTCGACCCGGCGCTGCCGGCGATGAGGGCGCACGGCGTGCCGGAACTGTCGGCCCATCTGCGCGGCGAGATCACGCTTGAAGCTGCCGCGCGCACGGTCGAGTTGGTGACCGGGCAATACACCAAGCGGCAGGCGACATGGTTTCGCCATCACCCGTTGGCTGACCCGCAGCGAACGCATACGATCCGTGCGCGAATCAGCCATCTGGAGCAAGATTCGAAAAGAAATCTCGCGACTGCCTTAACATTTATTGAAGGCCTCAGTTGACGCACTGCATCATTCGGCCTATCCGTGCGCCTCCGCCATCCATCGGAGCATGACCATGCCGGCAGATGCGACCCAATCGGGAGCAGAAGTCCTCCTGCGCGCCCTCAAGGACCAGGGCGTCGAGGTCATCTTCGGCTATCCCGGCGGCGCGGTACTGCCGATCTACGACGCGCTGTTCCAGCAGAACGCCATTCGCCACATCCTGGTGCGACACGAGCAGGGCGCGGTGCACGCGGCTGAGGGCTATGCCCGCTCCACCGGCAAGGTCGGCGTGGTGCTGGTGACCTCGGGGCCAGGCGCCACCAACGCGGTCACCGGCCTGACGGACGCGCTGATGGATTCCATCCCGGTCGTGTGCCTCACCGGCCAGGTGCCGACGCACCTGATCGGCAATGACGCGTTCCAGGAAGCAGACACCACCGGCATCACCCGCCCGGCTACCAAGCACAACTACCTGGTCAAGCGTCCAGAGGACCTGGCGCGCTCGGTGCACGAGGCGTTTTATGTGGCGCGATCGGGGCGGCCCGGCCCGGTGGTGATCGATCTGCCGAAGGACATCGTGATCGGCAAGGCGCCGTATGTGCCGCCGGCATCCGGCCATCCCAGCTATCGGCCGCAGACCGAACCGGACCACGGCCAGATCGCCAAGGCGGTCGCGCTGCTGAAGCAGGCGAAGCGGCCAATGGTCTATACCGGCGGCGGAGTGATCAACGCCGGTCCCGCCGCCTCTGCCGCTCTGACCGAGTTCGTGCGCATGACCGGCTTCCCGGTCACCAACACGCTGATGGGTCTCGGCGCCTATCCCGCCTCGGACCCGCAATTCCTCGGCATGCTGGGGATGCATGGCACCTATGAAGCCAACCTCGCGATGCATGGGTGCGACGTGCTGCTGAACATCGGCGCGCGATTCGACGACCGGGTTACCGGACGGCTCAACGCGTTCAGCCAGGGGTCGCACAAGATCCATGTCGACATCGATCCCTCGTCTATCAACAAGAATGTGCCGGTGGACGTCGCCATCGTGGGCGACGCTGGCCGCACACTGGCCGCGCTGGTTTCCGCCTGGAAGGCGGACGCGAACACGCCGGACACCCAGGCGCTGACCGCCTGGTGGCGTCAGATCGACGCGTGGCGTGAGCGCGACAGTCTGAAGTTTGTACAGGACATGACGCCGGGCGCGATCATCAAGCCGCAATACGCGATCCAGCGGCTGTACGAACTCACCCGATCGGTATCGCAGGAGATCTTCATCACCACCGAGGTGGGCCAGCATCAGATGTGGGCGGCGCAGCACTTTCGCTTCGAGCAGCCCAACCGCTGGATGACCAGCGGCGGCCTGGGCACCATGGGCTACGGCCTGCCGGCGGCGATGGGCGTCCAGATCGCACATCCTGAAGCGCTGGTGATCGACATCGCCGGTGAGGCCAGCGTGCTGATGAACATCCAGGAGATGGGAACGCTGGCGCAATACCGACTACCGGTGAAGGTGTTCATTCTGAACAACCAATACATGGGGATGGTGCGGCAGTGGCAGGAACTGCTGCATGGCGGGCGATATTCGGAAAGCTACAGCGCGGCGCTGCCGGATTTCGTCAAGCTGGCCGAGAGCTTCCATGCCGTCGGACTGCGCGCCGAGAAGGTCGAGCAGGTGGACGATGTGATCCGTGAGATGCTGGCCTGCGACCGCGCGGTGATCGCGGATATTGCGGTGGATCCGAAGGAGAACTGCTTCCCGATGATCCCGAGCGGTGCGGCGCATAACGAGATGATCCTGGGTGAAGACCACGGCGAAAGCGCCGCCGGCATCACCGACGAGGGTCTTGTCCTGGTCTGATCCCTCCTCTCCCGTCATGGCCGGGCCTCGTCCCCGCCGTGAAGTCTGGAGCCATTACGCATGCCTGACACGACGCTGCGCAGCGCGACGATCTCGGTCCTGGTGGAGAACGAGCCGGGCATACTGGCGCGCGTGGTCGGCCTGTTCTCCGGCCGCGGCTACAACATCGACAGCCTTACTGTGGCACCGGTGGAAAGCCAGGGCAGCCGGTCGCGCATCAACATCGTCACCTCGGGCACCGAGATGGTGATCGAGCAGATCAAGGCGCAGCTCGATCGCCTGGTGCCGGTGCATCGTGTCGCAGACCTGTCGCGCGAAGGCCCGCACATCGCGCGCGAGATGGCGCTGATCAAGGTGGTCGGCATTGGCGAAAAGCGGGTCGAAGCCTTGCGCATTGCCGATGCGTTCCGTGCACGGGTGATGGACGCCACGCAGGAGAGCTTCGTGTTCGAACTGACCGGTGCGACCGAGAAGCTGGACGCCTTCCTCGAATTGATGCGCCACCTCGGCATGGCCGAAGTCTCGCGCACCGGCGTGGTGGCGATAGCGCGCGGGACGCGAACGATCTAGTGTCCGTTCGCTTCAGCATCATCAGGAGTGATCGTAGCATGTCAGGTTCGAACCGGGACTCGGAAAAGATAGGCCGCTTCGTGATCGTGCAGCCGTCGGGCGCCGGGCTCACGATGCTGGTTGACACCGCGACCGGCCGCAGCTGGTTCCGCATCGCGGCTGGCGCCGATCATTATGCCTGGCGGCCGATGAAGTTCGAGCCGTCTCCGGCCGAACTACCCGACTAGCAGGAGCAAACCACAGATGCGCGTTTACTACGATCGCGACGCCGACGTGAACCTTATCAAGGGCAAGCGTGTCGCCATCATCGGCTATGGCAGCCAGGGGCACGCCCATGCAAACAACCTGAAGGACAGCGGCGTAAAGGACGTCGTGGTCGGCCTGCGGCCGAACTCCGGCGGCGTCGCCAAGGCGGAGTCCGCCGGCCTGAAGGTG
The DNA here is from genome assembly GCA_035701785.1 of Acetobacteraceae bacterium. Classification (GTDB taxonomy): domain Bacteria; phylum Pseudomonadota; class Alphaproteobacteria; order Acetobacterales; family Acetobacteraceae; genus JAMXLO01. The sequence goes on along the minus strand of DASSRN010000177.1, from coordinate 3,936 downwards.
ATGGATCCCGCGGACTGCGCGAAATCGGCCGACGTGGTCATGGTGCTGACGCCAGATGAAGGCCAGGGCGACCTGTATCGCGAGAAGCTCGGCCCGAACATGAAGAGCGGCGCCGCGCTCGCGTTTGCGCATGGGCTGAATGTGCATTTCAATCTGCTGGACCCGCGTGGCGACATCGACGTGTTCATGATCGCACCGAAAGGGCCGGGCCACACTGTCCGCAGCGAATACCAGCGCGGCGGCGGCGTGCCTTGCCTGGTCGCGGTGGCACAGAACCCGTCGGGCAACGCAATGGAGGTGGCGCTGTCCTATGCCAGCGCGATCGGCGGCGGTCGGGCTGGCATCATCGAGACGACATTTAAGGAGGAATGCGAGACCGACCTGTTCGGCGAGCAGACCGTGCTGTGCGGCGGTCTGGTCGAGCTGATGAAGGCCGGCTACGAGACGCTGGTCGAGGCCGGCTATGCGCCCGAGATGGCGTATTTCGAGTGCGTGCACGAGGTGAAGCTGATCGTGGACCTGGTCTACGAAGGCGGCATCGCCAACATGAACTACTCGGTGAGCAACACCGCGGAGTACGGCGAGTACATGTCCGGCCCGCGCATCGTCAATGACGCGACCAAGGCCGAGATGAAGCGTGTGCTCGCCGATATCCAGAGCGGCAAGTTCGCGCGCGACTGGATGTTGGAGAACAAGGTGAACCAGGCGAGCTTCAAAGCGATGCGCCGCCGCCTGGCCGATCACCCAATCGAGCAGGTGGGCGAGAAGCTGCGCGCGATGATGCCTTGGATCGCCAAGAATGCGCTGGTGGACCGCTCGCGGAACTGAACGGCCATGATCTCCGCGTTCGGATGTCGCGAGGGAAAGTTCGAGCGCACGACGGAGAACCTTCGCGAGGCGAACTGGATCGACCTGCTGGAGCCTACTCCAGACGAGATCGCGCGCGTCACGCGTGAGACCGGCCTCACCATGCCCACCGAGGCCGAGATCAGCGAAATCGAAAGCTCCAGCCGGCTGGCGACGCGTGACGGCGTACTCTACCTCAGCCTGCCAATGGTCAGTCGGCCAGAGAGCGATCCACGCGCCGTGTCGATCGGCTTCGTGCTATGTACGGAGCGGTTGATCACCGTGCGTTTCGCGACCAGCCGGCTGTTCGACCGCTTCATGGCGCAGCCCCATCCCCAGGCGCGCAGCGGTCCCTATGTGTTCGTCGAACTGCTCGAGGCGATCGTCGACCGGCAGGCGGATGCGCTGGAAGAGGTGAAGTCCGAGCTCGAGACGGTGTCGCATCGCATCTTCTGCAACGATATGGCCGCCGCCAGCGGGCGCAAGCGCGAGGACGCGATGCTGCGCCACACGCTGGTCACGTTGGGCCGCATCGGCGATCTGGTCTCGCATGTGCGCGAAAGCCAGGTGAGCGCCGGCCGCATCGTGCCTTATGTCGAGACGGTGGCGGAGAGCTGGATGCCGAAGGATCTGCGGCCGCGCCTACGCACGCTGCGGCGCGACATCTCGTCGCTGAACGACTTCGACACGCATCTCAATGACAAGCTTCAGTTCCTGCTCGACGCCACACTCGGTTTCATCAATGTTGCCCAGAATAATGTGATGAAGGTGCTGACCGTGGTGTCCGTTGCCGGCGTGCCACCGGTGCTGATCGCCGGGATCTACGGCATGAACTTCAAGAACATGCCAGAGCTGAACTGGGCGTTGGGCTACCCGTATAGCCTCGCGCTGATGGCACTGAGCACGATCATCCCGCTGCTGATCTTCCGTTGGCGGGGCTGGCTGTGATGGAGGGGGTAATGCACCGGATCGAGGTGCGCGAGGCGGACATCACGCGGCTTGCGGTGGATGCGATCGTCAATGCGGCGAATGAGTCGCTGCTGGGCGGCGGTGGTGTCGATGGCGCGATCCATCGCGCGGCGGGGCCTGAGCTGCTGGCGGAGTGCCGCACACTCGGCGGATGTGCGACCGGGCAGGCGAAGATCACCAAAGGTTATCGGCTACCGGCGAATTACGTGATCCACGCGGTGGGGCCGCGCTATCGCGACGGCAGGCATGGCGAGCCGGACATGCTGGCGAGCTGCTATTCGCGGAGCCTCACGCTGGCGGTGGCGCACGGCGTGCGAACGATCGCCTTCCCGGCGATCAGCTGCGGGATCTACGGGTATCCGGTTGCCGACGCGGCAAGAATTGCGGTGCGGACGGCGGCGGAATTTCTCGCTGCGGATCAGTCGATCGAGCAGGTGATCCTGGCCTGTTTCGGCGCCGAGGTGCTTGCCGCATATCAGGCGGCGGTGCAGGGCTAACTCGTCATTGCGAGAAGCGCAGCAGCGAAGCGATGTCGATCATACAGACGTCGTCAGTAGATCGTCGCCTTCAACCGCTCGGGGTACGCCGCATCGTATTCCGGACCACCCACGCGGCCGCGAGTGATATCGGCCAAAATGGTGCCGCTGGAAGGCAGGCTGCGACGCTCCATGTGCTTGGCCGGGTTCCACAGGTCGGAGCGCACCAGCGCCTTCGGGCACTGGAAGTACACTCGCTCGACATGCACAACGATCACCGAGCGCGGCAGCTTGCCCTGCGCCGGGAAACGCGCGAGCAGCACCGGATCGACCGAAATGTCCGCCCGCCCGTTCACCCGCAGCGTCTCGCCCACGCCCGGGATCAGGAACAGCAGTGCGATGCGCGGATCGTCGATCAGGTTGGTCAGGCTGTCTGTACGGTTATTGCCGCGGCGATCCGGAATCAGCAGCGTCCTCTCATCCTCCACCACGACAAAACCCGCCGGATCGCCGCGCGGCGACACGTCCAGCCCGTCGGGACCGCAGGTCGCCATCACCACGAATGGCGACGCTTCGATCATCGCGCGATAGTGCGGATGAACGTGGTCCACCTCCTTGGCGATCGCCGGTTCCGACGGTTCACCGTATAGTGCCCGCAACGCCGCCGTATCCTTCAGCAGGTTCGCGTCATGCATGCCGTCCATTGCCGCCTCGCGCCATGATCCCGGTCGCCATCGTCACCGGCTTCCTGGGCAGTGGCAAGACCACGCTGATCCGCCGCATCCTGCGCGACCCGGCGTTCGCCCGCACCGCCGTCATCGTCAACGAGTTCGGCGAGATTGGGCTGGACCACGAGCTGATCGCCAGCAGCGGCGAGACCCTGCTGGCGCTGACCACGGGCTGCCTGTGCTGTGCCGTGCGCAGTGATTTGGTGGCGACACTGCTCGACCTGCAGCGCCGGCGCGAAGCGGGTGAGATCGCCTATGAGCGGGCGCTGATCGAGACTTCGGGGCTCGCCGATCCTGCACCGATCCTGCACGCGCTGATGACCGATCGCGACCTGTTGCAGCAGCACGTGATTGATGGCGTGGTCACCGTGGTCGACGCGCTGCATGGCGAGGCCACGCTCGATCGGCATCCGGAGGCGCGTCGGCAGGTGGCTCTGGCCGACACGCTGCTGCTGAGCAAATGCGATCTAGCTGTACCGGACAATGCGCTGCTGGCGCGGCTCAGCGGGCTCAATCGCGACGCAGCGCCGCGCACGACACACGACATTGCTCCTGCCGTGCTGTTCTCCGGCACCGGCATCATGGACCGCTTCGCGACGCTACCCGACGCTGCGGCCCGCAATCCGTTCGCCCAGGCGCAGCACAGCGACGGCATCGAGACCTTCACGCTGCAACGCGACCGTCCGGTTCCCGCGCTCACGCTGACGCTGCTGCTCGAGGCAATGGCGGAGCACTGCGGTGCACGACTGCTGCGGCTGAAGGGGTTGGTGGACATCGCGGAGATGCCCGGCCAGCCGGCGGTGATCCATGGCGTGCAGCACGTGGCCGCCGCGCCCGAATTTCTCGAACGCTGGCCATCGGACGACCATACGACGCGCATCGTGTTCATTACGCAGGGCGTGCCGCAGCACTTCCCT
>DASSRN010000176.1:0-9774 GCA_035701785.1 Acetobacteraceae bacterium | reverse complement strand
CGCCAGAAAGATCACGATGAAGATGAAGAACAGGATCCGGGCGATGTCGGCCGCTGCGGCGGAGATGCCGCCGAAGCCGAACAGGGCGGCCACCAGGGATATCACCAGGAACAACAGTGCCAGTCGCAACATGACCGATATTCACTCCCGCGGAATGTTTGTCGCCGCGGAAGATAGGAGGAGCGGTCCGATTCACCCGCTCACAGCTGCTTGCATCGCGAATGCCTGATCCCGATGACGGGACTGCTGCGATGCACCATATTACTCGCCGCATGGACGCGCTCGCAGCCTTCCGCTCGATCTACCGTCACGGCTTCGCCCGGGTGGCCGCCTGCACGACGCCCTGCACGCTGGCCGACCCGGCGGCGAACGCTGCCGCGATCCTGGCGCTCGCACGCGACTGCGACCGACGCGGCGCCGCGCTCGCGGTTTTTCCGGAACTTGCCCTGTCGGGCTACGCGATCAGCGATCTGCTGCACCAGTCCACCTTGTTGGATGCGGTTGAGGCCGCGGTAGCCGAACTGGTCGCCGCATCGGCCGATCTGCTGCCGCTCCTGCTGGTCGGAGCGCCGCTGCGTCATGCCAGTGCACTGTACAACTGCGCATTGGCGATCCACCGCGGCCGGCTTCTTGGCGTGGTGCCGAAGGTGCACCTGCCCAACTACCGTGAGTTCTATGAGCCGCGCCACTTCGTCGTGGGCGATGGCATGATGGGCGGAGAGATCGCGGTGGGCGCGCTGCATGCGCCATTCGGCACCGACCTGCTGTTCACCGCCGAGGATGTGCCGAACCTCGTGGTCCATGCGGAGATCTGCGAGGACATCTGGATCCCGATCCCGCCCAGTTCTGAGGCAGCTCTGGCCGGCGCCACTGTGCTGGCCAACCTGTCCGCCAGCAACATCACCATCGGCAAAGCGGAGACCCGGCGCCTGCTGTGCGCGTCGCAGTCGGCGCGCTGTGTCGCCGCCTATCTCTACGCTGCCGCCGGCGCGGGTGAATCCACCACCGACCTCGCCTGGGACGGCCAGGCCTCCATCTTCGAGAACGGCGCCACGCTGGCGGAAACCGAGCGCTTCCCGTCGGCCGGCCAGTTCGCGCTCGCCGATATCGACCTCGACCTGCTGCACCACGAACGCATGCAAATGGGCAGCTTCGACACCAACCGCCGCCGCCACCATGTCCAGTTCCGCCGCATCGGCTTCCGGCTCGATCCGCCGATGGATGACATCGGACTCGAGCGCAGGGTGGAGCGCTATCCGTTCGTTCCCGCCGACCCCGCCCGGCTCGAGCAGGACTGCTATGAGGCCTACAACATCCAGGTCTCCGGCCTCGCGCAGAGATTACAGGCGATCGGGACGCAGCGCGTGGTGATCGGCGTTTCCGGCGGGCTCGATTCGACGCACGCACTGATTGTTTGCAGCCGGGTGCTCGACCTGCTCGGGCTGCCGCGCAGCAACATCCTGGCCTATACGATGCCAGGCTTCGCCACCTCCGCACACACCAAGGCGAATGCGATCCGGCTGATGCAGGCACTCGGTGTCAGCTGGCAGGAACTCGACATCCGGCCGGCCGCGGAGCGCATGCTGACGGACATCGGCCACCCCTTCGCACACGGCGAGCCCGTCTACGACCTGACGTTCGAGAACGTGCAGGCCGGGCTGCGCACTGACTACCTGTTCCGGCTGGCAAACCATCATAACGGCATCGTGGTGGGCACCGGCGACCTGTCCGAGCTGGCGCTGGGCTGGTGCACCTATGGTGTCGGCGACCAGATGGCGCACTACAACGTGAACGCCGGCGTCCCCAAGACGCTGATCCAGCATCTGATCCGCTGGGTGATCAGCGCCCGCTTGTTCGCGCCTGAGGTCGGCAACACGCTCGACGCGATCCTTGCCACCGAGATCACACCGGAACTGATCCCGACCAAAGAGGGCGAGACGCCGCAGAGTACCGAGGCGTTCATCGGCCCCTACGCGCTACAGGATTTCAACGTGTACTACACGCTGCGTCATGGGCATGTGCCATCGAAGATCGCGTTCCTGGCGCTGCATGCCTGGGGCGACACGGCGCGCGGCGAATGGCCGCCCGGCTTTCCGCAGCACCTGCGCAGGTCCTACGACCTGCCGACGATCCGCAAATGGCTGGAAGTGTTCCTGCGGCGGTTCTTCGCGTTCAGCCAATTCAAGCGATCGGCGATGCCGAACGGGCCAAAAGTCAGCGCTGGCGGCTCGCTGTCGCCACGCGGCGACTGGCGCGCACCGTCCGACGGGAACGCGAACGCCTGGCTGGCGGAGCTGGAGCGGAACGTGCCGAAGAGCTGAAGGGCGCGGGGTGTCCCGCGCCCGCCGGCGTTTACAGATGCGACAGAACCGCCTCGGCCTTGCTGACCTCGAAGCCACCGGGGGCCTCGACGCCCAGATGCGTCACCTTGCCGTCCTGAGCGACAAGCGCATAGCGTTGGCTGCGGACGCCCATGCCGCGCCCCATCAGATCGAGCTCAAGCCCGAGCGCCTTGGTGAACGCGGCCGACCCGTCGGCCAGCATGGTGATCTTGCCGTCCACGCCCTGCTCCTTGCCCCACGCGCCCATCACGAACGCGTCGTTCACGGCAATGCAGGCGATCGTATCGACGCCCTTCGCCTTCAGTGCATCGGCGTTCTGCACGAAGCTAGGCAGATGCTTGACACTGCAGGTCGGCGTGAACGCGCCGGGCACCGCGAACAGCACCACCTTCTTGCCCTTGAAGATCTCGTCGGTGGTCGTCTCCTTCGGTCCGTCGGACGTTGCCATCATCAGCTTCATGGATGGAATCTGGTCACCGACCTTGATCGACATTGGCTCCTCGCTCCCCTGTTGGTGCGCCAGGGCGGGACTCCTAGCCCCGCGCGCGTTCGAAGTCACGCCGCCCCGACGGACGCTTGCGCGAGCGAGCCGGCAGCGCCAGATTCAGCAGTATGGCTCAGAAGCGCAAATCCGAGACTCCGCCCGAGGCAGGGTTCCTGACCGGCCAGCTGCTGATCGCCATGCCGGCGATGGAGGACGAGCGCTTCGCCCACAGCGTCATCTATCTCTGTGCGCACACGCCTGAAGGCGCCATGGGCCTTGTGCTCAACCGTCCGCTCGAGAAGCCGAAGTTCGACGAGCTGCTGCGTCAGCTCGACGTCGCGCCACAACCGCCGGCGCGCCGTATTCGGTTGTGTGCGGGCGGCCCAATGGACAATGCGCGTGGGTTCGTCCTGCACACCACCGACTGGACCGGCGAAGGCAGTCTGCGCGTCGATGAGGGGGTGGCGCTGACTGCGAGCCTGGACGTGTTGAAGGCGATCGCCGAAGGCAAAGGTCCGCGCGAAGGATTGCTGGCGCTGGGCTACGCCGGGTGGGGACCGGGACAGCTGGACGCCGAGATCCAGCAGAACGCCTGGCTGTCGGTGCCGGCCGACGAGACGCTGGTGTTCGATGGGGATGACGACACAAAGTGGCGGCGCGCACTCGCCAAACTCAAGATCGATCCGCTGCTGTTGTCCGGCACCGCCGGGCACGCGTAGTCAGCGGCTACACGCAGCGCCACCAAGTACGCAGAACGACGCGCAGAACGGGTGGTTGAGCCTGACGGGTTGCGCGGCTTCCGCCAGCGTACGGCCGAGTTCGAACTGCTCGTCATAGGCCAGCAGCGTGCACGCCAGCACCGCGGGTGTTGCGGCCCCCTTGCGCTTCACCACCATGCGCGCTGAAGCGCACATCACATCGTCGGGCGACTTGTGCAGGATGCCCCAGCACGCGGTGGTGATCTCCGGCACGTCACGGTGCGGATCCATTTCAGGAAACAGCATCAGCCGCACCGGATCGGCCCCATCGATCGGCACGTCCAGCTCGCTGAACAGCCGCGCATAGCCGGCGCGCAGATCGTCCTCGGGTTCGCCGGAGAACCGGCGACCGGCAACGTCGATCGCGAAGCCGTTGCGCGCCAGCCAGACCAGGCCATCGATGGTCGGCGTCCAGCTTCGCTTGCCGCGTTCCGCCTCGTGCACCTCAGGCGCGTAGTGATCCAATGACACGCGGATGCGCAGTCGATCACCGTACGCATTGCGCAGCGTCAGGAGCTGGGCCCGCAGCCTGCGCATCGGTTTCATCGCATTGGTCAGCACCAGCGCGTCGAACCCGCGCGACAGCACGTCCTCCAGCATGAAAATGATGTCGCGGTTCATGAACGGCTCGCCGCCGGTGAACCCGATCAGCCGCGTCGGCAGGTGATCGCGCGCGATCTCATCCAGATACCCGCGCACCTCGTCGCGTGTGAGGTACGCCAGCTGATCATTGCGCGGTGACGATTCGATGTAGCAGTTGCGGCAGGTGAGGTTGCACAGCGTGCCGGTGTTGAACCACAGCGTATCGAGCGAGCGCAGCGCCACATGTGCCCGGGTCTCGCCCTTCGCGGTGATGAACGGGTCACGGAACTTCGCGAGATCCAGCGGCTGAAATTGTGCGTCCATGTCTGCGTCACCGTCCCTTGAACACCGGGGTGCGCTTTTCCAGGAAAGCCTGGCGCGCTTCGCGATAATCCTCGCTGTTCACCGCCGCCTCCTGCACCGCTTCGATCTCGGCGGCGCGCTGCTCCGCCTCGCCGCGCTCCAAAGCCTCCAGCACAATCTTCGCACCACGCTGCGACAACGGGGCGCGGGTGCACAACTCCTGCGCCAGCGCCTGCGCACCCGCCAGCGCGCCCTCGGCCACGACATCGATCAACCCCATCGCTCGGCAGTCGGGCAGCGGGAAGTAGCGCCCCGAGTACAGCACCAGCTTGGCGTTCGCCAACCCGACGGCGCGCAGCAGCAGACTGCAATCCAGCGTGCCATAGACGATCGACAGCCGCGCCGCCGGAATGCCCATCTGCGTGGTCCCGTCGCCCACGCGCAGGTCGCAGGCCAGCGCAAGGCCACAGCCGCCGCCGACGCCATAGCCGTGCACCGCGGCGATGGTCGGCTGCGGCAGGTCGATGATCGCCTGCGTCGCAGCGTGGCCGGCCTCGCCATAGGCCCGCGCGTCCTCCACGCTGTTGCGGACCTTGGCGAACTCGGAGATGTCGGCGCCGCCGCAGAAATGGCCTCCGGCGCCGGTCAGGATCACCACACGCACATCGCTGCGACGGGCGAAGTCACGGTAGATCTCGCCCAGCCCGCGCCACATCGCCAGCGACACGACGTTGCGCTTCTCCGGCCGGTTCAGCGTCACCACGGCGAGCCCCGCCGCGTCCACCGCCACTTCGATCTCGTTTGCCACTCTGGTCCTCGCGTCAGCTTTGCTGCAGCAGATCGGCCGCCGCGTCGGCCATCACCTGACAGCCCAGCACGATATCATCATCGCTGGTGTCCTCGGCATAGTGATGGCTGATGCCGCCGATCGACGGCACGAACAGCATCGCCGACTTCACGCGCTCCGCCAGGATCTGCGCATCATGTCCGGCGCCGCTGGGCATCCGTACGTGCAGCCCCGGCGCATGGCGGTCGGCAGCGCGCTCGAGTGCGTCCTGGAAGCCGCCGTCCATCTGCTGCGGCACGGAACGTCCGCGTTCCGCGATGGTCACGCGGCACGGCCCGCGCGAAGCTTCGGCGACCAGAGCTTCCAGTTCGCTATCCAGCTTCGCCAGCAGTGCCGGGTCGGTGTCGCGGAACTGGAACAGCATCTCCGCCCCTCCCGGCACGATACTCGGCGCGCCGGGATCGAGCAGGATGCGGCCGGTCGTCCAGACCGTGCGCGGTCCCGCAACTTGCGGGAAGCGTTGGTAGATCGCCGATGCAAGCTGCACCAGCGCCACGCCGGCGTCCTTGCGGATTGCCATGCGCGTGGTGCCGGCGTGGTTCTGCACGCCCTCGAACACGATGCGGAAGCGATGGCTCCCGACGATCGCGGTGACGATGCCGATGCGCTTGCCGGTGTCCTCGAGTTCCGCGCCCTGCTCGATATGCGCTTCGAGATAGCCGCGATAGCGCGCCGGATCGATCTGCACGCGCGGCAGGCCGGCAAATCCGGCCTGCGCCAGCGCGTCACGCAGCGTGGTGCCCTCGCGGTTTTGACAGCGGTCGATCTCGTCCTCCGGCAACAGGCCGCAGAACGAGCGGCTGCCGAGGAACGAGCCGAAATGGCCCTCTTCATCGGCCCATGCCGCGACGTCGATGCCTCCACCCAAGGTGCGCGCGACCTCGACCCCGTACATCACGCCCAGCGCGCCATCGAGCCAGCCGGCGTGCGGCTGCGTCTCCACGTGGCTGCCAAGCAGCAACTTGGCGCCGCTGCCCGGCGCGCGGCCGATGACGTTGCCGATGCCGTCGATCTCGGGCGTCAGCCCTGCTTCGGTCATCCGATCCACGAGCCAATGACGCGACTGCACATCCTCCGGCGAATAGGTCGGCCGGTGCACACCGGTCTTGTACTCGCCGATCCTGCGCAGCGCGTAGAGATCGTCCAGCAGCCGCTTGCCGTCGATGCGGTTGGTCATGGTGCGATGGTCATCCCCTGCGGTCGGATCAGCCCGTCCGGCGTCGGCGTGAACCCGGACACCTTGTCCGACAGCGCCCACAGCCACTTCGCATGATACAGCACGAGATGCGGCCGGTCGTTGAGGTAGATGTCGACGATCTGCCGATACAGCGGTTGGCGCTGTGCCACGTCGGTGACACCACGTGCCCGCGCGAGCAGATCATCGAAGCTCGGATTGCAGTATTTGCCCCAGTTCAGGAAGCCGTCGCAGGCGAGCCAGATCGCGACATTGCCGTCCGGGTCGGGCCGGCCGCTCCAGATCACGATCGTCGCCTGGTAGTTGCCGGCGCGTCCCGCCGCTACCAGCGCATTCGCCTCGGCGGCCTGCAGCTTCACGTCAAAGCCCGCCTCGGCGGCCATCGACTGCACCACCTGGCCGACCTGCTGCTCGACCGGGCTGTTGCCGATCAGCAGCGTGAAGGACGCATGCTCCTGCCCGGCCTCCTTCAGCAACGCCTTCGCCTTCGCCACGTCGCGCGGCGGCACCGGATGATCCAAATCCCAGTAGCGACTGCCCGGCGCCTCGAACTGGTTCGACTGGATGAACTGGCTGTCGAACACCACCTGATTGAGCACGCCGCGGTCGATCGACGCCTCCAGCGCGGCGCGCACCCTCGCATCGCCCAACGGGCTGTCAGCCTTCAGGTTGATACTCATGGAGTAGTAGGCCAGCGCCGGATGGCTGATCAGCTTGAGCTTCGGGTTCTGCTTCACCGTCGCGACATCGGTCGGGCCGAGCCGCTCGACCATATCGAGTTGGCCGGCCTGCAGGTTGACCAGGCGCACGGTGGTGTCGGGCTGCGGGTGATAGACGATGCGGTCAAGCTTGATCGCATCGGCGTTCCAATAGCCCGGAAAGCGATCGACCACGATGCGGTCCTGCGCCACGCGCTCGGTCAGCCGGAACGGGCCGGCGCATGGCAGGTCGGGCGTCACGTCCCGGCCCAGCGCCTTGGGCGAGATCATCATGCCGGCACGATCGGCCAAGACTGCAACGAGTGGCGCGTATGGCTGCGACAGATGGAACCGAAGCGTCCAAGGATCGACGACCTCCACCGACGCGACCGGCTTCAATTCGCCTTTGCGCAGGCTTTCCGGCGCAGCGCGGTAGCGCTCGATGTTCGACTTCACCGCCTCGGCGTCCATCGCCTGGCCATCGTGGAATTTGACGCCGTCGCGCAGCGTGACGTTCAGCGCCATGTTGTCCGGCGACCACGACCACCCTGTCGCGAGCTGCGGCACGAAATTGTTCTGCGCGTCGATGTCTATCAGCTTGTCGCAGACGGCGGCGAACACCACGCGTCCGACGAAGCTGCCGCCGCGTGCCGGATCAAGGGCGTCGGGGTCCTCATTCAGTCCGATGCGTAACGTCGCGGAATGCGCCCCGCCCGCCAGCAGCGCCGCGGCCAGGCCGAGGGCAATCACATACCGGTATGCCGTCATGGGTCGTATTGATCCTCGCCAAGGCCAGTCGAACCAGCCCGGGGCGATCGGTCCACCGTGCTGCGGCCACTGTCATCAAAGCTTCACAGAATTGCAATCTGCCAGTCGCCACCTCTGCCTAGGTTCGGCTCGGGGAATCAGAGTCTGAAGGGGATCTGCATGCGACTGTCTATCACGGTCATGGCCGTCGGCCTGGCCGCTTTCGCGTTTGGCGCACATGCGCAACAGATAACTGGCGCAGGAGCGACGTTTCCGGCGCCGGTCTACACCAAGTGGGGCGAGGCCGCGAAAGGCGCTGCCGGCATCGAGCTCAACTACCAGGCGATCGGATCTGGAGGCGGGCAGAACCAGATCCTCAATCGGACGGTTGACTTCGGCGCGTCCGATGCGCCGATGGACCCGTCGAAGCTGTCGGACGGCAAGCTGCTGCAGTTCCCGACCGTGATGGGCGCAGTGGTCATCATCGTGAACCTGCCTGATGTGAAGGAGAATCAGCTCAAGCTGACCGGCCCGGTTCTGGCCGACATCTTCGCCGGCAACATCACCAAGTGGAACGACCCGAAGATCGCCGAGTTGAACCCTGGCATGAAGCTTCCCAGCCTGGCGATCGCACCGGTGCATCGCGCCGACGGCTCGGGCACCACCTTCGTGTTCACCTCGTATCTGTCGGCCGTCAGTCCTGATTGGAAGAGCAAGGTCGGCGCCAGCACCAGCGTGAACTGGCCGGCAGGCGCGGGCGCCAAGGGCAACGACGGCGTCGCCGCCACCACGCACAACACGCGCGGCGGAATCGGCTATGTCGAGAATGCCTATGCGACGCAGAACAAGCTGGTTACGACACAGCTGAAGAATAAAGCGGGACAGTTTGTGGAGCCGAGTATGGCCGCCTTCACCGCCGCTGCGGCCAATGGCGACTGGACGAACGCGAAGGACTATGCGGTCAACCTGATCGACCAGCCTGGTGACAAGAGCTGGCCGATCGTCTCGGCGACGTTCATCGAGCTTCCGAAGGATCCGAAGGACCCGGCACGCAGTGCCGCGGTGATCAAGTTCTTCGACTGGGCCTACAGCAAAGGCGATAGCATCGCCAGCAGCCTCGAGTACATTCCGCTGCCTGATCCGGTGAAGGCGTCAGTTCGCTCCGCATGGCACGCCGACGTGAAAGGACCCGACGGCAAGCCCGTCATGTAGTTATCGGCAGGACCGCGCCACATGTCCGGGCAATCCCGGCATGTCGGCGTGGCCAAGCCATCTGGATCGAGACAGCTCTTGCAGCAATCCATCGCCGCCGCCCCGCCGCGGCACAAGCTTCAGGTCGGCGACACGATCTTCGCGTTCGCGGCCCGCTTCTCCGGCGCGTTCGTCCTGGTGCTGCTGGGCGCCATCATCATCCTGCTGTTCCTGGGCGGTCTCGCAGCGTTCCGTGCCTTCGGGCCGGCATTCGTGGTGTCCGCTGCGTGGGATCCGGTCAAGGAGGTGTTCGGCGCCGCGGTACCGATCTACGGCACCATCGTGACGTCGATACTGGCGTTGCTGATCGCGGTGCCGATCGCGTTCGGCATCGCGTTCTATCTCACCGAACTTGCCCCGGCCTGGCTGCGCCGTCCGGTCGGCACCGCGGTGGAACTGCTGGCGGCCGTGCCGTCGATCATCTACGGCATGTGGGGCTTCTTCGTCATCGTACCGCTGATGTCGGAGTACGTGCAGCCGTTTGTGATCGATGCGCTGGACGGCATCCCGGTGCTGCAGGACCTGTTTGCCGGGCCACCGTTCGGCACCGGTCTGTTCACTGCCGCG
>DASSRN010000175.1:0-8754 GCA_035701785.1 Acetobacteraceae bacterium | reverse complement strand
CCGGCAGCAGGCAACGCCATGGAGCACGACATGCCACGACTGGAGAACCGGAAAATCCTGATCACCGGCGGAGCCTCCGGCATCGGCCATGCCACAGCCGAATTGTTCGCGCGCGAAGGCGCCACCGTCGCGGTGCTCGACCGCGACGCCGATCGTGTGACCGGCATGCACGCGATCGCCGCCGATGTGTCGGATCCTGCCAGCGCAGCGCGCGCGGTACGCGAGGCGACGCGTGTGCTGGGCGGCCTCGATGGCCTGGTCAATGCAGCAGGCGTGTTCATCAACCGCGGCCTGATGGAGACCACGACCGATGAATGGAACACCACGATCGCAGTGAACCTCACCGGCACGTTCCTTTGCGTGCAGTGCGCCGTGCCGTTCCTGCGCCAGGCCGAACGCGCCACGATCGTCAACATCGCCTCGGGCGTCGGACTGTTGCCCACCGGCGGCGGCAGCACCGCCTATGTCGCCTCGAAAGGCGGCGTGATCGCCATGACGCGTGCGCTCGCAGCCGAACTGGCACCATCTATTCGCGTGAACGCCGTGTGCCCTGGCGCGGTCGAGACACCGATGACCGACGGCACGCTGCGCGATGCCGCCGGCGGCATCATTCCGGCGATCGTCACCCGCTACGCGCTGGGACGCCCCGCCGCTCCCGACGAGATCGCGGCAGCGATCCTGTTCCTGACCGCTCACGAAAGCTCGTTCGTGACGGGGGTCAATCTGGCGGTCGATGGGGGGCGGACCTACCACTGACGCGATGGCCGTCAACAAATCACGGTGCTGCCCAATTCCAGCCACGACCGCCCACCAGCTTACGCATCACACATTCGGAACAAGGATCGTGCTATGCGTATCTGGTCGAAACTGATGATAGCAGCCCCCATCGCCGCCGGCCTGCTGGCCGCACCAGCGGCGCACGCTGACTGGGGCGATCACCGCGGCTGGCACGGCGACCGAGGCTGGCATGGTGGTGGCTGGCAAGGTGGCTGGCATCACGACCACGACAATGGCAACGCGGCTGCCGCGGCAGTATTGGGTCTCGGCGCCGCCGCAATCGTTGGTGGCATCATCGCGTCGCAGCAGTCGCAATACTATGCCCCGCCACCCCCTGTGGTTTATTCACCGCCGCCACCTTACTACCCAGGCTACTACTCACAGTATTGAGCTCTGAACTGCGTGAAAAACTGGAGCGATGGCTTTCGTGCCATTCGCTCCAACACGCGCGGACTCGGAAAGTATTTGGGTTGACCACCCGCAGGCCGCTGCCTACTACCACAGGCCATGCGGACATGGTGGCTTGTATTCGTCACGCTGCTTACGACGGCGGCGCATACCACGTGGTGGTGGCGAGCCAAAGGCGGGGCGGTGATGCAGATCGGCAATGCCTGCACTCTGGTGGCGTATTCCAAGCGCCAGGCCTTCCTGGTGTCCTGGAACCACGACAACGACGAGACGATCGGCATTCAGGACGAGACGTTCAAGTTTGACAATGAACGGTTCGCTGTTGCCGTACGCATCAACGACTCGGTAATTCCCGGCAACCTGACGGGCGCCGGCAATGGCAATATGCTCACCGTGCCGGTAAAGCCCATTGACGCATTGCTGCCATCCGTCACCGAGGTCGAGGTGAAGCTGGCCAACTCTCGTACCGATTCCGAGGTGACGGTTCCAGTGAACACCAGAATGCCGCCACTTCTGACCGCGGCGGCAAGGTGTCGTTCAGAGCTGCGGTAGAGGCCCGTCACGGTTATGCATCCGTCCGCCAGGAGCGCAGCACCGCCAGGCCGAGTGCCATCGCTATGTCAGATGGCGTCGCGCTCTGTGCAGCACAGACTTCCGCCAGCGTGAGCTGCGCGCTGCCCTGGCGGCCGATCAGCACGACCTCGTCACCAGCCTCCGCGTCAGCCACCGCCGTCAGATCAAGCCGCATATACTCGAGCGACGGCCCTCCCAGGATCGGCACACGCCGCCCGCGCACCAGCACCTCTGCCGCATGACAGCGCCCGGCGCCATCGACCTTCCCAAACGGGACCACGCCTACCTTGCGCACCGCGCGCACGTCGAATGGCGCATGCTCCGACGCGAAGTCGCGCGTTACCGGCCGCACCTGTGTCAGCACCGTTCGCAGCGAGCGGATGATCGGCAGTTCCACAACATCGCCGAACAGATATTGACCGGGGTCCACCGCATCGAGTTCCATCCCCGAGAACCGCGCGAGTGACTTCGATGAAGCGAACAGCCGCAGCGGCATCGGCAGCCCGGCTTTGCGCAACGCCTCCAACGCGCCGATGAACCGGCGGAACTGCTCGTGCACAACTGCATCGGGCGCATCGTCGCGGAATGTCGGATGCGCGTTGACGATCTCCAGCGACAGCAGCCGTTGTGATGCAATGCGACGCGCCATCTCCAACAGGTCGGCAGGCAATATACCGATGCGCTCCGGCCCGACCTCCAGCTTGATCGCCAGCTCCATCGGCGTGCGCGCGTGCCGCGCCACCTCGTCGATCTCCTGTTCGCTGAGCAACGTGAGTGTCAGACGATGGGCCTCGGCCGCTGCCACTGCCGCCGCATCGATCGGCACCCCCGCATACAGCAGGATCGGCACATCGATCCCTGCCTGGCGCAGCGCGATCGCCTCAGCGCGGTCGATCAGCGACAACGCATCGGCGCCACCGGCCAGCGCCGCGCGCGCCATCGGCAAGGTGCCGAAGCCATACCCGTTGGCTTTCAGCGCAGCGAAGATCTTCACCCGCCGGCCCACGCGCCGACGCAACGCCTCGACGCGCCGCGTCACCGAGCCGCTGTCGATCTCCAGCACATTGGGCCGACGGTGCTCTTCCAGCATCTCAGTCTCCTCGCCGCACTATGGGCATGCGACGCGCACGTGGGCTAGCGTCCTGCCATGCCACACACCCGCGTTCTGCCATTCGCCGCGCCGCTTCCCATCGCCAGCGCCGTGCGCTGTGGTGCGCGCGTCTTCCTCAGCGGTCGCAGTGCGCTGCGCCCTGATGGCGTGGTGGCCGGCCTCGGCGATCCTGCTGCCCAGGCCCACGCCGCCCTCGACAATATCGAGGCGGCACTCCACGCCGCAGGCGGATCGCTGCGCGACATCACCCGCCTGACCACGTCGCTGGTGGATCGCGCGCATCGCAAGCCGGTCTACGAAGCGATCGGCCAACGCCTGCGTGACGTCTTCCCGGTCAGCACCGGCCTGATCGTGCCAGGACTGCCGCTGCCTGAACTGATGGTGCAGATCGACGCCGAGGCGGTGATCGGATCGCCGGTGCAGCGGCTGCGCACCTTCGAGATGAAGGACTGGTTCGGCCAGGACATCGCCTGGCAGGGCGCCATGGTGGCCGCCGGCGAGACCGAGTTGTTCTTGCGCGGCCAGACCGGCGCCGCACTCGACGGCAGCTTCATGGCAGGACCCGGACGGCGGCCGGAGGATGCCGCAGCACAGGCCGACCTCGCGCTTACCAACCTCGCCACGCTGCTGCGCGAGGCCGGATCGGGCATGGACGATGTCTGCAAGATCACCGTCTACATCAGCGACCGTGCCTATCGCAGCGCAGTGTACCCGGTGATCGGCAGGCACTTCCGTGGCATCCATCCGGTCTCCACCGGCCTCATCGTCGCCGGCTTCGCGCGCCCCGACATCCTGTTCGAGATCGACGTGCACGTGCTGCGCAAGCAGGATGGTCCGCATCGCCGCGTGCGCCCCTACCACTCCAACGCGGTGCGCTACGGCTTCGGCCAGCAGGCGCTCGACTGCGACTTCTGCATGGCGGTGCGCGCCGGCGATCACATCGTCCTGCGCGGCCAGACCGGCACCGACCTGCATGAGGTCATGCACGGCGCCGGCGATGCTGTGGCGCAGGCCAGCCAGGCGATGGACAACGTGGCCGTGCTACTGGGCGAGGCCGGCGCCAGCCTGGCCGACGTGGTGAAGGCAACCGTGTTCGTCACCGACCGCGCCTACCTTGCCGGCGTCAGCGAGGCGGTGCTGCGCCGGCTGGACGGCGTCACGCCATGCTTCAGCGCGCTGGTGGTGAAGGGCCTCGCCAGTCCCGAACTGCTGATGGAGGTCGACATCACCGCCGTGGCGTCAGCCTGACCGACGCGCGACGATCTCCTGCCACAGCCGCATGATGCTGCGCATCGTCGCCTCCGCCACCAGGCAGTGCCCCTGGTCGTCCAGCGCGAAGAACTCCGCCCCGGCCTCGCCGCGCACCCGGCGCAGCGCGTGGGTGAGCACCTCCAGGCACTCAACCACCTGCTCGGGCGATTGCAGCCGGACGTGGCGCTGGATGTCGGCGATGCTGTAGGCGCGCAGGCCGTGCACCGCGACGCTGGCCGCCTCTCGGCCCAGTTCGAACAGTACGTTCACCGCCGGCAGCATGTCCTGCACCAGCGCCAGGACGTCGCGCGCCTCTTCGATGTTGCAGCCAACCAGCATCGGCGCCTCGTGCGGCGGCGGCGTGGGCTTGCCGCCGAACGCGCGCACCATCTCCTGCTCCAGCCAGCGCCGGACTTCCGGCGGCGCCGCCTTGATCTCGTCCATCGACAGAGCGATTCCGGGCATGCTTGCTCTCCCTGAAGCGTCAGGGAGCTTGGTCCTCCCGCCGCTCCGCCGCATTGATCCGGATCAATCGGCGCTGCCCGACAGCGGCATCGACCCCGTCTCATTGTCGCGATTCCCAGGATTGAGTCCCACCGCGCGTGACGCGTCGCAGCTGCGCAGCAGCCCAACCACGATATGCGGCTCCGGCGGGCCGAAGTCGAGGTCGGGCGGCAGGCCGCTTGCAGCGCGGATGCGTGCAGCGCGATCGGGATACATTACCGCGTAGAGTTCGGCCTCGGCGTCGATCTCCCTCTCGGTGAGGTCGGGTTCCGCGGGCCAGGGTTGCGCCGCTTCCGCCTTATGCATCCCGCGTCTTTCGCCTTGGACATGCGGCGCCGACGCGGCGTCTGCCTTCTCGCGTGTGGCCTGGACCCGCAGCAGCATGCGCAGCTGCGCGTCGGCCTGCCGCGCCATCGCAATGGCCTGGGCGCGGCAGCGGCGCATCTCCATCGAATCTGCAGCGGCGACGCCCGCGAGGCGGAGGCAATCGTCGGCATGGGCGCCCATCGCCACGAGGCGCACGGCGAGGCTGGCCTCGAAGTCGTCCTCGGGGTGCAGCGCGGTGACGGCATCCATCGCGTGCTGGTCCCGCTCCGTGCGCGCCTCCGCTGTGTGGGTGACTGGCGGCGGCAGGTAGTCGTTGAGCAGGGCACGGATGTAGCGGGCGTTGGCGCCGGGAGCTTCGGGAGGAGGGGTGTCGGAAGGCATGTGGCACTGGTTCCTGGGTGGAAACCAGTGGAGATGGAAGTTAGCACGACTGATGTCAATGTTAGCGCGAGTTTCCGTTGAGGCCCCCCGTCTACCGTCGGCGCAGTGCTGTCATCCCGGCGCGCAAATTCGCTGGCATGGCCGTCGTGCACCTACGGCGAAGGTGGAGGCGCCGAGGCTACGCATTCACCCAGCGACACCTGCAACGCGCCCATATCCAGGTTTCCTTCGCCGCGATCTCTATTGCAGTAATCCGTTTTAACCTGCTCGTTTGGGTTGGCCTGTCTCGCGAGCCATTGCAGATCGCCCCGGATCTGCATGCGCCCGAAGAGCGGCTCCGCAAACGATGCCCGCAGTTTAGCCATAGGAACGTCTTCCAGATTATCCCTACCGGAGAAATTCCCCCCGTCACGACGTCGAATCTGCGCAGTCAGAACGTTCCCGTGTGCCTCTCCCGTAGAGCTGAACCGAAAGTCGATTCCGGCCGTGCCTACTAGCGTATTATGTAATACAGCCGTTGCACGAGCTCTGTTGAGGTAAATGCCAACGTCCGAACAATTCGCTATCACGTTATTTCTTATCAGACCATAAGATGTCTCTGGATCACATGGAACCGATGCATCCCAATGAGGAGCACATAGGGCTGCGTCCATACCTCCGCCTCCAAGCGAAAGACCTATGCGTGAACCGCCCCCTCGATCCGCCTTGGTGCAAAGCACGAGGTTCTGTTCAAAGACAGGAGTATTGGCACCGCCCTTCGCAAACGCGCCGAAGCTGGTGCGATCTCCCCGCAATTTATGAAAATCTGCAATAGTATTCCTCCTCACTATCCAGCCTGAGCCGTTATCGATATTAATAAAAGCGACTGGAGAAGCTGTATCGCGAGGATGTGTCGCCGAGATCAGATTACCCTCTACGACCCCATCGTTGGGCATGTTATGCTGCACATCAGCATTGACTTTCAGAGGGGCATTGAAATCGACAATGTGATTTCCTTCCATCCGAAAGCCGGATGCGGGACCAACAACGTGAAAAGCATGTTCGCAAATACTATCGTCCGCACAGACCCCCTGGATAGCCAAGGCCTTGAACTGCCAGTAGGGAGCGGAGACGTTAAATGCCTCGACAGCCCGTGAAACGATACGCGCACCATGTGGGTTCGCAGCCCGAACTACGATGGGCGCCCCGGGCGTGCCTGAGGTCTTGCAGTCGATGCCATGGGTTCCGTCAAGTAAATATTCTCCATCCAACAGAACAAGCTCGTCGCCAGATCGGGCATCGTCGATTGCCAGCTTGAGTTTAACAACATTATTGATCTCGATCGTACGGGCATATGCTGTTACAAATACTGCCATCCAAAACGCAGCCATCAAGGCGAGCTTGCCTAGGCGGCCACCAACGAGGCATTCAGGCACCCTAACCCGCTTCGCTAAAGCGCCAGTCTCAACAGCAGCGTGCATCAGCCTTCCATCATGACAGCGATTCTCTCTGCTGCATTGTGCGGGTAAGGAACCCGCAGAGGGCTATCTCTCGACAAGGACATTCCCTCTCCTAGGTTCTGTACGGGGAACAAACCCAGCGTACCGTTCCAATTGAAGGGAAATGGTCGGCAGCATAAGGCAACCAAACCTGCTGGCTAGCAGATACAGAATCTCGCGAACCTGCGAGTCCCGAAACTCAGCACCCAACGAACGGTTCGCCGTCACGTAATCACTCCATCGGTTGAAGTGCATAAACGAGGTGACAGGCCGAAACTCAGGTAGAGCCTTTGCGAGCTCGCCCGGCGACCAGAACAAGTTACCATCGTGATCGGCTTTGCCCCAGGCCGCGGCATAGGTGCGCCTCCAATGAGGCGGCAGCCAATGGCAAAATGGCAGTGCGGTGTCATGCTGAATGATTGGAAACAGCCGATTTGGAGTGGTAATCAGCAGCCGCTCCTTTGAGACTCTAGCAAGATCGTCCATCATCGGCTTTGATTTGTATATGTGCTCGATCACCTCAATTGCGAAGACGGCATCGAATGAGGCATTGGGGAATGGCATCTTCCCAAGTGACGCGGTACACCATTCGATGCGATCCGCCACGCCTGCGATAGTTGCGATTTCGCGAGCCGCCCTCAGCCGCGGCTCGTTAGGCTCCATTGCCACGATGCGTGCCGCCACGCGCGATGTCGGCTGGAGAGCAAATGCAATTGATAGCCATCCATAACCGGCACCGACGTCCAAGATCGCATGAACATTCCCGGATTTTGCCAAAAATGGCTCGATGATCCAGTGGCGATAAAAACCGATAACCGCGTTCACATCACGAGTGGACTCCATGCTGTCCGCGAAATGCCCGACGCGGCGTATTCTCGCGCAAGCTACTGGATCCAAGGAAATGCCGCCTGTCGCATCCACAGTATGGTAAGCGCCTTCCCAGCGTACCTTATCCGTTCCGTATGCATATAGACAGTCGGCAAACTCGTCGATACCGACGCTAAAACGCGGACTGAAGCAAAAGCCGTGCCCCTGAACCAATCAGACATCTGGCAGGTTCGGCAGCGTCTCCGGGTACACCACACCCAGGATCCGCTACCGCATGGAACAGCTTCAGCATGTTCTTCGCTGCCCGCACCGACATCCTGTCGTTGCACTCAGCGGCGTGGCGGCATCGTGCGGGCTCAGCACCACGTTGGGCAGCTTCAGCAGCGGGTTGGCCGGATCGGACGGCTCGTTCAGCTGCACGTCCAGCACCCCCGCCTCCAAGCGGCCACGCCGCATTGATCAGCCAGGCGCTGCACATCATCAGCCCTAGCATCTCATGGTTGGTCATGTGATGCGTCGCCTGGCCCAGGCAGCTTAGCGTCAGGACTCCCCGGTTCGTGAACCTGGAGACCAGCCTGTCCGTCTGCCCACCCCGCACGAGATCTCGTCCCGCAGACGGGTTCGGCACTGCCCACATTGCCGAAATTGCCATAGCGCCTGGCAGCACGTCCCCTGCACAAGATAGCGGAGCAATATCCGATCCTGCAGGGGGAAGGGAGGAGTATGACCGCAAGCCGCACAATGCTGATCTGTTCAGCGTTGGTTGCTGCTGTTTTGCCGGGCATCGGCACAGACGACGCCCCAGGACGTATCCACAGCCCTGCACCGGCACGGGGCCATGACGATGCGACCGAGACTGCTCACAGGGGCGGCACTCGTATTCCGACTGAGGCAGGCTGACCGAGCATGACCCTGTTCATCGCCACCTTCTCGACCCTCCTGGCGATCATCAATCCGCTCGAAGCCCTGCCGGTATTCCTGCAGCTGGCTGCCCGCGAGAGCGACCAGCAACGCATAATTCTGGCCCGGCGCGCCTGCCTGTACGCTGTCGGGTTGATGTTCTTCTTCCTGCTCTTTGGAACGCTGATCCTGCGCATCTTCGGCATACCACTGAGC
>DASSRN010000174.1:0-11650 GCA_035701785.1 Acetobacteraceae bacterium | reverse complement strand
CGGTAATCGCCTCGGTGGCGCCCGAGGTCACCACCACCTCGCTCGCCCAGTCGACCGCCAGGCCGTAGAAGCGCTTGTTGGCCACCGCCACCGCCTGGCGCAGCTCCGGCAGGCCCGGCATCGGCGGGTACTGGTTGCGCCCGTCCTTCAGCGCATCAGCCGCCGCCTGCACCACGTCGGCAGGGCCTTCGGTGTCGGGAAAGCCCTGGCCCAGGTTGATGGAGTTGTGCTCGACCGCAAGCGCCGACATCACGGTGAAGATCGTGGTGCCGATCGATCCGAGGACTTGGTTCGGGGGCTTCATTGACTGCCTTGCGAGGTGGTTGGCCGCAGAAGGTGGCAAAGGTGCCCAAAAGGCAAGCGACACGCGCCCGCCTCAGCCGGATGCGAGGAGAAGGAGTTCAGACCGATGCACGCAGATGGGGCTCGTGCGTCAGCGTCCCATGATCAGATCGAGTGTCGATACCGATTATTGGACAGTGCGCTGCTCCTGGAAGGGCAGCATTCGGATGCAATGGCGCCGGGTCGCGTAGGAAGCCGCGCGGCGGCCGCACAACTGAACGGAATTGCAGTGGTGGCGCGGCCTAGCCGCCGTATGCGGCTGCGAGGAGTGCCATCATCAGGGTAAATGCCACTCCGGACAGCGCCAGCAAGAGCGTATCGAATAGCCTGTCGCCGCTTGACCAGATGCTTTCCCGCCGCATGTTCTCCCAACCCCTTTGCCTGTTCTGGGCATCCAGGCCGAATAATTTCAGCCCACTGCCAGCCCAGGATACGCCGACCGTGCAGGACGGGCATTGATTCAAATCAACGTAACGGAGGACAGCGACTCGTTGCCCTCAGCGCCGCCACTTCAGCCTCAGGTGCGCTGTGGCGAGAGTCATCGTGTGCTCAAGGATCGTAAGCCGCGCCCGGGCCTTTCTGATGGCGCCAAAGTCGCAGCCGTAATGGCGCAGGATTTCGAAGCGAGCAATGTGAAGCGCGAAACGTTCTTCGGCCTCCGCGACGCATCGCGCAGCTTCAGCGATGTCGCTTTTTGGCATCGCCTAGCCGGCGGTCACGCTGGGTTAAGCGCCTGCCACTTTGGAGCAGTGGCCTCGGAGCCAGCGTAGTGCTTGAGCAATCGCATCGTCCGCCGACTTCGCCGCCAGGATCGAGGGCAGCCCGAAGTTAATCCATACGCTGCCCTTGGCGTAGGGTGTGCGGATACTCGCCACCTCGATCATCTCTTCAATATACGCGGCAGCAGTATACTGCGTCGTAGAACCTGGCTCGTAGAGGGCGTCGATCCGGACGCGCCTTGTGTCGTCTACGGAGCGTAAGTGCACATAGACCTCGACCGACTTCTCGACGAAGTAGAATTCTTCGCAAAAGTCCTCAAATCGCTCAGCGACTAACATAGGTTCAGACGCCCTTTCATCGGGGTCGAAGCTTCAGATCCTACACCAAGTTGAGGAATGAAGCATTGATGTACGTCAATGCCGGCCTCCTCCTAGGTCGCGAGGATAGGGCTTCCTGATGCGTGGCCTGAACGCTCGGCAGCACGCAACGGCTCGTCACCCGGGCATCAGAACGGATGCGCACGGGAATGGCGCACTGCCCGTAAGATCCGCGAGAGCCGGCGGGAGACTTCCACCTTAGCTGGCTCTGACCAGCACATGTGATCCGACGCGATAAATGCAGCCTCAAGCTGTGCAATCAACGCCATAAGTCTCGCGTCAGAAGCATAACCCGTCTGGCGCAGCTGACGATCGGCGCTGGCCCCAACAGTATGCTCTATCGGACTGTCCGGCCTAGAGATCACGTTGCCGCACTTCTTCAAGCAGCGCCGCTATGCGGCGCTTCTCGCGATGGTAGATCTCATCGGCACCGCACCCACCATCGACCATGTCGGCGGCAGCATGGAGTAAGCGGCCGACCTGGATGCGGATGCAGTCAGCCGTAGCCTCGCAAAAGTCCTGAATTCGCACGGCGTCTAACATAAGTCGGGGATTCCCCAATCGGGTCGAAGCCTGAAATCCTATGCTTACCGGCCGGGAATCGCATTGATGTACGTCACTGCCGCCCTAACAGTTCGAACGCAACCTACGGCAGGCCGCGATAAAGGCCGAAGACTTACAGGTATGTTCACCCTCCTGGCGATCGCCCCGACCTCGTTGGCAATGCTTCTGTAATTGTCAGCCACGCACCAGAAGATTGGGAACCGCAAAATCACGCAAAACGTGGCCCAACCGCACGAGCGGATGTCCAGCCGAATCTGCGTGATTTGCGGTTCTATTCAGGGCGGCCCGGTCGCAGGCCTCGGCAATCGCGGCAGCGATGCGGGACACGCGGTATCCACTCGGTCGTCGGCGCTGCGGCCGAACCATCGCCGATCCAGGTCCTTGAGGAAGCGGACGAAGCTGCCGCCATAGGTCATGATCGTGCGGCTGAGCTCGTGCCAGAATGCCGGGTCAACCCGGCCTGGCGCGATGCCTAGGTCACGGCAGATGTCGGCGATCACGGCGCCGACCGGTCGGCGACGCACCTCGGCGGCGATTTCCTCCTCGGTCGGCAGTCGCGCGAGACGTGGGTCCTCGCTGTGGCTGGCTGGAGGTTCCGGCTGAGCGTCCGGTCGCGCGGCGAGGCGTGCTGGGCGGGTTGCGGCGGCGGGCTCGCGGACAGGCGATGGCGTGAGGTCTCTGCCGCGTGCAGCGCGGCTGTCGAGCGCGGCTTCCAGCGCCGCGGCGCGACACAGGCCCGCGGCGATGCGGGCGAGGATGGTCGCGAGATCGGCGGTGCCGAATGGTTTGGCGAACAGCGCGAAGCCTGGAGCGGCAGCGCGCTGCTGCACGGTGACGGCAAGTTGCTTGCCGTAGTCTATCAGTTTGCGAACGAGGCTGAGTACGCGCCCGATGCAGCCGGGGACGTCTGAACAAGCCCCATGTGGACTTGAATTTGGCGATTGAGCGAGTGTCGGCGTCCCTTTCGACATGAACCTGATAACAGCGCAGAAGGCGCATGTCTGTCAAGGAAAATATGCCTAGAGCTGTTTCACCAGAGGAACCGCGAGGACTACGAAGTGCATCGGAGATCCTCGGACGCACTGCGCACCTGCGTCAGCCTCATGTGCCATCCGTTAGGCCCAGCGCAGCAATCAACTCCGCCCACTCCCGACGGTTCAGCCCACTGTCGGCCTGCTCCACCCTCTCCCCCGCCAGCATCCTGCGCACCACCGTCAGCATTTGCGCCGACAGCGTCACCGCCCCCAGCCGATAATCGAGGAACGCCTGATGCGCGACCGGCACCCAGGCCGCCACGGTGCCCAGCATCGCCTCGGCATAGGCCCGGATCTCATACTGCGCATGCGCATCGGCGCGCAGCGACAGAAAGTGCAGCAGGTTGTACAGATCGATCTTCCAGTACCACTGTGTATACGTGCCCAGCGTCAGGTTCATCCGTGCCAGCTCGCGCGCCAGGCCCTGCCGCGCCGGATCGAGCGCCGCACCGGTCTCATCCTCGTTCAGCATCTCGGCATAGTGGTCGTAGCAGCGGGTCGCGTCCTCGCGCAGCAGGTCCAGCACGTGCGCCGCCTCGTCGCCCGACAGCACGTCGCCGCGCCCCTGCCGGTTCACCGCCGACTGCGCCGCCAGGTGCTCCGGCGCCGGCAGGTAGAACTCCCGGTCCAGAATAGAATACCGCGCCGAATACTCGTTCACGTTCGCCGTGCGGTGCCTGATCCACTGCCGCGCCACGAAGATCGGCAGCTTCACGTGGTACTTGATCTCGCACATCTCGAACGGCGTGGAATGGCGGTGCCGCATCAGGTAGCGGATCAGCCCGGCATCCTCCGACACGCGCCTTGTTCCCCGTCCATAGGACACCCGCGCCGCCTGCACGATCGCCGCATCGTCGCCCATGTAGTCGATCACCCGCACAAAGCCGTGGTCCAGCACCGGCAATGGCTGGAACAGCATCGCCTCCAGCGCGGCGACCGTGGGGCGGGCGGTGGGCGAGCGCTGGGCGCGCGCCGCTTCGATGTCGCTAGCCTGCTGCTCGGTGAGGCGCATGTCGGACTCCCGTGCGTCTGCTGTTAGAAGCGGCATGCAACGTTGGTATCTGCTTCACCGTCTCAGCGAGGTCACGCTTCGCCTGCCAGAGGTCATGTGCCATCTGCATGCGGAGCCAGATGTCCGGCCCATCGCCGCACAGCTTGCCCAGGCGCACGGCCATTTCCGGAGTCACTGCCGAGCGCTCCGCCAGGATGGCGTGCAGGGTCTGGCGTGACACGCCGAGATTCTCGGCGGCAGCCTTCACCGTCAGCCGCAGCGCCGGCAAAACATCCTCTCGCAACAACGCGCCAGGATGGCTGGGGCGCCAGGCAGGGGGACCTTTCACTCGGTACTCAGCCATCTCGGTGTCGGCCCACGGGCGCGCCGCTCCTTCATGCTCGGTTCAGCTTACCTTTGGTAAGCGTCCCTTGACATGCAGTCAAGTGAGAGTTGACACGGTGTTACCGCTGGCCTTACAGGCAGCGATGATCCGCTCGTTCCGGAGTCGCGCGCTTGCCGCCTTCTGGCAACGCGACGACGCGTCGAGAATCCGCCCAGACCTCATCAAGAGACTGGCCATCCGGCTGTCGCGCCTGGATGCCGCGGACAGGCCCAACGGTATGAACATTCCCGGATTCAACTTTCATCGCCTGCAGGGTGGTGAGCCGGTCCGCTACACGGTCCACGTCAACGGCCCCTGGTGCCTGACCTTCGAATGGGACGGGGAAGACGCCATTCGTGTGGACCTGGAGCAATACCACTGAGAGCCCTTTTCCCGGAGCACCCGCCTTCCTATATTCCTACCCGCCGGTCCGCCGGCTATGGCGATAAACGGTGCGTGGAATAAGCGTAGTGGACCCGGGGGCAGTGCCCGGCGCCTCCACCATATGGGGGCGACACAGGCTCGACACGCGTAGTAAAGACGGACTTTTCGCTCGGCATGGTTCCGCCGTTATCGGGCCATTCTACAAGTGCCAATGACAATCAGGCGCTCGCCGTCGCTGCATAAGCGATAGGCGCGGTTCGGGGGGCACCGGGCAACAGAAGCCCCCCACTTCCCCGCTACCCCACCAGCCTCTCGGCGATCTGCACCGCGTTCAGCGCCGCCCCCTTCAGCAGCTGGTCGCCCGCCACGAACAGCGACAGCGAGCAGCCGGACGGGTCGCTGCTGTCGCGCCGGATCCGGCCCGCCAGGATGGCGTCCTGCCCCGACGCCTCGATCGGCATCGGAAAGTGGTTGCCAGCCGGGTCATCGACGATCCGCACACCCGGCGCACAGGCCAGCAGCTCGCGTGCCAGCGCCGGCTCGAACGGGCTCTGGAACTCGACCGTCAGCGCGATGCAGTGTGCCCGCAGCACCGGCACGCGCACGCAGGTGACGCCGATGCGCAGCTCCGGCGCATCCATGATCTTGCGCAGCTCGCGCATCACCTTCGTCTCTTCCTCATTGCAGCCGGTGGTCAGGTCCACCCGCGTGTCGTGGCTGAACAGGTTGAACGCATAGGGATGCGCCAGGACCCGCGGCTCGTACGGCGTGCCGCCGAGATAGGCGGCGGTCGAGGCGCGCAGCTCCTCCATCGCCGCTGCGCCGGCGCCCGACGCCGCCTGATACGTCGCGGCGATGATCCGGCGGATGCGGTTGTGCCGGTGCAGCGGCCACAGCGCCATCACCGCGACCACCGCCACGCAGTTCGGGTTGGCGATCAGCCCGGCGTGGCCCGCGATCGCATCGGGGTTCACCTCCGGCACGACCAGCGGCACCTCCGGCTCCATGCGGAACGCGGAAGAGTTGTCGACCACGATGGCGCCCTGTCGCACCGCGATCGGTGCGAAGCGGCGCGACGTACCCCCGCCAGCAGAGAACAGCGCGATGTCGACGCCGGGAAAGCTGTCCTCGTTCAGTTGCTCGACGACGATGCCCTCGCCGCGGAACAGCAGCTTGCGGCCGGCAGACCGGCTCGAGGCGAACAGCCGCAGCCGTTCCAGCGGGAACTGGCGTCGCTCGAGGCAGGCGATCAGCTCGCCGCCGACGGCGCCGGTGGCGCCGACGATGGCCACAGTGGGGTGGTGCAGGCTCATGCAGTCGCTCCGTCTCGTTGTGCCGGAAGCGACGGGACCAAAAGAAAGACCCCGTCCGATGCCGGCGGGGCCTTGGGGTGATGCTATGTCGCTGCCGTCAACACGCGCACGCCCAGGACGCCCCACCGAAGGGCTTCCAATTCGTCGTCGTGCGCTTGATTACGCGGCAGAGCATGCTTGCACCATACCAGCGGGCAGCGAAGCGGTAAACGGCTTTGTCAAATGTTCTGCAATCATTCTGGGGCAGCATCGCCAGAAAGATTCAAACGCAGATGTAAGAAGATGCACGCGGATGCACGCAGATGATGACAGTTTGAATGATCTGTCGGGGCAAGTGATCGGCTGCGCACTCGACGTGATCAATACCCTGGGCGCGGGCTTCCTGGAAAAGGTTTACGAGAACGCTCTGGCATATGAGCTGCGTGCCGCGGGCCTCGGCGTTGTGCAGCAACGCGGCGTAACGGTGTACTACCATGGCGTTGCCGTCGGCGAGTATTTCGCGGACCTGTTGGTTGAGGGCGTGCTTCTGGTGGAGCTGAAGACCGTCAGGTCATTGGACGAGATGCATCGCTTGCAATGCACCAACTACCTTAAGGCGAACGGGCTGCGGCTCTGTCTGCTGCTGAACTTTGGTCGCCCGCGTCTGGAAATCAAACGCGTGGTCAACGGCCTATCAGCCGCACCGAATCATCTGCGTGTTCTGCGTGCATCTGCGCCCTTATCCGCGTTTGAATCCTTTCTTGCGTGCCATCCACCAGCACCCGACCATCCTTGTGCTCGATCCGGCGTCCGGCGCAGCATAAGCAAAACCCACAGGAGAGCGCGATGAACGATGCCGCCGGACATCCCGAAGGCCAGCCCTGGCAATGGTCGGAGCCTACCTGGCGCCGCATCGTCGGTCGTGCGCGTGCCGGTCGCAGCATGAAGCCCAAGGCATGGCCGGACGGCGCCCGTTGTGCCGTCGCGATCAGCTTCGACGCCGACCACGAGACCATCCCGCTGCGCGACTCGGACGAAAGCCCGATGCGCATCAGTCAGGGGCAGTACGGCAATCGCCAGGCGATGCCGCGCATCCGCAAGCTGCTGGAGCGCGAAGCGATTCCAGCGTCGTTCTTCTATCCCGCTGTCTCAGCCCTGCTGCATCCCGAGGAAGTGCGCGCCACCGCCGATGACGGCCACGAGATCGGCATCCATTCCTGGATCCACGAAGCCAACACCACCCTGCCGCGTGATGCCGAACGCGACCTCACCTTCCGTGCCGCGGACACCCTGGCGCGCCTCGCCGGCCGCAACCCTGTCGGCATGCGCACCGCAAGCTGGGACTTCTCGGTGAACACGCTCGACATCGTGCGCGAACTCGGGCTGCTGTACGACAGCTCGCTGATGGCAGACGACGATCCGTACGAACTGATCGACGGTGGCGAGCCGACAGGCATCGTCGAACTGCCGCCGGAGTGGATCCGCGACGATGCGGTGTATTACAACTTCGTCCGCTTCTCCTCGTTGCGGCCCTACACGCCGCCGTCAGCCGTCGAGGAGATCTTCACGGCCGAATTCGATGGCGCGTGGGAAGAAGGCGGGCTGTTCCTGCTGACGATGCACCCGCACATCACCGGCCATCGTTCGCGCATGCCGGTGCTCGAACGGCTGATCAAGCATATGAAGGCGCGCGGCAAGTGCTGGTTCGCGACACACGAGCAGGTCGCGCGCTGGTGCAAGGAGAATGCCTGACCGTCACTCGGCTTTGCCGCTTGCGCTGATCCGATAGCCTGCATTGTGTGTGGCGGTGACTCTGGTTGACATGATATTGTCGCTTAGTGACTCCCGTTGACATTGTGGCGTCGGGCGGGGTTACTCCGGTTGACAAGTGGCAGGAACAAATACCGAAGCATGAGACGGGGGGGTGCAACCGTCCTGGCCGTTGATCGAGTGATCGATCCAGCCTCAGGTTCCCGCCTGCGCAGGCGCGGTGCCGGGGATTCCGCGCCAGGTCTGCGCAACTGTGCACTCCTGCTCGCGCTGGTTGTCCTGGTGCCTCTCCTCGGGTTGGCTGCGGCAGCCATCTGTCAGGTCTATCGCGCCGAGAGGGTCGCTGCGGAGGACGTGCTGGTTTCCACCGCGCACACCACGGCACTCCTGATCGACAGCGAGTTCGCGAGTGCAGAGCGTGTGCTGCGCGGCTTGGCTGATTCGACAGCACTCGCTCGCGGCGACATGTCCGGCTTCTGGTCCGAAATGCGGGCCGCCTCGCGAACCAGTGGCGCGGCCAGCATCGGGCTGGTCGATGGCGAGGGCCGGATTCGCCTCAATACTCTCTGGCCGCCGGATGAGCCGCGCGCCGTGCGGGCGGTAGGGGCGGCGTTGATCACCCTGTCGACCGGTGAAACGACGATAACCGACCTGTTCCACAGCCCCTCGCTTGGCATAGACGCGGTCGGCGTCAACGTGCCCGCCACCGTGACCGACACCACAGGCCGTTCACACACACAGGTGCTGGGCTTCCTGCTGCCCCGCGATCGCCTGCTGGCGACGCTGGCACAGACGCATCTGCCCCACGACTCGATTGGTATCCTTGCCGACCGCATGGGGAACATCGTGGCGAGCACGCGCGAGGACGGTCCGGCGGTCATGGACGCCGTTGGACGTGAGGCGATGATATCCGCCTCGGCTATCGCTGATGTCCGGGTTGCTGTGGCAGCCGGCAGGCGCCTGATTGTCGCCTACGCCCGCGCGCCGCGCACAGGCTACTGGGCGGTGATCGGCGCTCCCGAGACGGCTTTCGCCGCGCCGATGCGGCACGCCATCGAGTGGTTCGCTGCCCTCGGTGGCTTGCTGGTGTTGGCAAGCCTGCTGGTTGTGGCGATCCTGTCGGGACGTTTCACGCTTGCGCTGAAGCGCCTCGGGTCTGCCGAACGCGGGTCGCCGGCCTCCAGTTTCCGCCTCCGGGAACTGCGCGAGCTTGCCAGTTCGCTGACCCAGACCGCCGATGCGCAGAACCAGGCGATTGCCCAGCGCGAAGGCGCGGTGGCCGAGTTGCGGGCGCTGTTCGATACCAGCCCGGTCGGCGTCGTGCGCTGCGATGCTGGTGGCCGGGTGTATGATGCCAATGATGCGTTCCTCGGGATCGTCGGCATGTCGCGCGGCGACCTCGCAGCCGGGCGCGTGCGCTGGGACGACCTGACGCCGCAGGAATGGATCGGCCGCGATGAGGCCGCGATCGCCGAGGCGGTGCGCCTCGGCGGATGTGCCCCATACCAGAAGGAATTCGTGCGCGCCGATGGCAGTCGCGTCCCGGTGCTGATGTTCTTCGCCTTCGCCGATGCCGCCGTCGGGACTGCCGCGGCGTTCGTGGTTGACCTGAGCACATGGCGCGCGACCGAGGCTGACCTTGCGCGCGCACACGAACAGATGCGCCTCGCGATCTCTGCGGCGCGCATGTATTTCTGGGACTGGAACATCGTGACCGGCGAAATCGCCTGGTCGGAAGGATTGGAAGCGGCCACCGGGCTTCAGCCCGGAGGCTTTGATGGAACGATCGAGGCGTTCACCAGACTGGTGCATCCTGATGACCTCGCCGCTGTCGAAGCCGCACTCGCCCAGGCGCTTGCCGGCGATGCGGAGTACGACATCGAATTCCGCATGCTGCGTCCGGACGGCAGGGAGCGGTGGGTGGTTGCCCGCGGCACGGTGCTGCGCGACGGTAC
This sequence comes from Acetobacteraceae bacterium, assembly GCA_035701785.1. Lineage (GTDB taxonomy): Bacteria > Pseudomonadota > Alphaproteobacteria > Acetobacterales > Acetobacteraceae > JAMXLO01. The sequence goes on along the minus strand of DASSRN010000174.1, from coordinate 1,836 downwards.
CGGCGAGCCGTTGCGGATGGTCGGCATCGATCTCGACATCACTGACCGGAAGACGGCCGCAGATTCTGCCCGGACGGCGCTCGCCGAGTTGGAGGGGATCTACGCTGCCGCGCCGCTCGGTCTGAGCGTGCTGGACGCGCAGTGCCGCTGGACGCGGATCAATGCCGCAATGGCCGCGCTGAACGGATATGCGCCAGAGGCGCATATCGGCCGTGCCATGCGAGAACTGCTGCCTGACATCGCCGATCGGGTGGAAGCGGCGCACGCCCGGGTCATACGCACTGGTCGGCCGATCCTCCGCCAGGAGGTGATCGGCGAGACGCCGGCCAGACCGGGTGTCACGCGGACATGGGAAACCAGTTTCCTGCCGCTGCCCGACGGTAGCGGTGCAGTGGTTGCCGTCGGCGTGCTCGCAGAGGAGTTGACCAATCAGCGCGCCACCGAGGCAGCGCTCCGCCTGAGCGCTGCGCGGCTGCGGCTGGCAACCGAGGCGGGCCAGATCGGCGTGTTCGACTGGGATTTGCGGACCGGGGAACTGCAGTGGGATGAGCGCCTGCGCGCGATGTGGTCGCTTCCGGCGGGCGCGGCCGTCACGCTGTCAACCTTCTTCGACAATCTTCACCCTGACGATGTTGCCGGCGTGCGGGACGCGATCGCCGCGGCGTTCCAGCCTGACACAGGCGGCCGCTACGAGGCTGAGTTCCGCGTCTTGGGCGTGGTCGACAGGATCGAACGGCGCGTCGCTGCAAGAGCCGGCGTATGGTTCGAGGAGGGGCGCCCGATCCGCATGCTGGGCACCGCAGTAGAGGTGACCGCGCAGCGCCGGGCCGAGGCAGTGCTTGCCCGCGACAAGGCCGAGTTGGAGCGCCTTGTCGAGGCACGCACCCGAGACCTGCAGGAGACCCAGGCGCAGCTTGCGCACGCCAGGCGCATGGATGCTCTCGGCCAGCTGGCGGGCGGCATCGCACACGATTTCAACAATGTGCTCCAGGCGGTCCATGGCGCAGCTGGGTTGATCGAGAAGCGGCTTCACGATCCCGAACGGGTCCGCCGGCTCAACCAGTTGCTGATGGAAGCCGCCGATCGCGGTACGTCCATCACCCGCCGGCTGCTCGCATTCTCCCGCCGCGGCGAGTTGCGAGCGGAAGCGATCAACCCAGCGGGCCTGCTTGCCGACTTGCGCGAGATCTTCCTCCACACCCTGGGCTCTGGTGTGCAGGTGCGCGTCGAGGCCGATCCAGGACTGCCGCGGCTGTTGGCCGACCGCAGCCAGCTGGAGACAGCGCTGGTGAATCTCGCGACCAATGCACGCGATGCCATGGCGGGCACCGGGAGTATCGCTCTGGTCGCCGACGAGGTTGCGTTGCAGCACTCGGGCAACCCGGCCGGCACAGGACATGCCGAGACGGCATCCGTTCAGCCGGGCCGCTACATTCGCTTGCGGGTGAGGGACACCGGAGAGGGCATGCCGCCTGAGATCCTGGCGCGGGTCACCGAGCCGTTCTTCACCACCAAGCCGTTCGGCAAGGGCACGGGCCTTGGACTCGCGATGGCGCGTGGCTTCGCGGAACAGAGCGGCGGGGCACTGGCTATAGATAGCAGGCCGGGACAAGGAACAACCGTCACGCTGTGGTTGCCGCTGGCAACCACCAACGGAGACGACCTCGGCATCCGGAACGAGAGGGCAATCGTTGAGTATCCACCTGAGCGCCGCGAGGGCACGATCCTTCTGGTCGAGGACGATGCGATCGTGCGCGGGGTCGTCGGCGCACAACTGGAGGCCGAAGGCTACACCGTCGTTCCGGCAGAATCGGGCGCCGCAGCCCTGCTGCGCCT
>DASSRN010000173.1:0-2138 GCA_035701785.1 Acetobacteraceae bacterium | reverse complement strand
CGTCTGATGTCCGTCACCACGTCGTATCCCGGCATCTACATCCAGGAGTTGCCATCCAGCTCGCACGCCATCCAGCCGGCGCCGACCTCGATCACCGCCTTCGTCGGCTACTCGCATCCCTACAAGACGCAAGCCTTCGACGTCGCCCAGCAGATCTTCAGCTTCTCGGACTATGAGACCTATTTCGGCGGCCTGTTCAGCAGCGGCCTGATCGATGCCAGCCTGGCGCGCGCGGTCTACCAATTCTTCCTCAACGGCGGATCGAACGCCTACGTGGTCGGATTGCAGCCTGGCGTGTTCGGGGACGCTTCACATCCTGTCGTGCGCTTCGGCACCGGCAGCTCGGATATGGCGTTCCATGTCACGATCTCATCGGCCGATGCAACGCCGGTCGCATTGCTGCTGATCACCGCGCTCGACCCGACCGATGTGGTGCCGATGGCGGTGCAGATCACCAACGTGAAGGCGGCTACCGCCTCAACGCCTGCGGCGTTCGATCTCATCGTCACGCATGGCACGCGCGTCGAGACGTATCGCGGCGGGCAGCTCACCGACGTGTGGATCAAGGCGGTGAACGGCGCATCCGCGCTGATCAGCATCGCAGCGCAGAATGAAGCGTCCTGGGGCGGCAAGACGCCTGCCGCCGGCACCAGCAAATTTCCGACCTCACCCACGAATCTGCCCGCCGGCTTCGACGCCCTGTTCAGCTCCGACGACTTCCTCAATGTGTTCCTGTCGAACAGTTCGCTCGACAACGTTGAGATCTTCAATCTGCTGCTGGTGCCGGGTGTCGCCGACAACAGCGTGGTCAGTGCGGCGCTTGCGTTTGCGGAACGCAAGCGGGCCTTCGCGATTCTCGATCCGCCGCCGCAGGCACCGGCCAGCGGCAGCACCACCGGGAATCCGAAGCCGATCCAGGAATGGATGACCGGTCTGCCCGGCGGCTACATCCTGCCACAGAGTCAGAATGGCGCGCTGTACTTCCCTTATCTGGTCTCCAACGATCCGGTCACCGGCAACAACATCCCGATGCCGCCATCCGGGTTTGTCGCCGGGCAGTACGCGCAGACGGACGCCAATCGCGGCGTCTGGAAGGCGCCGGCGGGTCTTGCCAACGTGGTGCTGAACACTGCCGGACCGGTGCCCGGCGGCATCATGAATGATCCGCAGCAGGGCGTGCTCAATCTCGACTCGATCAATTGCCTGCGGAGTTTCTCAGGGATCGGCACCGTGCTGTGGGGCGCGCGAACCCTGGTTGCGGCCAATCCGGCGTATCAGCAGTCGGCCTATGTGCCGGTGCGGCGCATGACGCTGTTCATTGAGCAATCGCTGCTTGCCAGCCTGCGCTGGGTGGTGTTCGAACCAAATGACGAACCGCTGTGGACTGCGATCAAGAGCTCGATTGAAAGTTTCCTGCTGTCGCTGTTCCGCCAGGGTGCGCTGCAGGGCGCCACGCCGAGTGACGCCTTCCAGGTGAAATGCGATGCCACGACAACAACGCCGGATGATCAGGCCAGCGGCCGGGTGATCATAGTGGTGGCCTTTGCGCCGCTGAAACCGGCTGAATTCGTCATCATCAAGATCGCGCAACTCGCCGGCCAGACTGCGGGCGCATAGGAGGGCCAGCGATGGGCAAGCCGTTCACAGTCAACATCAACCGCTACGATCCGTACAAGACGTATCGGTTCCTGGTGTATTTCGGTACCTCCACACAGGCCGTCGCAGCGGTCAGCAAGGTCAGTGGGCTGAAGCGATCCTCCGATGTGATCGAATACAAGGAGGGTGGCAATCCAATCATCCTGAAGGGGCTGGGCCGCACCAAATACGATCCGATAACGCTGGAGCGTGGCCTGACGCAGGATCTGGACTTCGCGACCTGGGCGAACGCGGCACAGGTGCTGGACAAGGGATCGCCCAGGACATCATTGAAGAATCTGCGCCGGGAGGTCCGCATCGACCTGTTGAACGAAGAGGGCCAGCCGGTGTGGCGCTTCTTCGTGCATCGTTGCTGGGTGTCGGAATACCAAGCCCTGCCCGACCTCGATGCGGGCGCCAACAGCGTCGCCATCGAGCACATCAAACTGGAGAACGAGGGCTGGGAGCGCGACACCAGTGTGACGGAACCGACTGAGCCCACG
>DASSRN010000172.1:0-7128 GCA_035701785.1 Acetobacteraceae bacterium | reverse complement strand
GGAGACGTCGCTCAAGGACGTCGCGCTGATGACGATCGACGAGATCAACAGGCATGGTGGCGTGCTGGGCCGCAAGCTGGAGCCGGTGGTGGTGGACCCGGCCTCGAACTGGCCGCTGTTCGCCGAGAAGGCGCGCGGCCTGCTGACGCAGGACAAGGTGGCCGTGACGTTCGGCTGCTGGACCTCGGTGTCGCGCAAGTCGGTGCTGCCGGTGTTCGAGGAGCTGAACTCGATCCTGTTCTACCCGGTGCAGTATGAAGGGCAGGAGTGCAGCCGCAACGTGTTCTACACAGGCGCTGCGCCGAACCAGCAGGCAATACCGGCCGTCGACTACCTGATGAACGACGGCAAGGTGAAGCGCTGGGTGCTGGCCGGCACTGACTACGTCTACCCGCGCACCACCAACCAGATCCTCGAGGCCTATCTGAAGGTCAAGGGCGTCGCTCCCGACGACATCATGATCAACTACACGCCGTTCGGCCATTCCGACTGGCAGAACATCGTCGCCTCGATCAAGAAATTCGGTTCGGCTGGCAAGAAGACCGCGGTCGTGTCCACCATCAACGGCGATGCCAACGTGCCGTTCTACAAGGAACTCGGCAACCAGGGGATCAAGGCGACCGACATCCCGGTGGTCGCGTTCAGCGTCGGCGAGGAAGAGCTTGCCGGCCTGGATACCAAGCCGCTGGTCGGCCACCTCGCCGCATGGAATTACTTCGAGAGCGTCGACAGCCCCGAGAACAAGGCGTTCATCGACGCCTGGCACGCCTATACCAAGAACCCGAAGCGCACCACCAACGACCCGATGGAGGCGCATGTCATCGGCTTCAACATGTGGGTCAAGGGCGTCGAAAAAGCCGGCACCGTCGCATCCGATGCGGTGATCGATGCGCTGATCGGCGTGTCGGTGCCGAACCTCTCCGGCGGCTACTCGACGATGATGCCGAACCACCACATCACCAAGCCAGTGCTGATCGGCGAGGTGCAGGCCGACGGGCAGTTCAACACGGTCTGGGAAACTCCGGGCCTCGTCGTGGCGCAGGAATGGTCACCCTATGTCGAGGACACCAGGGACCTGATCGGCGACTGGCGCGCACCGCTGTCGTGCGGCGCGTTCAATGTGAAGACCGGCAAGTGCGGGGCAGGGGGCGGCAAGAAGGCCTGATGGTCTGAGCCGTCCTGACGAGGGGGTGGCCCGTTTTCCTCCCGGGCCACCCCCATTCTTCCGGAAAGCGTAGCCGATGAAGCGTCTTGCCTGGTTGTTGCTGATCGCCGTGCTGGCACTGGCGCCAATTGCGTCGCGTGCCCAGTCGGCGGACGAGGCGTTCGCAGCGTTGGCGTCGCCCAGCTTCGAGACGATCCGCCAGGGTGTCGGCATGCTGGCGGCATCGGGACATCAGCGGGCGACGGCGATCCTGTCCGCGCTGCAGGCGAACCGGCTGTTCGCGCGCACGTCCGACAAGGCGCTGTTCATCAAGGCAGGCGACGGCTCGTTTATCGACGCCGCCAGCGGCAAGCCGGCAACCGATGTGATGGCGAGCGGGCTTAAGCCGGTTCGCGTGAACAACGCGGTGCGCGCCGAAGTCGAGGCAGCACTGGGGAGCCTGCGGCTGTTCGCATCCGATGCGCCGACGCGGCTCGACGCCGCTGAAGCGGTGTTCCACTCGCACGATCCCGCGGCGCTGCCGGCATTGGACCGCGCGCTCGCGCGCGAGAACGACAGCGGTGTGAAGCGCCGCATCGAGCAGGCGCGTGCCGCTTCGCTGCTGTTCGCTGACGGCTCAAGCGAGGATGACCGACTGTCCGCGGTCGAGACGCTGCGCCAGCGCGGCGACATCGACAGCCGCAGCCTGCTGGCCTCGCTGTCGAGTCAGTCGCCAGCGGTGGCGCAGGCAGCGGCGAGCGCGGTGAAGGCGATCGATTGGAACCTGCAGCTCTGGGGCATTCTGCAAAGCGTCTACTACGGGCTGTCGCTGGGTTCGGTGCTGCTGCTGGCCGCCGCCGGTCTCGCGATCACCTTCGGCGTCATGGGCGTGATCAACATGGCGCATGGCGAGATGGTGATGATCGGCGCCTATGTGACCTTCATGGTGCAGCAGGTGATCCGGGATGCTGCACCCGGTCTGTTCGGTGGCAGCCTGCTGATCGCCGTGCCTCTGGCATTCGTGGTGGCCGGGCTGATCGGCATAGCGATCGAACGCACGCTGATCCGCTGGCTGTATGGTCGCCCGCTGGAGACGCTGCTGGCGACCTGGGGCCTGTCGCTGATCATGCAGCAGGGTGTGCGTTCGCTGTTCGGGCCGAACAATCGCGACGTCGCCACGCCCGACTGGATGAGCGGCGCCACGCAACTCGGCAACCTGACGATCACCTACAATCGCCTCTACATCATCCTGTTCGCCGTGCTGGTGCTGGCGACCTTGATGGCGGCGCTGCGGTTCACCTCCTTGGGCCTCGCAATGCGGGCGGTGACGCAGAACCGGCAGATGGCGGCGGCGATGGGCATCCGTACGCCGTGGATCGATGCACTGACCTTCGGGCTTGGCTCCGGCGTGGCCGGCATGGCCGGCGTGGCGCTTAGCCAGATCGACAACGTCTCGCCCAATCTGGGGCAGGGCTACATCATCGACAGCTTCATGGTCGTGGTGTTCGGTGGCGTCGGCAATCTGTGGGGCACGGTGATGGGGGCGTTGACGCTGGGCATCGTCAACAAGTTCCTCGAACCATTCGCCGGCGCCGTGCTGGGCAAGATCGCCGTGCTGGTGATGCTGATCGTGTTCATCCAGCGTCGCCCGCGCGGCATGTTCCCGCTCAAGGGACGGGCGGCGGAGGCATGAACAGCGTGCGGGGCCCGTTTGCTTCATTCTCCCCCTCCCCTTGCGGGAGGGGGCTGGGGGGAGGGGGCGGTGCCGGTACCACCCGAACCCCTCCCCCCGTCCCCCTCCCGCAAGGGGAGGGGGAGAAGTTGGCATGATCCTGAACCGCGCATCGACGGCGACTCTGGCGCTGGTGTTCGGCGGTGCGGTGCTGCTGGCAGTGCTGAACCTGGCCACTGCACCGTCGGCGGCGCTGCATGTGCCTACCTATGTGGTGGCGCTGACCGGCAAGTACCTCTGCTATGCCATGCTGGCGCTGGCGGTCGATCTGGTGTGGGGCTTTGCTGGCATATTGTCGCTGGGACACGCGGCGTTCTTCGCGCTTGGCGGCTACGCGATGGGCATGTACCTGATGCGCCAGATCGGCGCTCGCGGCGTGTACGGCAACGCCAATCTGCCCGACTTCATGGTGTTCCTCGGCTGGCATGAGCTGCCCTGGTATTGGCATGGCTTCGAGTGGTTCGGCTTCGCCGCGCTGATGGTCGTGCTGGTGCCTGCGATCCTGGCGCTGGTGTTCGGCTGGCTCGCATTCCGCTCACGGGTCACTGGGGTGTATCTTTCGATCATCACCCAGGCGCTGACCTATGCGCTGCTGCTGGCGTTCTTCCGCAACGACATGGGGTTCGGCGGCAACAACGGCATGACCGACTTCAAGGACATGCTGGGCTTCCCGGTACAGGCAGAAACCACGCGCTGCGCGCTGCTGATGATAACCGCGCTGTTCCTGTGCGCGCAGTTCATGGTGGGACGCTGGCTGGTGACCTCGCGCTTCGGCAAGGTGCTGGTGGCGGTGCGCGACGCCGAATCGCGCACGCGCTTCCTGGGCTACCGGCCAGAGTCCTACAAGCTGGTCGTCTGGGTGCTGTCGGCGGTGATGGCGGGCATCGGCGGCGCACTGTACGTGCCACAGGTCGGCATCATCAACCCGTCGGAATTCGCCCCCGCCAACTCGATCGAGGCGGTGATCTGGGTCGCTGTCGGCGGCCGCGGCACCCTGTCGGGCGCTATCCTCGGCGCGGTGCTAGTCAATCTCGGCAAGACCTACTTCACCAGCGCGCTGCCCTCGATGTGGCTCTACGCACTTGGTGCGATCTTCATTTTCGTGACGCTGTTCCTGCCGCGCGGCATTGTCGGGCTGTTCACCCGCCGCGCGGTCGTCATGATGCCGGAGCGTGCTCGCGCACCAGCCGAAGCACGTGAGGCGGCGGGATGAGCGACGTCAGCGCCGAACTCCACGACACGCTGCTGTATCTCGACGGCGTCACCGTCAGCTTCGATGGCTTTCGCGCGCTGAATGCACTGTCGCTGGTGCTGGAGGCCGGCGAGATGCGCGCGGTGATCGGTCCCAACGGTGCTGGCAAGACCACGATGATGGACGTCATCACCGGCAAGACACGCCCCGACGACGGCAAGGTGGTGTTCGGTCGTGATACGGATCTGACGCGGCTGGACGAACCGGCGATCGCGTCGCTTGGCATCGGCCGCAAGTTCCAGAAGCCGACGGTGTTCGAGCCGCACACCGTGTGGGACAATCTGCTGTTGTCGTTGGCGGAGGACCGCAGGCCACGCTTCACGCTGTGGGCGCGGGAGACCGCAGCGGAGCGGCAGCGCATCGAGGAAATCCTGATTACCACGCGCCTGATCGAGCAGCGGAACCGTCTGGCGGCTGGGCTGTCGCATGGCCAGAAGCAATGGCTGGAGATCGGCATGCTGTTGGCTCAAGAGCCTCAGCTTCTGCTGGTCGATGAGCCGGTCGCCGGCATGACCGACGCCGAGACCGAGCAGACGGCGGAACTGCTGCGCGAGATCAACCGCACGCGCAGTGTCGTGGTGGTGGAGCACGACATGGCGTTCGTGCGTGCGTTGGATGTGAAGGTGACGGTGCTGCACGAGGGATCGGTGCTGTCGGAAGGCTCGATCGACCATGTCAGCGAGGACCCGCGGGTGGTGGAAGTGTATCTGGGCAGATGAGGCGCTCCGATGCTTGAGGTCGAGCGTGTCGATCTGCACTACGGCGCCGCGATTGCGCTGCGCCAGGTGTCGCTGACCGCGGAGGTCGGAGCGGTGACGTGCCTGCTCGGACGCAACGGCGTGGGCAAGACCAGCCTGCTACGCGCGATCACCGGCGCGCATCCGGTCAGCGCCGGGGCGATCCGCTGGGAAGGCGCCGACATCACGCGATTGCCGACGCACGAGCGCGCGCGGCGTGGCATCGCCTGGGTGCCGCAGGGGCGCGATATCTTCCCGCTGCTCACCGTGCGCGAGAATCTGGAGACCGGTTTCGCGGTGCTGCCGCGCGGGCAAAGGCGTGTGTCGGATGAGGTGTTCGAGCTCTTCCCGGTGCTGAAGTCGATGCTGCGCCGGCGTGGCGGCGATCTGTCGGGCGGGCAGCAGCAGCAGCTGGCGATCGCGCGTGCGCTGGTGATGAAGCCGCGTTTGCTGGTGCTGGACGAACCGACCGAGGGTATCCAGCCGTCCATCATCAAGGATATCGGCCGGGTGATCGCGCTGCTGCGATCACAGGGACGCATGGCGATCCTGCTGGTCGAGCAGTATTACGACTTCGCCCAGGAGCTGGCGCAGACCATCGTTGTCATGGATCGCGGCGATGTGGTGCTGGCGGGGCGGCGGGAGGAGCTTGACGAAGCGGATGTGCGGCGGCGGCTGTCGGTGTGAAGCGGTTTGACGCGGGTCAGGCTGTGCGCCATATGCGTGCACTGAAGCGACCGCGTTCTGCTGTCGCACGACATTGTTTTGAACCAGCAGCAGGTTGATGGATGGCATTCTGATCCGTTCGGACCTGCAACGCGCAATCGGCGAAGTCTGTGTCTCAGTGAAGCAGCGTGGGGGGCAGCCGGCGCTTGATGAGCTGCGCCAAGTGGGTTGCCTGAAGGTGAGATTCCCACGGGCAGACAATCCAGAATGGCTCAACGTAGTGACTCTGAACACCTCGGGCGGTATTGCCGGCGGTGACGATCTGCGCAGCTCATTCATCATCAATGCCGATGCGCGCGCAACGATCGCGTCGCAGGCAGCCGAGAGGTTTTATCGTGCATTGCCTGGCAGCGCGGCCTCGGATGTGCAAGCCAGTATTGCAGTGGGGCGCGGCGGTGCGGCGGAGTGGCTGCCGCAGGAAACCATACTGTTCAATGGCTGCGCGGTACGCCGACAACTCTGCGTCGAACTCGCGAAAGATGCGTGGTTCCTCGGCGTCGAGAGCCTGGTGTTCGGCCGGGCCGCGATGGGCGAGGTGGTAGAGCGTGGCTCGCTACGCGACCTGATAGAGATACGCCGCGGTGGACGCCTGCTGCTGCACGATCCAATCCGGCTGGCTGGAGAGATCGCAGGGATGCTGCGGCATCCCGCCGTCGCCGACGGCGCCCGGGCCGTGGCAACTGTGGTGCATGTCGCGCCTGATGCGGAGGCGATGCTCGATGACGTGCGTGCTGCGGCGCCGGAGTGCGGCGCCAGCGCTTGGGATGGCATGCTGATAGCCCGCACTCTCGCGTCGGACAGCGCAGCGCTGCGCGCGTCGGTGGTTGCGATATTGCATGTTCTCCGGCGCGGGCGGACTCTGCCGCGCGTATGGCAGTGCTGAGGATCGGTGCATGAATCTGACGCCGCGTGAGAAGGACAAGCTGCTGATCAGCATGGCGGCGATAGTGGCGCGGCGACGCCTCGAACGCGGCGTGAAGCTGAACCATCCGGAGGCGATTGCGCTGATCACCGACTTCGTCGTGGAGGGCGCGCGCGATGGCCGCAGCGTTGCCGATCTGATGGAAGCGGGTGGCAGGGTGCTCTCGCGCGCGCAGGTCATGCAGGGCGTCGCCGAGATGATCCACGACGTGCAGGTCGAGGCGACATTTCCTGACGGCACGAAGCTGGTCACCGTGCACGAGCCGATCCGATGATCCCCGGTGAGATCCTGCCGGCATCCGGCGACATCGAACTCAACGCCGGCCTTTCGCGCACCACGCTTTCAGTCTCCAACACCGGCGACCGTCCGATCCAGGTCGGCAGCCACTACCACTTTGCCGAAACCAATCCCGCCCTGGCCTTCGACCGCAAGGTCGCGCGCGGCCAGCGGCTGAATATCGCCGCCGGTACCGCCGTGCGCTTCGAACCCGGCCAGATCCGTGAGATCACCCTCATCCCCTTCCGGGGCAAACGCGTGGTGCAGGGATTCCGCGGCGACATCATGGGAGCGCTCGACTGATGGCCCACCTGCCACGCGCAGCCTATGCGGACATGT
>DASSRN010000171.1:0-24275 GCA_035701785.1 Acetobacteraceae bacterium | reverse complement strand
ATGATCGGAAGATCGACGCTTCGTTCGTTGAGTTCCAACAGGTTTTCCCGCATGATCAGCGTGCTCTTGACCAGCAGGCCTGACATGCCGATGGCGTCGGCGCCCACCTTCTGCGCCGTCTCCAGCATGTCGGAGAGGGGGACCTTGATGCCGAGGTTGACCACCCGGTAGCCGTTGTTGCTCAGGATGATATCGACCAGGTTCTTGCCGATGTCGTGGACGTCGCCCTTCACGGTGGCCAGGACGATCTTTCCCTTGCTCTGCCCCTCGATCTTCTCCATGAACGGCTCGAGATAGGCGACCGCCGCCTTCATCGTCTCGGCGCTCTGCAGCACGAACGGCAGCTGCATCTTGCCGGCGCCAAACAGGTCGCCCACCACCTTCATGCCGTCCAGCAGCACGTTGTTGATGATGTCGAGCGGCGACAGCGACTTCAGGGCCTCCTCCAGATCATCGGTGAGACCCTTGCGGTCGCCATCGACGATGCGGTCCTTCAACCGGCCCTCCACCGTGTCGGCGCGCTGCTTCGCAGCGGCGTTCGCCGCCTTGCGGTCGGCGAAGATCTCCAGGATCCGCTGCAGCGGATCGTAGCCCTCCTCCCGACGGTCGAAGATCAGGTCCTCGGCCACCTTCACCTCTTCCGGCGCGATCGCATGCAGCGGGCGGATCTTCGAGACATGCACGATCGCGCCCGTCATGCCCGCGCGCACCGCGTGATCGAGGAACACGCTGTTCAGCACGCCACGTGCTGCCGGGTTCAGCCCGAAGCTGACATTCGACAGCCCGAGGATGATCTGGATGTCGGGGAACTCGGCGCGGATCGCCGCGATGCCTTCCAGCGTCCACAGCGCGAGTTTGCGGTCGTCCTCGTTGCCGGTCGCAATGGTGAAGGTCAGTGGATCGATCAGCAGGTCCGACTGCGCCAGGCCATGGCGATTGCAGGCGAAGTCCACCAGCCGTCGCGCCACCTCCAGTTTGCGGTCGGCGGTTTTCGCCATGCCGATCTCGTCGATGGTCAGCGCGATCACCGCCGCGCCGAACTGTTTCGCCAGCTTCAGGCGGTCATGCGCGTGGCCTTCGCCATCCTCGAAGTTGATCGAGTTGATGATCGGCTTGCCGCCATGCAGCTTCAGCGCCGCGGCGATCACCGGCGTCTCGGTGCTGTCGATGACCAGCGGCGCGTTCACCGACGAGGTGAAGCGGCGCACCACCTCGGTCATCTCCGCCAACTCGTCGCGGCCGACGAAGGCGGTGCACACATCGAGCGCGTTGGAGCCTTCGCCGAGCTGCTCGCGTCCCATCGAGACGCAGCCATCCCAGTCGTGCTTCTCTTGCGCCTCGCGCCACTTCTTCGAACCGTTGGCGTTGCAGCGCTCACCGATGGCGAAGAACGCGTTCTCCTGCCGCAGCGGCACCGCCTGGTACAGGCTGGCCACCGATGGCACCCACACCGAATTGCGCGCAACCGGCACCGGCCGTGGCCCGCCGCGCCGGCGCAGCATGGCGTCCAGTGCAGCGATGTGCGTCACGTTGGTGCCACAGCAGCCGCCGATCAGGTTGACGCCGTCCTCCTCGACGAAGCGTTCCAGCCACGAAGCCAACTCGGCAGCACCAAGCGGATAGTGCGTCTGCCCATCTACCAATTCGGGCAGCCCGGCATTCGGCTGCACCGACAGCAGACCTGGCCAGTTGGCCGCCAGCCACCGCACGTGCTCGGCCATCTCCTGCGGGCCGGTAGCGCAGTTCAGCCCCATCAGCGGCACGTCCAGCGCGTGGACCACTGCGGCAGCCGCGGCGATGTCGGGACCGACCAGCAGTGTCCCAGTGGTCTCCACCGTCACCTGCACGAAGATCGGGATATCGCTGTTCACCTCGGCACGCGCGATCTTCGCGCCGTTCACCGCCGCCTTGATCTGCAAAGTGTCCTGGCAGGTCTCGATCAGGATCGCGTCCACCCCACCAGCAAGCAGCCCGCGGCACTGTAGCGTCAGCGCCGCCTCCAGCGGGTCGTAGGCGATGTTGCCCAGGCTGGGCAGCTTGGTGCCGGGACCCACGCTCCCGATGACCCAGCGATGCCGTCCGTCGGCGAACTGCTCCGCCGCCTCGCGCGCCAGTTCGCCGCCGCGCCGGTTGATCTCGAATGCGCTGTCGGCGATGTCGAACTCGGCGAGCGTAACCGGCGAGCCGCCGAACGTGTTGGTCTCGACCATGTCGGCGCCGGCTTCGAAATACGAGCGGTGGATTTCGCGCACGAGGTCGGGGCGCGACAGGTTCAGCACGTCGGTGCAGTTCTCCTTGCCATGGAAGTCGCGCTCAACGTCCAACGTCAGGTCCTGCACGCGGGTGCCCATCCCGCCGTCGCACAACAGCACGCGGTCACGTAGCGCATCGAGCAGGTGGGGTCGTCCCATCACACATCCTTCGTGGTGGCGAGATAGGCATCCAGAAGCGCAACGCCGGCCGCCGCCTGCGCCGGTGGAACGAACGCCGCCACCAGGCTGTTGCGCGCCAGCATCGCGATCTCATCAAGCGACAGGTCGAGTACCTGCCGGCATTGGATGAAGTTGTCGTTGACCGACCCGCCAAAATAGGCGGGATCGTCGGAGTTCAACGTGACGAACAGCCCGGCATCGAGCATTGCGCGCAGCGGGTGCGCCGCCAGCGACGGAACGCCCTTAAGTCGCACGTTCGACAGCGGGCAGACGGTCAGCGGAATGCGCCGCGCCGCCAGCTCGCGGACCAGCGCCGGATCGTCCAGGCAGGCATTGCCGTGGTCGATGCGGTCCGCTTCCAGCAATTCGACCGCCTCGCGCACGTAAGCGGCAGGACCTTCCTCGCCAGCATGCACAGTGGTGTGGAAGCCACGTTCGCGGCAAGCGCGGAAATAGCGCACGAACTTTGACGGCGGGTTGCCCCGTTCGGCGCCGCCCAGACCGAAACCGGCGATGCGGTCGGCCCACAGCATCACCGCGTCGAGCATCGCCAGTGCGTCGGCCTCGCTGCGATGCCGCTGCGCGCTGACAAGCAGGCCGACGCTGATGCCATCCTCTTTCTCGGCGTCGTCGATCGCAGCGAGTATGCCTTCCATAACCGCGGACAGCGGAATGCTTTGCTCAGTGAAGCCTTGCGGGCCGATGAACACCTCTGCCCGCAGCACCGCATCGGCATGCGCGCGCCGCAGATAGGCGCGGGTCATGTCGTAGAAGTCGCGCGCCCGGACCAGAACCCGGCAGCCTGCGTAGTAGAGATCGAGGAACGATTGCAGGTCGTCGAACTGGTAGGCCGCGCGCACCGCCTCCGGGGACTCCCAGCGCAGCCGCACGCCGTTGCGTTCGGCGAGTTCCAGCAGCAACTCGGCTTCCAGGCTGCCTTCGAGATGCATGTGCAACTCGGCCTTCGGCATCCGCCGGATGAAATCGTCCAGGTCGGGGGGCGCCATCAGACCACCATCTCCCGCGCCCGCATGCTCGAAGCATCGGCGGCGCGCGTCGCCGGCCAGAGCCGGATCGCGAGCGGTCCGTCGATGGTCCGCGGTGCGCCGGCGACGAGGCCGCTCTCCGCCAGCAGCCCGCGCATCGCCTCATCACCGAAGCCCTGCCAGCGGTGCGCGAGCCGCGCCAGTAGGTCCTGGCGATCGTGCTGCGCCAGGTCGATGACGATCAGCCGTCCGCCCGGCCGCAGCACCCGCGCGACCTCCGCCAGCACGCCCGGCGGGTCCTCGGCGTAGTGCAGCACCATCTGGACCACGGTCAGGTCGAACGACTCGTCGGCCAGCGGCAGCCGGTACATGTCCGCGAGCCGTACCGAGCAGTGTGGCAGCCCGGCACGGGCGAGACGTGACCGGGCCAGAGCCAGCATTGCCTTCGACGCGTCTACGCCGACGCCCTGGCTGATCCGCGGCGCCATCAGTTCCAATACCCGTCCGGTGCCGGTGCCGATATCAAGCAGCCGGCCCGCGCCAGTCTCCGGCACCAATGTGAGCAGCGCCGCCTCTACCCGAGCCGCCGGCAGGTCCAGCGCGCGCATCTCGTCCCAGTCGGCGCCCTGGCGGCGGAAGCTCTCGGATGCGACGCGCGCCCGTTCGGCCAGCACCCGTGCGGCCTGGCGCCGGTCGCCCTCCAGGATCGGGTCGTCCTCTGGCAGCCGCGCGATCAGGTCACGTGCCAATGCGCCCGGCGCTCCGTAGGGCTGCGCAAACCACACGTTTGCCCCCTCGCGCACCCTCTCAAGGAGGCCGCAGTCGCACAGCAGCTTCAGGTGCCGCGACAGGCGTGGTTGCGATTGGCCGAGGATCTCGGTGAACTCCGAAACGCAGAACGTGCCGCGGCCGGCCAGCGCCAGCAGGCGAAGCCGGGTCGGCTCAGCGGCAGCGCGCAGGCTGGCCAAAAGGTGCTCCATAGTTGCCCCATGACATAAACATATCCTTATGTCCAGATGATGAACCCGCTGAGTGACGACCGCATCCCAGTGCGCTTCGGCGCTGCGGGCCCGGAGGACGCCGCCTTGATCGAAGGCAATACCGGGGTGCCCCCTGACCAGCCGCTGGCCCGCTTTCGGCTGACGCCCGGCCGGCTTGGTCACCCATTCGGCTGCGCCTGCTGCGTCCCGCGCGGGCCGGTGGCGGAAGCCCTGGGCCGGCTGTTCCTTGCCCGGGTGCGGGGCGAGGTGCGCTGGTTCCGTGCCGTCGCGGTGCTGGCCTCGCCGGCCGGCGAGGCGGCCGTGCGCGCAGCGCTGGCCGAAGACCGGATCGCCGCCGCCCGTTTCCGCCTGGATGACGATCCGTCGCGTCGAATGCCCGCGAGCGCGTGACCGCCCACGGCGCCGGCGCGTTGCCGACGCATGCGTGTGCTCGTCGTCTACTGCCATCCCGTGCCGGAAAGCTTTTGCCGCCGCCGCGCACCGTGCCGTTCTCGCGGCGTTGTCCGCGGCCGGACACGAGGTGACCGATGTCGACCTGTACGCCGAGTCCTTCGATCCGGTGATGAGCCGGCAGGAACGCCTCGACTACCTCAACACCGCCCGCAATGAGCGGCTGGTGCAGCGTTACGACGATCAGCTCGCCACCGCCGAGGCGCTGGTGCTGGTCTATCCATCGTGGTGGTACGGCATGCCGGCGATGCTGAAGGGCTACTTCGACCGCGTGTGGCTCCCCGGCGTCGCATTCGACGTCACGCCGGACGGCAAGGTCAAAACCGATCGCCTGAAGCGCCTGCAGCGCATCCTGGTGGTGACGACCTACGGCGGCTCATGGTGGCTGGTGCGCATCGCTCTCTGCGACCCGGCGCGCAAGCTGATCAGCCGCGCGGTCCGCTCGCTGTGTGCCCGGGACTGCAAGGTGACCTGGTGCGTGCACTACGACATGGATCGTGCCAGGCCGCCCCAGCTCCAGCGTTTCCTGGCCCGCATTCGCCAGGCGGCCACGGCGCTGTAGCGTATCAGCCCGCCAGGATCAGCCGGGCGGAGTCCTCCGGCGCTGTCAGCATCGGATAGTGCCCGGTGTCCAACTCGTGCCACGCGGCCCCCAGCTTCTCGGCGCAGCGTCGCTGATGCTTCTCGCCAGGGTTCGGCGCCTGCCGGCACCAGATCACACTCGCCTGCCACGTCTGAGACCAGAAACTCGGCAGCTTCACTGGATCGTTCATCGCTGCCACCGGATGCGGCGTGTAGCGGTCCAGCGTCGACGCCTTCATGGCCCCCTGGAGGCTGGCGAACATCCGTCCGGCAGCGTCCTCGCGCGACGGTCCGGTGGCAAGGTCCGTCGTGACCCGCGAGACGCGGTTGACGATGTCGCCGATGCTTTCGCCGTCGAGCAGCGCCAGCGCATCGAGGAACACCAGCCGCCCGATGCGTTCGCGCGCCTTCTCGGCGGCGCTGCACACCACCATCCCGCCACTGCTGGTGCCCACCAGCACCACGTCGCGCAGATCCTCGAAGAACAGCAGGTCGGCGATCTCCGCGCCGTGCGTTTCAGTGGTGATGCCAGGCCGCAGCGAATGCCGGCGTTCCGCACAGCCGTCCAGCGACGGTGCGTAGACGCGGTGACCAGCGGCGGTGAGACGCGCCACCACCGGCTTCCAGATCCAGCCGCCCTGATAGGCGCCATGCACCAGTACGACGTTTGCCATTGTTCGGTTTCCTCTCAGGCCAGGGCGGGTGCGCGATGGCGCTCCTGCACGAACAGCACGGCGATGCCGCTGACCACCGCGGCAGCCATCACGTAGTAGCTCGGTGCCAGCACGTCGCCGGTCACCCGCACCAGGAATGTCGAGATATACGGTGCGAAACCGCCGAAGATCGCCACCGCAAAGCCATAGCTCACCGACAAGGCGGTGTAGCGCACATTGGTCGGGAACATCTCCGACAGGATCGTCGAGATCACGCCGGTGTACAGCGTCAGCACCGCCTGCGCGATCGCCTGCACGACCAGCATGCCGAGAAACGTCGGATAGGCCGCCAGGAACCGGAACAGCGGATACGCCATCACCAGCGCAAGCACGGCGCAGGCCAGCAACATCGGCTTGCGGCCGAAGCGGTCGGAGTAGTGGCCCACCACCGGCGTCAGCACGAGATACAGCGTTCCCGCCAGCGCGGTGGACCACAGCGCATAGCGCAGGTCGATCTTCAGCGTCTGCGACGCAAAGCTGGGCAGGAACACCAGGAACACGTAGTTGATCACGCAGCCGATGATCGACAGGCCGAACGCCGCGAGAAACATGCCGCCATGCGCGCGGAACGCCTCGGCGATCGGCATGCGCTGGATGCTGCGGTTCTCCACCGCGCGCTGGAACGCCGGCGTCTCGGCGACGCGCGTGCGCAGATAGTAGCCGATCGGGCCAAGGACGAAGCCGATCAGGAACGGCACCCGCCAACCCCAGGCGAAGAAGCTGTCGCTGCTCATCGACGAACTGAGAATGGCCGCGGAGAACGTGGCACCCATCGCACCGATCGCGGTCGCAGCCTGCTGGAAGCTGCCGATCAGACCGCGGCGGCCCGGTGGCGCGTGCTCCACCAGGAACGCCGCAGCGCCGCCCCATTCTCCACCGGTGGAAAAGCCCTGGAACATGCGGCACAGCACCAGCAGGACCGGCGCCCAAAGCCCGATCGACGCATAGGACGGGATGAGCCCGGTGATGCCGGTCGCGCACGCCATCATGCCGACCGTCACCACCAGCGCCTTGCGGCGTCCGAAGCGGTCGCCGTACGTGCCGATGACGATCGCGCCGATCGGACGGAACACGAAGCCCACGGCGAACGTCGCGAAGCTGGCCAGCAGCGACGCCGCAGGATCATCGGACGGGAAGAACGCCCGCCCAATGGCGACTGCGAAGAAGCCGTAGATGACGAAATCGAAGATCTCGAATGCCTGGCCGGCGGCGCAGGCAAGCACGGCGCGGCGGACGGTAGCAGCGTCCTCGGATGAGATCGTCTGTGCTGCGCCGGACATCGCTTTCCCCCTTGCGCGGCAAGGCTATCGGCTGTTCCCGGTGCAGGGCAAATCCACGCGCCTCGACCGTGCGGAATCCGTGCGCTAGCCTTGCCGCATGATCGACAAGTTCGTGCATTCCATGGCGGACGCCATGACGGGCATTGCCGATGGCTCCACGATCCTGCTGGGCGGCTTCGGCGATGTCGGCATTCCGACGCCGCTGCTCGACGGCCTGATCGTGCAGGGCGCGCGCGATCTGACCATCGTCGCGGTCGCCGGCGGGCGCGACGGCAGTGCCATCGAGCGGCTGCTATCGCTTGGCCGCGTGCGCCGGCTGATCTGCAGCTTCGTGCGACCGGCGAGCCTGTCGGGGCGCATGCTGCAAAGCGGCGATCTGGAGGTGGAGATCGTGCCACAGGGCACGCTCGCCGAACGCATGCGCGCCGCCGGCGCGGGCATCACCGGCTTCTACACGCCGACCGGCGCCGAAACGCTGCTCGCCGAAGGCCGTGAGGTCCGCGAGATCGGCGGCCGCCACTGCCTGCTCGAATACCCGCTGCCCGGCGACGTCGCGCTGATCGAGGCGTGGAACGCCGACCGCTGGGGCAACCTCATTTATCGGGACAGCGCACGCAATTTCAACCCGGTGATGGCGATGGCAGCGAAGCTCACCATCGCGATGACGCGCAACGTCGCCGCACTCGGCGAACTGGCGCCGGAGACGATCGTGACGCCCGGCGTGTTCGTCAATCGCGTGCTGCACGTGCCGCTGTAGAGAGGATGCCGATGGAGTTCACGCCGCTCGATCGCAACGGCATGGCCGCCCGCTGTGCGCGCGACATTCCGGAAGGCTGGCTGGTCAATCTCGGCATCGGTATTCCGACGTTGGTGGCGGATTTCGTCCCAGAGGATCGCGAGGTCATCTTCCATGCCGAGAATGGGGTGATCGGAGTCGGCCCGGCGCCGGCGGCCGATGCGGTCAACCCGTTCCTGATCAACGCCAGCACCACCCATGTGACGCTGCGCACCGGCGGGTCGTATGTGCACCACGCCGACAGCTTCGCCATTGCGCGCGGCGGGCACCTCGACCTGTGCGTGCTCGGTGCATTCGAGGTGGCGGAGAACGGCGACATTGCCAACTGGGCGCGCTCGGCCGACGAACCGGTGAAGCAGGTCGGCGGTGCAATGGACCTGGCCATCGGCGCGCAACGCCTCTGGGTGGTGATGGAGCACACCACCAGGGAGGGCACGCCGCGGCTCCGGCACCGCTGCGGTTACCCGCTGACCGCCCAGGGCGTGGTGACCCGCGTGTATACCAATCTGGCGGTGCTCGATGTCACGCCGGACGGCTTCCGGGTGCTCGACATGATCCCCGGCATGACGATGGAAGGATTGCAGCAGCGGACCGAGGCGCGGCTGATCACCGATTGACAGGTATCTGGGCGACGCTGACCCGACCGGTCAGCCAGTCCACGCCGACCTGCGTCGCGTGCTGGCCGTCGGTGATGTCGATCCGCCCGCCCGTCGCGCTGCCGTCGGGATTGAAGCGGATCGCCGCCAGGCGGTTGCCGAGAGTTTCGTTCGATACAGCGGTCATGGCGATACTGATCGATGACGGCAGCGCCACGGGCTGGGTGCCGTCGACAGCGAACATGTTGCGCGGCAGGTCGAGCGCGAAGCGTACCGGCACGTTGCCGGCGATCGCGCGTGATCGCGCCGTTCGGAGCGCTTGCACCACCTGATTGACCGTCGCCTGCATTTCCAGCGTGCGGCTGCGCATCGGACCGTGCGTCAGCACGAGGCCCAGGGCGAGGCCCAGCACCGCGATGACGATGATCATTTCCAACAGCGTGAACCCCGCCTGGCGGGCAGGGTTCGAGCGCCGATGGAAGGCCGCGATCATGCAGCGATCAGACGAAGTCCGGCAGCACCCGGTGCACGGCGCGGACCAGTGCCTGCGGGTTCAGCAGCGACGGGCTCATCGCCCAGCGGTGCATCGGCTCGTTGGCGATACGTACGGTGCCGAGATGCTGCTCGGGATCGGCGTCCACCACCGGGTCGATGTCCCAGAAGCCCAAGCGGCGACGCAGCAGCTCGATGTCGTCCCGCCCGCCTGTCAGCAGGTACCAGCCAGGGCCGATGCCATGCTTCTTGCTGTAGGCGGCCATGACCTCGGGCGTGTCATGCTCCGGCTGCAGCGAGATCGACACCATGCGAATGTCCTTGCCGACGCGGTCGCCCAGCAGTTCCTGCACGCGAACCAGGTTGTCCGTGGCGATCGGGCAGACATTGTCGCAGTCGGTGAAGAAGAAGTTGATCAGCAGGATCTTCCCCTTCATCACATCGTCATAGAACCGCAGCGTCTCGCCCCACTGTGTGGTCACCGCCACGTTCGTGAACCACTCCTCGCCGTCCTGCGGCATGTTCCTGGCTCTGGCCAGTACTGGCGCGGCAGCCGAGGCGAGGCCGACCGCTGTGGCGCTGAACAGGAAGCTACGTCTGTGCATCGTCTCCCTCCGGCAGTAACGCGCGGTGTCGCCCACCCCGAGGGCGAGCGACACCGTCCGCTGGTCAGATGATGTCCCAGCGGATCATCATCGCGTGGTCCTC
This sequence comes from Acetobacteraceae bacterium, assembly GCA_035701785.1. Lineage (GTDB taxonomy): Bacteria > Pseudomonadota > Alphaproteobacteria > Acetobacterales > Acetobacteraceae > JAMXLO01. The sequence continues at coordinate 14,239 of DASSRN010000171.1, read as the reverse complement.
ATGCACCACGTTATGGCAGTGCATGACGTAGCGCCCCTTCATGTCTCTGAAGCGCATAAAGATACGCACTTCTTCGTTGGTATTCAATTCGATTACGTCTTTACGGGCGTAATCGATGCAGCCGTTGAACTGCGTGTTGGGTTTGACCGCCACGCCATTGCGCGACAGCGTGCGGTGTTCCTCGAAGTGGATGTGCACCGGGTGACGCCACGACCCACCTGGGTTCTGGATCACCCAGGTCTCTTCCGAGCCAACCGGGATCGGCGCATCGACGACGTCCTCATCGAAGAACTTGCCGTTCACCTGCCAGCCCCCGCCGCCGCGCTCGAAGCGCCAGGTGCGGGTCTTGGCCTTGGCAGCCTTCGCCTGCAACGCCACGAAGTCCGGATCTGGTAGCGGCCGCATGATCTGACCGCTCGGGACCGCGTAAACGGCAGGATCGATGCTGTCATCGTTCCCGTTCGCCGGTAGCACGTTGATCTGGATAATCGGCGTGCCCGGGTTCAGGATTTTGCCGGTGGGGCCACGGCCATTCACCTGCTCCAGTCGGTTCACCAGGAACAGGCGAGACGCCGCGATCTTGCCAAAGTCCACGATGATGTCGACGCGCTCGGCTACCGCGAGACGCACGCTGTTCACCAGAATCGCGTTGGGCAGCAGGTTGCCATCGCTGCCGATCTGCCAGAACGGCAGGAAGTTCTTGCCGTCAAACAGCGCGAATTCATACCAGCGCGACGGACCGGGGTTGTAGAGCCGGAGGCGGTAGCGCTTCTGCTCGACGTCGAAGTGGGGCTGGATCACCCCGTTCGCGCAGAACCGGTCGCCCAGAATGCCATCCAGATTGAACAGGTCGAACACCTGCTGGCAGTGCGAGTCGAACAGGAAGTCGTTGAAGAAGATCGGCACGTCGTAATCGCCGTGCGGCAGGTGCAGGCCGTTGCCGTCACCCGAGTCGAGCGAATCGAACAGATTGTAGCAGCCGAACATCCCCTTATAGACATTCTGCGCCGTGAAATCGAGGTGGTGATCGTGGTACCACAGCGATGACAGCGCCTCGGTCGGATCGCCGTTCTGCGCCTGGCTCCTTCCTGCGGTGATGAATCGCGGGTCGGTAAAGCCGGCCAGCACATTCGGATAGTGCTGATCCTTGTAGCCATACGGGTTGATATCGTTGGGATCGTTGACCGAATTGAAATAATTGACCGGATTGCCGTCGCTCTCAGACGGCGTGTGTGCGTTGTGCAGGTGGGTGGTCATCTCGGCGATGCCGAACGCCTGCGGAATCCTGACCGACGGCAGGTGATTGTGGAAGCGGACCAAGATTGGCTCGCCGTATTTCGCCTGGATCAGTGGACCAGGCACCCGCCCGTCGAACCCCCACACGGTGGTCGGCGAGTAGTCGGGATGCAGCTTCAGCTGCACCTCCTTCATCGTTAGCTCATAGTATTTCTGCGGCGGCATATTGCCGGCCGTGCCAGGCCCACATTGGTTCGTCTTGGGGTCGTATGCGCCACAATACTGGTGCTGGATGCTCTTCGTCGCACCATCGATCGGCGTGAAGCCATCGGGCGGCTTGACGATGGCGCGATAGCCAGTCGGCTGCGTCGGATCCAGCACAGTAGCGGTCATCTGGCTGGCGTCGATCGGCGCCTTGATCGTCAGCCGTGGCATCGGCGTGGACCAGGGATTGTTGATCGGTGGGCTGGGGGGCACGTTGCTCAGTGTGCCGTCCGACGAAGTGAGGCTGTTGGTGCTGGTAGTGTTCCCGCCGCCACCGGGCCCGCTGGCGGCAAACCCAGCGCGCGAACTGAGCCCCGCCTTGGCGACGAGTGCGCCACCAGCGGTCAGCAGACCCAGGCGCATCATCTCTCGGCGGTCAAGCTTTGCTCTTACGATCTCCTGTCGGTTGCGCTGTGCGGTCAGCGCCAACTTCTCTTTCCAATCGGGCATATGGACTCTCTCTTCGAAAAAACGGACGAAGCGAGACCCGCGCTCCCACGTCGTGGGTCGCGCTACGCAAGTCTGGCTTCGCTGGGATGGGATTGGGGGCGGTGAAAAAGCCGTCCCGAAACGCTGATGAAACATTCATTTGCCGGCCTTTAAGCGCTGACTGACCGGTCGATTATTTGTGTGATGCCTTTGGCTTGCTTGTTGGGCAGATCCCCTTTCGGTGCAAAGGGACCCGCCGGGGTCCAACACGCCTAGTACGCTGTACCCCGGCGGTGTCCGCAGCCTATTTCAAATTACCTGAAGGCATTCCAATGATTCGTTCTCTATTCTCTCTTGGATCAAATCTTTACGCTGTCGCGGTCTCTTTCGCCCCGCTCAACGTAAGGTTCGTATAGCGCCGTCGACCTGTACACGCAAATGTTTTTTTCAATTTTTTGTTAGCAAAAGGTCGATCCGGAGATGGTCCTTCGCCCGAGGGCGTCCTCAGGCGTCCGAAGGCATCCTCGCCCGCTCTCGTCTTGGAAAAAGTTTCTATACCGTCACGAACGGAGTTGTCGCTACTTCCCTGCTGCTGCGAAAGCCGGCCTCATGGTGCGCACCGTACCGTCCGGTTCCACAATGACCGCCTTTCCAGGCTCGATCGAACGGACGGTGAAGCCGCCGAGTTCGGCATTCTCCTGCGCGATGATCGGCTTGGGGCTGTCGGAGGAGAGGAAAATCGCGCGCTTGCCGAATGGCCCGGTGACGATGCCGGTGAGCCGCAGCGGTTCGTTGCCGCGCGCCGCCACTGCCGCGGCCCCCTTGGGCGGGCGGCGGTCCTCGCGGAACAGCGGGCGTTCAAGCGCAGTCGCCACCCACTCCTGCACGATGTCGCCTGGCTCGCTGGCGCCGGCGTTCCGCGCTACAGGCGGGGCCGCACGCGGCCTGAGCACCTGCTCTGGCTCCGGCCTGGAGAAGTCCTGCACTTCCCACGCCAGCACGCCGCCCAGCAGCCCGGCGACCATGAGGGCCGTAGTGAACAGTCGGCTCATTTCCCGGTCCCTCCGGTGCGGAAGCCGTATACAGAGCACGCGACGTCGAATGTTCCAGGCGCGGTACTGATCCGGTGCAGCGCCGGCTGCACTGACAATTCGTCGATCAGCAGGGCCGGACGGGCCACCTCGAATTCCTTCAACATGGCCATCAGCACCGGCCACGATGCGTTGAATGAAATCCTGAGCCGCACCCGGCGATACGTCCCGCTGTCGTCGCCCGGCAGCGTCTCGACGCTGTTCAGCTGCACCCCGGCCTGCATGAACCGTGCCTGGAGCAGCTCCTGAAGGGCCGCGCTCGCCACCGAGTCGCTGTCACCGTCCAGGAGCGAGTTTTCGCCGACGCCCGCAGCCGCCACGGCCTTGGCCTGCTCTGCCAGGCTGGCACGGGTTGCGATCAGCGCCTCCATCCGGCCCAGCAGGACCGCGCGCTGATCCATCGCCGCTGCCCGCTCGGTGTACCAGTCGGTCAGCGGCATCGCCACACCGAGCCACAGAGCCGCCAGGGCCAGCAACAGCATTCCAAGCGCCAGCGCCTGGCCTGGCCTTCCGGTCGGCAGCGTATGTATCATGTCACCGCCTCCCGCTCACGGGCCCAGGTCAGCGCGAATGGAGAACATCTGATCGCCCTTGGTCTCGTCGCGCACCACCGGCGCCACGAAGGCAGGGCTGTGAATAAGCGGGTTGGCCGCCATCGCACCGATCAGTCGCGCTGCCGACATCGACCGCCCGCTCACCGTCAGCTTGCGCTGCCGCAGTCCGAGCGTCGTGACATATGTGTCATCCGGCAGCACCTCGGTAAGCACTGCCAGCGCCTGCAGCGACGAACCGGTCTGCTTGCGTGCCTGGTCCACCACGTCGGCCGTCGCCGCGCCCCCAGCGATCTGCCGGCGGAGCGCCTCGACCTGCGCCGCTTGCGGCTTCAACGCCTCAATCCGCGCATCCAGCGCCGACAACGCCAGCGACTGCTGCACGAATGGCATGGCGATCGCCGCCAGTGCCAGCGCGCCGCAGGCGCCCCAGGCGATGCCCACCGCGCGCGGCCCCAGCCAGCGCCGGGAGGTTCCGTCGCCAGCCAGCGGGATGACGCGTCGGCCGCTCCCGTTGCCTGCCTCAACCCCGGTCGGGGTTAGGCCAGCGTGGCGCAGCGCGGTCAGGAACGGCTCGGCCTGGCGGCGAGGGATCAGGCTGAGGCGAACCGTCAGCCGCTTGCGCGCCAGGTCCCGGGCGCCGCCCTGCCAGGTCCAGAACACCTGGTCGGCGCGGAACGGCGTCAGTCGGTCCATCTCGTAGGCCAGCACGTGCTGCATGTCGCTTTCCGCGGTCATCGGCAGCGCGATCTCCTGCTCCAGCAGCAGGGTCTCCGGCATACGCAGGACGGCTGCCTTGCGCTGCGCGCGCGACAGCCTTCCGACCGCCGTTTGCAAAGCGCGGCCACCCAGCGGCTGGCGACCCAGCGCGGTTTCGCCACCGCGGCCACGCAGCGACAGCACCAACTCGGCCGCGTCCGCCGTCTCTGCAGCGGCCACGAGTTCGCGACGACGGCCCCGGCCGAACAGCGCGCGCAGTTGCGGAGGAACCAGGTCCCGCATCTGCGTCACCCACCACTCGAAGACGTCGGTGAGGATCATGAGCTGCTCGTGGCCGAAGGGTGCCGCATTTCAGTCTGCCTTCTTAGGCGCGTCCACACGGGTGCCCCCGACCAGGCTTGACGCTGTCCTGTCGGGCATCTTCCAGATGCGGCGCACCATCGTCCGCCACCGCTGAAATGCGCTGGCATTATCCCCCAGAAGACCCTTGGCGGGCAATGACATTTTATACCGGGCGGGATACGATCAGAGAATTCGCAAGGGGCGCCAGGATGTTGACTGAGCAGCATGCGGTCCGCTTCGCTGACGTCGCGCTTGGCCACGTTACCCGGGAATATCCGCACAAGCTCGACCAGGTGCTCTCCGGCCCCGACGACCTGCGGACACCGAGCACGCTGCACCCGATCTTCCACGGCAGCTTCGACTGGCATTCCTGCGTACATGCCTACTGGCTGCTGGCGAGGCTGCTTCACCTGTACCCGCCGATGGCCCATGCAGAACGCATCCGCGCGCTGATCACCGCGGCGATCACGCCGGAGCACGTTGCGGCCGAGGTCGACTATCTGTCGCGTCCGCATGCGGCGGGGTTCGAGCGCCCTTATGGTTGGGCCTGGCTGCTGATGCTGGCAGCCGAACTGAAGCGGCATAGTGATCATGCAGTGCAGCAGTCCGCTGCCATACTAGCGCCACTGGCAGATGTCTTCGCGCAGCGGTTCCTGGCGTGGCTGCCCAAGGCGACATATCCGATCCGGACCGGGGTGCACTCCAATACCGCGTTCGCGCTGGCGCTCGGATCGCAGTACGCGGCCACGTGTGCGCATGGTGAGTTGATGCAGGCGGTCCGCCATGCCGGGCAGCAGTGGTACCTGGCAGATCGCGATTGCCAGGCTTGGGAGCCCGGCGGCGAGGATTTCCTGTCGCCTGCGTTGATTGAAGCGGAATGCATGCGCCGGCTGCTGCCGGCCACCAAGTTCGCTGATTGGTTCGACGCATTCCTACCGAGGCTGGCACAAGGCGAGCCGGCAACGCTGTTCCGGCCGGTGGTGGCGAGCGATCGCTCGGACGGGAGGATCGCACATCTGGATGGGTTGAACCTGAGCCGCGCCTGGTGCTGGAGCAGCGTCGCCGCGGCGCTGCCCCAAGCCGATCCACGCCGGGAGATGATGCGTGAGGCAGCGCGCCGGCACGTCGAAGCGAGCCTGGACGCTGTCTCGGGCGACTACATGGGCGAACACTGGCTCGCGACGTTCGCCGCCCTCGCGCTGGAGGCCAGCTGACCTCGGTCACAGTGAGTGCGACCGGGAGTTGCCCCGTTCGCAACCTGCCGGCACGCTCGCAGGCGTTCGGGAGGAAAACGCCATGACAATGCGCCGCGCTTTTGCCAGATCGTTCCGCGGGATGCTGGTTGGGGTCTGTGCACTCGCCGCCGGCTCGCTCGGGGCACTGCACGCTCAGACCACCGCGCCTGTGCAGCCCTGGGGATTGCCGCCACTGCCGGCAGGAATCGGTCCGGTGGAAAAAATCGCCGACGTGAGCGGCACGCCGCAGGGCCAATTCCTCGAGGGCGGCGCCTTCGATACGGACGGCAATCTCTGGTTCGTCGCGATCGGCAGCGGTTGGATCTCGTACCTGACGCCGGACGGCAAGCTGGTGCCGGTGGTCAACTGCAATCCGCCCCCCGATCTGGGCCAGACCTGCGAGCCTCAGGGCACCCGCTGGCACGACGGCAAGCTGTACCTGACATCGCGGCACCGCGGCATCCTGGTCTACGATCCGCAGAGCAAGCAGTTGAGCACGCTGGTCTACACGTATCGGAACCAGCTGTTCAAAGGGCCGAACGACCTCGACTTCGACGCCGAGGGTAACCTGTTCTTCACCGACCCTTGGGGCACCGGTCCCGGACCGAGCATGTCGGACCACACCGGCGCGGTGTATCAGTGGTCGCGCGACGGCATCCTGCGCAAGGTGATGGACAGCGGTTCGTTCCCGAACGGCATCGCGGTCTCGCCCGACAATGCGCTGCTGGCGGTCGGCGACTTTCGCGAAGGACGCGTCTGGTATGCGCCGTTCATGACCGGTCCTGCGATGGGCTGCCCGCAATGCGTGAAGGATCCCCTGCATCTGACGTTCGCCGGTGTGAAGGCGGGCACCTACCTCCCCGGCAACGGCGGCCCCGACGGCATCCACTATGATGCGCACGGCAATCTGTGGGCGCAGTTGGCCGGACTGGGCGGCATCGCCGAGATCGATCCGCGCGGCGTCATCCTGGGTTTCGTGCCGATCCCGAATGGCGACGCGGCCACCACCAACTTCGTGTTCGGCGGGCCTGACAACCAGTACATCTACTTCGAGGGTGCGATCAGCGGCACGTTCTGGCGCTTCAAGGCGCCGTATCCGGGCCTGATCGGGCCGGGCGGCGTTCGTCTGCCGCCACAATAGTCGTCAGTTCAGCGCTGGCAGCGTGCCCTCGAGCAGCAGCCGGCGCGCCATGCTGCGCTGGACCTTGCCGCTGGTGGTCTTCGGCAGCGTCGCCGGCGGAATGAGTGCGATGACGTGCACCGCGATCTCATGCTGGCGCGCCAGCGCCTCGCGGATGCACCGCGTGACCTCGGCCTCATCGACGCTGTTCCGGTGGGTGCGCTCCACCTCCTGCACCACCGCAAGCCGTTCGTTGCCGTCTTCGTCGCTCACGGCGAACGCCGCGCCGCCGTCGCGCCGCAGCGCCGGATGGCTTTCCTGCACCGTGCGTTCGATGTCCTGCGGATAGTGGTTCACGCCGCGGATGATGATCAGGTCCTTGATCCGGCCGGTGACGAACAGTTCGCCCTGCTCATCCAGCAGGCCGAGATCGCCGGTGCGCAGCCAATGCTCGCCAGGCTCGCTGGCGATCTGCGCCTGAAATGCATCTGCCGTCGCGGCGGGGTTGCGCCAGTAGCCACGCGCCACGTTCGCTCCGCTCACCCAGATCTCACCGATGCGCCCGGTCGCAGACCGGCAGCGCATATCTGGATCAACGATGGCGACGTGCTGACCAGGCATGATCGCTCCGCAGGAGACCAGGACCTGCGTGTCGCCTTCGGCCGCCGGCGCAATCTCAAGCCGCTGCAATGCGGCAGCGCTGACCGACCGGGTGCGCGGCACAACGCCACGCTCGCCGCCGGAGACGAGCAGCGTCGCCTCGGCCAGCCCATAGGCCGGATACATCGCACCGGCAGCAAAGCCATATGGCGCAAAGGTCGCAGCGAAGCGCTCAATTGTCTCACCGTGCACAGGTTCGGCCGCGTTCATCGCCACCTTCCAGCACGACAGGTCGATGCCGGCCATCTGGTCTTCGCGAAAGCGGCTGACGCAAAGGTCGTAGGCGAAGTTCGGCGCGCTGGTCACTTCGGCCCGATACCGGTCGATCAGGCGCAGCCAGTTCAGCGGCCGCTGCATGAAGGCCGCCGGCGCCATCAGCACTGACGTGGCGCCGAGATACAGCGGCTGCATCAGCTCCATCATCAGGCCCATGTCGTGATACAGCGGCACCCAGCCGACGCTGGTCGACAGCGCGGTATTGCCCATCCGCTGGCGGATCATCTCCATGTTCGCCAGCAGGTTGTCGTGCGTCACCATGACGCCCTTGGGTGTGGACGTTGAACCCGATGTGTACTGAAGCAGCGCGAGGTCGTCGCCACCCAATGACGGTAGCTCGCCAGGCTCCTCGTCCGCCTCGGCCATTGCGTTGACTGTCATCCATTCGAAGCTGGCGTCGTGGAACCGATCGGCAATGTCTGGCCGCGCCTCGAGCAATTCGGTGGATGTCATCGCCAGCCGCGGAGCGCTGTCGGCAATGACGGCTGCGCTGGAATCGCGCGCCTCGGTGCGGCGCGGCACCATCAGTGGCACCGCGATCACCCCAGCGGCAAGACAGCCGAGATACGCGACGATGAAGTCGAGCCCAGCAGGGAACAGGAAGACGGCTCGATCGCCCGGTTCGGTATGCTGCGTCAGGCGAAGCGCCAGCGCGCGTGACCGCCGCAGCAGTTCAGCGAATGTGAGGTGGATATGTTTCGCGCGATCGGGCGCGAACACGAAGGCCTTTGCATCGGACTTTTCCGTGGCCCAGCGGGCGAGCCAATCGATCAGCGTCACCTGACGGCTAGCCGATCGGCAACGAAGCGAGCGAGCTGAGCAATCGATGGATGGAGCATGGCGGTGTCGGACGCGAGCTCCAGTCCCAGCCAGTCCTCGATCGCCGATACCAGGAACACCGATTCCGCGGAATCCAATCCAAGGCTGGTGAACTCCGCATGCACATCCGGCGCCTCGCGAAGCTTCAGCGCGGTCCGCAAGTAGTTGGCGCACCACGCCTGGATGTCGTGCTCGGTCACGTCGGGCATGCGTACTCCTGCTAAGGTGTCGGTTTACCCGGCTGTGATGTTACTGCGACCAGCGGGGCGCCGTCTGCCCTGGCACCGGCTTCGCGTGAACGCAAAGCCTCGGCGATGCTGGCTTCCATATGCTTCGCAAGGTTGTGGCGATAATGCGTCGGATCGAGAAAGTCCGAGGCGTCGTGCACCAATTCGTTGTCCACGCGGAAGTCGATGAAGCTGCTGTTGGGCCTGCTTGACGCCACCCGCGCCAGCGCCGCCTTGCACGCATCGATCCGCACGGCCTCCTCGGTGCCCTTCTCCGGCAGCATCGTGTAGTAGACGGGCGGCATTGCCAGCACGACGCGGATGTCGGTTGGCAGTGTTGTCAGGAATGCGCCCAGCCGTTCAACCCACGGCAGTGGCGGCGCCTGCGTCGTGTCCGCGCGTTGCGATGCTCCTGCCGGCTCGGGCGTGAACACCACCTGCACCGCCGTCGTATAATCGAAATACCCAACCGGGTCGGCCGGCTGCGCCAGCCCGAGTGCAATGCCGATGCGGTACACCGCACGGTCCAGCGCCTTGGCGCTGAACACGTTGGCCAGATAGTCCAGATTGCTGCCGTACAGCCAGAACGGAAACGGATAGAACAGCGGCGGATTGGGATCCGACGTGCACCAGGTCGGATCGGTGACGATCACGAACGCCTGATATGCCGGATGATGCGCGATCACCCAGCGCATGATGGTCAGCTGTTCGCGCGGTCCGGTGCCCGCGATCGCCAGTTGCGTGAAGCGCAGGCCGGTGTCGCGGTTCAGCCTATACGGATCGATCAACTGTCCGGTCGAATTGCCGATCACCGTGGCATTGAACCGCTTGTCGCGGCCATGACTCGCCGCGGCGGTCTTCGACGTGCGGTCGCCAGTGCCGATGATCGGCAAACCGGGGAAGCGCCCGGTGTCGTACGGGTCGATCAGCACCACCAGCGCGTACAGCAGCGCGAACCCGCCGCCGAACGTGGCGACGAACGTGATCAGCCAGCGCCGCCACGCCAGCCGCGCGTCGCTGCGTGGTTCAGAAGCGGAAGTAGATGAACTCATAGGACTCGGTGCTGCCGATTTGGATGAGCAGCGCGATGCCGATTGCGCCCAAGGCGGCCGGCACCCATGCCACCGGACGCAGTGCGATGCGGTTGCACAGGTCCTGCGTCGCGGGCAGTGCGACCGCGAGCACGAGTCCGACACCGACGATCCAGGCCTGGCTCAGGATCTTCGCGTCGGGCAGCGAGGCCAGGCCGGAGTAGATGTTCCACGACGCGCCCAATGTCGCGGTGCGGAACACGACGCAGCTCAGCAGGAAGAACACGACGGTGGCTGCCCAGCTCAGCACCTTCGGCGGCGCAGGCATCATCCGCCGCCATCCCAGGGCGAACACGATGCCAGCACCTTGCAGCGTCCCCCACAGCACAAAGTTCCATCCTGCGCCGTGCCACAGCCCACACAGCGCCATGGTCAACATGATCGCCAGCACGTACTGCACCGTGGTGTGCCGGTAGCCGGCGATCCGCAGGTCGGCCAGCGGCATGAACACGTAGTCGCGCAGGAAACGCGACAGCGTCATGTGCCAGCGCTGCCAGAACACCAGGATGCTGGTGGCGCGGAACGGCGCGTTGAAGTTGAACGGCAGCCGGATGCCGAACAGCATCGCCGTGCCGATCGCGATGTCGGAGTAGCCAGCGAAGTCGAAGAAGATCTGGCAGCCGAAGCCCAGTGCCAGCCAGGCCGAGCCGTCGTGCACCGGCCCGGACGCCGCAGCATGGTAGATCGGATCCAGGATGCGCCCGATCGGATCGCCCAGCGCCACCTTCTCGATCAGCCCGACAACTATGAAAGTGACGCCGAGAGCGCAGCGCTGTTCCCAGCCCGGCTCGGTCGCGTCGCGGCCGAACTGCCTTCCGACCTCGGACCAGCGCGCCAGTGGGCCGGCGATCGCTTGTGGGAAGAAGCTTATGTAGAGCGCATACCGCGGCAGCGTCGTCGCCTCGGCTCGGCCGCGACGCAGGTCTGCCAGATACATGATGTGATGGAAGGTGAAGAAGCTGATGCCAAGTGGCAGCACGAAGTCGAGTCGCCCGATAGAGAATGCGCCGATCGCCGCCACGCTGCCGGCGAAGAAGTCGGCGTATTTGAACACCCCGAGCACGCCCAGGTTCAGCACGATCGCGCCGGTGACGAAGGCGTTGTTGCGGGTCGCGACAAATTGCCGCGCCGCCAGCCAGTTCACCAGGATGGAGCCGATCAACAGCAGGACAAAAGGCGGGTTCCAATAGCCGTAGAACAGCAGCGAGAAGGCCAGCAGAGACGGGATTCGCAGCCGCTGCTTCCGATGGATCAGCGCGAAGACTGCGACGCTGGCGGGCAGGAATCCGAGAAGAAACGCATAGCTGTTGAAAAGCATCGCCGCCCGGAGCCGATTCGCATCGGCCCAGCGGTTACCGCATGTGCCCCACCGTCGCAAGCTTGACGGATTCGCGGTCCGGTTGTTGGCTTTCACGCAACCACAACAGGAAACGCCCGCATGCAGAGCATCGGTCCGGTCGCACTCGGAATCGCACTGCTGCTCGGTGCGGTGGCCGGCGTTCAGGCGACCGAGACGCTGCCGCCGCGCGTCGTGCCAGCCCGGTCCATTCCGGTTCCCGATACCGTCAGCCCGCAGATCCAGACGTTGATCGCGCTGCCGCTCCGGCCGGGTTGGAACGTGCTGCCGAAGAACGCCGACGAATGGCGTTCCACCGTCAAGGCGGCGGCCGATGCCAGCCTGCGCGTGCTGCCGGGGATGCGCGAGCGGCTGCATGTCAGCGTCAAGGAGACCACGATTGCCGGTGTGCACGCCTTCCTGGTATCGCCCGAGACGGTGCCGCCGGAAAACCGCGACCGCCTTCTCGTGCACGTGCATGGCGGCTGCTACGTGCTGGGGCCGGGGCAGGCCGCCACGCCCGAGGCAGTGCTGATGGCAGGCTTCGGGCATTTCAACGTGATCTCGGTCGACTACCGCATGCCGCCTGATGCGTATTTCCCCGCCGCGCTTGACGATGCGATGGCGGTCTGGAAGGCCACCGTCGCGCAGCACGACCCGAAAAAGCTCGCGATCTTCGGCTCCTCGGCCGGCGGCGCGCTGACGCTTGAGATGATCCTGCGCGCCAAACGGGAAGGCCTGCCGCTGCCCGCGGCGATCGCGCCCGGCACGCCGATGGCCGACACCACGAAGGTCGGCGACACGTTCCAGACCAACGCGCTGTTGGACAATGTGCTGGTCTCGCCGGACGGCATCTGCGACGCGGCAACACGCTTCTATGCCAACGGCCACAGCCGGTCGGATCCTCTTCTGTCCCCGGTCTATGGCGATATGCACGGCTTTCCGCCGACCATCCTGACCTCCGGCACGCGCGACCTGCTGCTGAGCAACACGGTGCGCGTGCACCGCAAGCTGCGCGAGGCCGGCGTCGAGGCCTCGCTTCAGGTATTCGAGGCACAGTCGCACGCGCAGTATGGCCGCGACGACCAGGCGCCGGAGACGCGCGAGGCGTTCGAAGAGATCGCCGAGTTCTTCGATCGCCATCTGGCGAAATAGCGACGTTCAGGGAGAACGATCCATGAAGACCAGGGCGAGCCTCGCATTTCTTCTGTTGGCCGGCGCAGCACCGTCTGCACTGGCCGCGACCGACTGCACGGCGGATGCGCTGAACGCGCTGCACGTGCCCGGCGTCACCATCACCCAGGCAGCACCTGTCGCCGCCGCAGGCAACACGCCGGCGCACTGCAAGATCCTCGGCACCGTTGCGACGCACGGCGAGGGCGCGCCTGACGGCCAGGCGACCTTCGCAATGCAGCTGCCCGAGGGGTGGCAACAGCGCTTCTTCTCGATGGGCGTCGGCGGCAACGCCGGCCGGCTGGTCCCGGCGGTCAACGCCACCGATCAGGCCTCGGCACTCGGCAAGGGCTACGCGGTGATTGTCACCGACACCGGCCACACCGGCAACGGCACCGATGCCAACTGGGTGCTGACGCCGGATGGCAAGCGCGACCAGGCGAAGGTCGTCGACTTCTTCTATCGCGCGGAACACGCGGTGACTGTGGCAGGCAAGCAATTGGCAAATGCCTACTACGCCGCGCCGGTGCAGCACGCATATTTCGACGGCTGCTCCAACGGCGGCCGCATGGCGATGATGGAGGCCGATCGCTACCCCAGCGACTATGACGGCATCATCGCCGGCGATCCCGGCATGGACTACAACTCGGCGATGCTGCGCTTCGCGGTGCAGAAGGGCGCTCTGGCATCGCCAGACGCCTACATCCCGCAGCAGACGCTCGCCGGCATCGACAAGGCAGTGACCGCGCGCTGTGACGCGATCGACGGTGCAACCGACGGCCTGATCCAGGACCCGGCGCAGTGCCCGGTACACGCCGATAACCTGATCTGCCACGGCAGCGACACCACTGATTGTCTATCGCCGGCGCAGGCGCGCGTGCTGCATGCTTACACCACCCCGCTGCGCGACCGGCATGGCCACGTGCTGTATCCCGGCTGGGCGATCACCAACTTGTCCGGGCCACGCGGTATAAGCTACTGGACCACCGGCGACACGCCGCCCGATCTTGCGCAGCGCGAACTGCCGTGGGGCAGCAATCCTGACACGCCACCGCGCGGCTGGATGTTCGCACGCCAGGCACTGACCTATTGGTTGGGGCTTGGCGCGGACGCGAAGATGGCGGCGCTGGATGTCGACCCGCGGACCAACGTCGCTGGCGACAAGCTGGTGGCGATGGTGAACCACGCCATGGGCCCGGGCGAGACCAAGGATCCGGCAAAGCTGCTGCCGTTCATCCAGCAGGGACGCAAGCTGATCCTCTATCACGGCACCAGCGACCCCGCGATCCCGGCAGCGCGCTCGATCATGTACTACCAGCAGCTGGAAGCTGCGCTGCACGGTCGGCAGAAGGCCGAGGCCAGTGTGCGTCTGTTCCTGGTGCCCGGCATGCAGCATTGCAGCGGCGGTATCGGTCCCGACCAGTTCGACACCCTGAGCGCGATGGAAGCGTGGGTGGAGCACGGCAAGGCGCCTGAGGCGATCGCCGCGCATACCAAGCCCGATGCCGCCGCCCAGCACAGCCTGCCGCTGTGCCCGTATCCGCAGCAGGCACGCTATTCAGGTAGCGGCGCAATGGATGACGCAGCGAACTGGAAGTGCACTGCACCGGGCCACGAGACCGCGCACAACGGGCGTGCCGGCGGTGCGGGATAGCGGCTATCGCGGCAG
>DASSRN010000170.1:0-5160 GCA_035701785.1 Acetobacteraceae bacterium | reverse complement strand
GGATGGCGGCATGTCCCGCTCGTGGAAGCCAAAGCCGACCGACACCATGCCGAGACCGCCAAGCTTGCAGTACACATTGGGCGACCTCGCCAGCTCGCTGATGTCCTCGCGCCAACCAGCCAGGATCTCCTCGCGGCGATTGTTGTACGGCCCCACGCCCAGGATGCCGCCGACATGGTTGAGGATGATCGTGGTATCCGGGAACGAACGCGCGAGGTCGATCGCGTCGGCAAGTTGCGGATGATACTGCCATGACTCGAAACTTAGCCCGAGCGGCGCCAATTGTGCGAAGCCTTCGCGGAACTTGGGGTCCATCACCTGATGCAGCGGCACGGTGCGCGACGCATATTTGTAGACCGCCTCGTGCGTGTCCCACGCAACACCGTGGCGTAGCCCGCGCAACCGCCCGCCGGCGCCCTTGATCTCCGCTTCCAGCAGTTCGCGCACGCGCGCGCCCACCGTCAGATCGCCGCCACCCACGATGCCCTCGGCGACGCGGCATGGACCATAGCCACCAGAGGCGCTCATCGCCGCGATGCCGGTGACGAACTCGATCTCGCCGAGTGCCGCCATCTCGCGTGGGCCATCCTTGCGATACATCGCGCGGCATTCGAGGAACACGGTGGAGACGATGTTGTGGCCGCCGCCGATATCGGCCAGCAATTCGGGCAGAAGGTAGTGGCCGCGATGCGGCGTGTCCCAGAAGTGGTGGTGCGGATCGATGATCGGCAGGTCGGGCTCAAGGGCCGCCTCGGTGCGCTTCGCCAGCCATGCCTTCAGCGCTGTGTCATCGCGATGGACGCCGCCGCGATATTCGCCCTTGGACTCGCCGAACTGGGCCATGCCGGTTTCCTCCGTCTTTTGGACGGCCAGCTTAGGCCCGGTGCTGGGGATCGCAAACCTATCAGCGTCGTTGGGACGTCTGTGGCCCTTGTGCCGTGGTAAGCAGGCCGGACTGTGCCAGCATCCCCGCGACGTTCTCCAGCGGATTGCCGCCGATGAACAGCGGCCACCGCTGGTTGGCGATCTCTGGATGCTTCGCCAGCACGTCGACGATCTGCGTGATCATGTTGCCCAGGAACACCTTCTCGGCCCCCAGGACGTTAGTCTGTGCCTGCTGGCCAAGTGCGATCTGCTCCAGATATGCGCGCTCGCCTTCGCCTTCGGCCTGGCGCCGTTGCTGGCCAAGCTGTGCCGTCTGCACACCGATCTGCGCAGTGACCAGGCTCGCCTGCTGGTCCGCGGTGGCGCGTGCCTTCTCAACCTCCTGACGTTGCGTCTGCGAGGCCTTCTCCTGCACGAACGCAGCCCGCAGCTGATCGGCAAGCTGTTGGCGTTGGCGTGCCAGCAATAGTTCCGGCGGGATCACGCTTTCGCCCAGCCGGATTTCCTTGATGTCCACACCCGCCTTGCTGCCGTCGTCCGCCACGCGGATGAGAATCTCGCTTTCCAGCGCGGTGCGATGTTCCACAGTATCGAGCACGCGCGTGGGGCGCGTGGTGCGACGCATCACGGTGTGTCCGTTCGCGTCCAGCCGTGGCCTTGGTTCGGTCAGCTGGATCCTGCCGTCGCCGCCGACCACCGGCTTGCCATCGGCGCCCAGGACCGGTTCAGGCGTTGCCATTTCTGGCTCCGACACTTCGATCGCGCCACCGTAAACGTTGCGCACATGCGCGCGCACCGACGGCACGGTGATGCGCTTCTCGACTTCGGCCAGACCACCGACCGCCGCGACAATGATCGGCGCGTTCTTCGGACTGATCTGCAAAACGACGCGCAGTTCCTGCGGAATTTCCCAACCCTCCACCTTGGTGTTCACCGCGGTGTCGGCTGCCGCGGAGTCGGCGGCGATGTCCAGCGAGCGTTCGTGCTGATCGAAGTCCCCCTTGGCGTTCACCGTCAGATCGATCCAGCGGCGCTTGAAGCCGCCCTTGAACTCCAGCGTCTGCACCCTGGTATCAAGCAGCGTCACCTCATACGCGTCGCGGTTCAGATAGTAGTCGTTGGGCGGCAATGCGATCGACCAGATGCCCTTGCAGTTCTGTGGCACGAGATCCGCACTCAGGCTTTCATTAGGCTGCGCGACCGCGCCCGTGCTGGTGGCGGCGTCAACCTTGATCTTCTCCACGGTGCAGACCGCGTCCTTGCCCTGCACCGAGGAGCGCACCACGCCGACGAACCCTGCCGGCACGCGTGTGATCGACGTGTCCAGCGGCGTGTTCTCCTCGCGCATGCCATTCTCGTCGTACACCAGGTCGAGCCCGGTCTTGACGTCCTTGGTGTTGGGCACGCGCCCGATGCGTACCTGGAAAAGCTTGAGATTGATCGGATAGGTTCCCGGTTTCAGCACCGACAATTGTAGGCCACGCTGCCCGCCATGCGTCATGAAATACTGCGCGTTGAGCATGTGGGAGAACTCGGCATCGGACCACGCGTCGGCCATGATCTGTGCCTCGGGCAGCGGCACGCCGTCGCGCGCGACGATGCGGCCATAGAAGCCCTGCGGCACCTGTACCACCGGCATCGTAGTCACAGTGTTGAACAGGTTGAAGCCGATGCTCACGCGCCATGTGCCAGGCGCGATGATCGTTGCCTGATAGCCGGTCTCGCCATCGGTCGCGATGATGTGGCCGTTCGGCAGGTTGCGGTAACCGTATTTCTTGCGAACGATGCCGACCTCATCGGCTGGCACCGTCACGATCGAGGTCTCCAGCACGCAGAACATCGCAACTAGCACAGCGAATGCGCGCAGCATCGGGTTCGCCCATGCCGGGAACCATGGCGCGGAGGGAAACACGAACTTGGGTCCGAACAGGGCTATTGCCGCGAAGAAGAATGCCGCTACGATCCACCACATGGGCTTGCCTCCTCGGAGGGGTACGGCCTTCGGTCGCCGCTGAGGTTACGCTCGGTTATCGGTCGGCGTAAACACCATTTTGGCTGCGGCGGCCGGTCTCCAGCGCCTGCAAGGAGCGTCCGCAATGATCGACCTGTATTTCTGGCCTACCGGCAACGGCAAGAAGATCGTTATCCTGCTTGAGGAACTCGGCGTCCCTTATACCTTCAAGCCGATCAATATCGGTCGCGGCGATCAGTTGACGCCGGCGTTCCTGAAGATCTCGCCCAATGGGCGTATGCCTGCGATTGTTGATGACGAACCGATGGGCGGCGGCGAGCCGATCTCGATTTTCGAATCCGGCGCCATCATGACTTATCTTGCCGAGAAGGAAGGCAAGTTTCTTCCCACCGACGTGCGCGGCAGATACGATGTGGCACAGTGGACGTACTGGCAGATGGCCAACCAGGGTCCGAAGCTGGGCGAGCAGGGCCACTTCCGTCGCGCGCGCGCCGCCGGCAACAACGGCGACCTGACCTATGCGCTTGCGCGCTTCGACAACGAGGCGCATCGCATCTTCGGCGTGATGAACCTGGGGCTGTTCAACGAGCGCTATCTTGCGGCCGGCCAGTACACCATCGCCGACATGATCTGCTATCCGTGGGCATCGAGCTGGGCCACGCGCGACATCAACATCGAGGAATTCCCAAACGTTAAGCGCTGGCTGGAGGAGATCGGCGAACGGCCGGCGGTGAAGAAGGCGATGGCGCTGGGGCCGGAGTTCCGCGAGGACCCGGCCTCGATCAGCGCAGACGAGCAAGCGCGTCGGCAGAGGCTGGTGGCAAACCAGCGGGCGCAGAAGGTGCCGCAGGAGTGGGTCAGCGCCGCCGCGGAGTAGGCGAGGGGACGCACCGGTTCACGGCACCGGTGCGTCCGTGCGCAGCAGTCCCTCGTGCTTCAACTCGGCCCAGAGGTCGGCCGGGATCGCGTGACGAAACGCGCCGACGTTGCGCGTGACGTGTTCGGGCAACAGCGCGCCGGGGATGACCGAGGCAACCGAGGGATGGCCCAGCGGGAACTGCATCGCGGCGGCTGACAGCGGCACGTTGTGGCGCGCGCAGACCGCTTCTATTCGCGACACCTTGGCCATGATGTCGGGCGTTGCGTCGGCGTAGCGATAGCGCGCGCCGGGCATCGCGCCGGTGGCGAGAATGCCGGAGGCGAACGGTGCGCCGATGATGAAGCCAGCACCGCGTTCCACGCACCGTGGAAATTCGTGATCCAGCACGTCGGTATCGAGCAGCGTATAGGGCATCGCGACCAGGAACGCGTCGATATCCATCAGGTCGAGGAAGCGCGGCATCATGCCGGCCTCGTTGATGCCGGCGCCGATGCCGCGGATGAGGCCGTCCTGCTTCAGCTCGGTCAGCGCGCGGAAGCCGCCATTGTGCAGCTCGGTAAGATATGCATGGACGCTGGCGCCGGTGACATGATGCGAGACGTCCAGGTCGTGGATCA
Source organism: Acetobacteraceae bacterium (assembly GCA_035701785.1). Classification (GTDB taxonomy): domain Bacteria; phylum Pseudomonadota; class Alphaproteobacteria; order Acetobacterales; family Acetobacteraceae; genus JAMXLO01. Next base: position 806 of record DASSRN010000170.1, on the reverse strand, counting down.
GCAGGAAGTCGATGCGCGGCAGGCCGAGACGTTGCAGGCTGTCCTCGAAGCTGCGCATCACACCGTCATAGCTGTAATCGAACCGGTGCTCGAACTTCAGGCCGCCGCGCCAGAAGCCGTGTTCGAAGCGCTCCTCGTCATGGCAGGCGCGAAACAACCGGCCCACCTTGGTGGACAGCACGAACTCGCTGCGCGCCCGCCGATATAGCGCGCGGCCGAAGCGATGCTCGCTCTGACCACGGCCGTACCACGGCGACGTGTCGTAATAGCGAATGCCGGCATCCCAGGCGGCGCTCAGCGTGGCGGTGGCGTCGGCATCGTCCACCACGTCGAACAGATCACCCAGCCCGGCACCACCGAGGCCCAGCTGTGTGAGCTCGATGCCGGTGCGGCCAAGCCTACGGCGGGCGAGCGGGTCCATTTGCTTAACTGGCAATGCCGGCGCGGCGTGCCCAGTATTCCCAGGCGCGGGTATGGCCGGATCTCGCCGACTTCTGCATCTCGGCAATCTCGCCATCGCTCAGGTAGACAATATCGCCGCCCATGCGCATCGCCTCGGTCTGAAGCTGTGCGTTGACCTTCAGATAGACCGATGTGTGCACCGCATCGCGGATCGAGATTCCGGCCACCGCCGATCCATGGCCGCGCATCAGCACGACGCGGTTGGCACCGAGCCTTTCGGCAAGGTCGTCGCCTTGCGCCAGCGTGGTCACCAGCATGTTGGTGTCGCCGAACCCATGGCGGATGTCCCAAATCGGAATATCCGCACCGATGCCGGCGGCGGTGTGCAGCAGTGGCCGCAGCTT
>DASSRN010000169.1:0-4432 GCA_035701785.1 Acetobacteraceae bacterium | reverse complement strand
GTGGCCCTGAGCACGCTGGGCGGCATCAGCCTGTGGTCCGTCGTGGTGGTGCTGCCCGCCGTGCAGGCGGAGTTCGCGGTCGATCGCGCCACCGCCTCCCTGCCCTACACGCTGGCGATGATCGGCTTCGCACTGGGGGGCGTGGCGATGGGGCGGATGACCGACCGCATAGGCATCATGCTGCCGGCGCTGATCAGCGCGGTGGCGCTCGCGATCGGCTATGTCGCGGCTGCGAAGGCCACGACACTGTGGCAGTTCGCGCTGGTGCACGGCGTGCTGATCGCGATCGGCGGTGCGGCGTATTTCGGGCCAATGGTGGCCGATGTCTCGCACTGGTTCAGCCGTCATCGCGGCATCGCCATGGCGGTCGCCGCCTCGGGCAACTATCTGGCCGGCGCAGTGTGGCCGCCGTTGGTGCAGCACTTCACCCAGACCCTGGGCTGGCGGCAGACCTATCTGCTGATCGGCCTGGTGTGCGCAGCAATGATGGTGCCGCTTGCGCTGATGCTGCGTCGCAAGGCGCCGGAGCAGCCGCCGCGCATCGCCACGACCGTGCCGTCGCGTGCGTCACTCGGGCTGTCGCCACGCACGTTGCAGATCGCGCTGGTGGCTGCCGGCTTCTGCTGCTGCGTCGCGATGTCGATGCCGCAGGTGCATACCGTCGCCTATTGTGGCGACCTGGGCTACGGCGTCGCACATGGCGCGCAGATGCTGGCACTGATGCTGGGTCTCGGCATCGTCAGCCGAGTCGGTTCCGGCTTCATCGCCGATCGCATCGGCGGCTTGCCGACGCTGCTGTTGGGCTCAATCGGCCAGATGCTGGCGTTGCTGCTGTATCTCGGCTTCACCACCCTGCCATCGCTGTACGCCGTCTCGGCGCTGTTCGGCCTGGTGCAGGGCGGTGTCGTGCCCAGCTATGCGATCGTCATCCGCGAGTACCTGCCGGCGCGCGAGGCCGGCATGCGGTTCGGCCTGGTGGTGATGGCCACACTTCTCGGCATGGCGTTCGGCGGCTGGATCTCGGGGGCGATCTTCGACCTCACCGGCTCTTACGCCGCGGCATTCGCCAACGGCGCTTTGTGGAACCTGGCGAATGCCGGCATTGCGGTGGCGCTGCTGCTGCGCCGGGTGCGTGGTCGCATCATCCCACTCCGACCAGCGCCGTCAGTCGCTGCGGATCGCTGAGCAGCGGCGCGCTCGCATCGTCATAGACCAGCCGGCCGCGATCCAGCACGACGGCCCGGGTCGCGAACTCCAGCGCGAGCCGTGCGTGCTGCTCGACCAGTACGATGGTCAGCCCTTCATCCTGGCGCAGCCGATGCAGTGCGGCGATCAGCGCATCGACGATCACCGGCGCCAGCCCCTCCAGCGGTTCGTCCAGCAGCAGCAGCGAGGGATTGCCCATCAGCGCCCGGCCGATCGCCAGCATCTGCTGCTCGCCGCCGGACAGCTGGTTGCCCATGTTGCGGCGGCGCATGGCGAGCGAGGGGAACAGCGCGTAGACGCGCTCGCGCGTCCAGGGTGTGCCGGGGCGCGCCGCGACCGACAGGTTCTCGCCCACGTTCAGCGACGGGAAGATCTCGCGCTCCTGCGGCACCAGACCGATGCCAAGACGCGCGCGCTGGAACGGTCGCAGGCGCTCGACCGGGTGTTCGCGAAAGACGATCGAGCCGGCGTGCAGCGTGGTGTGGCCGAGTACTGTCGCGAGCAGCGTGGTCTTGCCGACACCGTTGCGTCCCAGCACGGCAAGCGTGTCGCCTTCGGCGATCGCAAGCGAGATGCGTTCAAGCACCACGGTCTCGCCATAGCCCGCGGACACATCGCGCAGCACAAGACTGTCAGCCATGGTGACCTTCGCCGAGATACACCTCGCGAACGCGCGGATCGGCGGCGATCTCGGCCGGCGTGCCCTCGATCAGCACGCTGCCCTGCACCAGCACGGTGATGCGGCGGGCGAAGCGGAACACCAGGTCCATGTCGTGCTCGATGATCAGCACGGCGATGTCGGGCGGCAGCTGTTCGATCACGTCAAGGATGATCGCACTCTCGGCGGACGGCACGCCGGCGGCGGGTTCGTCGAGCAGCAGCACGCACGGTTCGAGGCCAAGCGCTATGGCGATCTCCACCAGTCGCTGCTTGCCGTATGGCAGTTCGCGCACCGGCACCAACGCATCATCGGCGATGCCCAGTCGCTCGAGCAGCGCATGGCCGCGTTCCAACTCGGGACGGCGGACACGGATCGGCCGCAGCATGTCGCCGCCATGGCGCGTATGCTCGGTGATGGCGAGGGACACATTTTCCAGCACCGACAGGCCGCGGAACAGCGTGTTGATCTGGAACGTGCGGCCCAGCCCGCGCCGGACCCGCGCCGCCTGCGGCAGTGCGGTGATGTCGTCGCCACCAAGCATGATGCGGCCGGCCGATGGTGCGAGCCGGCCGGTGATCAGGTTGACGAACGTCGTCTTGCCGGCACCGTTGGGGCCGATCAGTGCGTGGCGCGCGCCAGCGTCGAGCCGGAAGTTGATATCGTTTGCAACGATCAGCGCGCCGAAGCGCTTGTGCAGGCCGATCGTCTGCAACGCCGGCGTCATCGCCGCAGCACGCGGTCGAGCAGACCCAGTATGCCGCCGCGCGCGAACATCACCAGCAGCACCAGCAGCAGGCCGATCCAGAAATACCAGAACTCGGGTTCCAGCTTGGCAAGCTGGTCCTGCGCGATCATGTAGGCGGCGGCGCCGATGAACGCGCCGTACAGCCGGCCGATGCCGCCGAACACCAGCATGATGACGATCTCGCCCGAGCGCTGGAAGCCAAGCACGGTCAGCCCGACGAACTGTGTGGTCTGCGCCAGCAGCGCGCCGGCGATGCCGGCAAGTGCGGCGGAGATCGTGTAGATGGTTAGCAGCCGTCGCCGCACCGGCGAGCCGATCGCGTGCATGCGTGCGGTGTTCTCGCGGATACCGACCAGCGAGCGGCCGAACGACGAATGCACCAGGCGCCGCGCGAACAGCCAGGCCAGGAACAGCGCGACCAGGCAATAGAGATAGGCGGTGCGGCCGAACAGGTCGAAGCGGAACACACCGAAGACCGGATCGATCGCCACGCCTTGCAGCCCATCGGCGCCGCCGGTCAGGAAGTTCGCCTTATTCGCCGCCTCGGCCAGCAGCGCGGTCACGGCAAGCGTCAGCATCAGCAGCGTGAGCCCGTGTGTGCGCAGGATGACCAGTCCGGATGTCCAGCCGACCGCGGCCGCGGCGACGGCGCCAACCAGCAGGCCCGAGAGCGGCTCGCCGGAGACGCGCACCGCGTAGATGCCGGCAGCGTAGGCACCGACGCCGAAGAACGCCGAGTGGCCCAGCGTGACGATGCCGGCATAGCCCAGCACCAGGTCGAGCGACAGCGCGAACAGGATCATGATCAGGATCTGGCTGCCCAGCGACAGGTAGTCGGCGAATGCGAAGTAGGCGCCGATGGCGATGGCCCAGGGCAGCAGTTCGATCGCGCGCAGGCGATGACGGCGGATCAGCGCATCGACGGCCGACAAGTCAGGCGCGACCGAGCAGGCCCGCGGGCCGCCAAAGCAGCAGCGCGATCATGGCGGCGAACACGAAGAACGCGCCCAGTTCCGGCACCAGGTATTTGCACGCGGTGTCGCCGAAGCCCAGCAGCAGTGCTGCGATGAACGGACCACGCAGCGAGCCGAGGCCGCCGATCGCCACCACCATCAGGAAGTAGACCAGGTACTCGGTGGCATAGCCCGGATAGATCGCCAGGATGTCGGCGCCGAGACCGCCACCCAACGCAGCGAGACCGGAGCCCAGTGCGAAGGCGAGCGAGAACAGCCGGCGCGTGTCGATGCCGATCGATTCCGCCATGCGGCGATTGTCCACTGCGGCGCGCAGCTGGGCTCCGAACCTGGTGCGCTCGATGCCAAGCCAAAGCAGTGCGATCAGGATGAAGCCGGCAACGATCAGGAAGGAGCGATACATCGGGAAGCTGCGGAAGCCGAGATCCAGCATGCCTGTGAGCGCCGCAGGGAGATGCACCGGCTGCGCCAGCGGACCCCACAGATAGCGGGCCGCGGCGACCGACATGAAGATCAGGCCGATGGTGAACAGCACCTGGTCAAGCTCGCTCGCACCGTATAGGCGCGCGTAGAGCGTGCGCTCCAGCACCACGCTGAGCAGCGCGATCAACAGGAATCCGCCGAGCAGCGCCAATGCGAACGGCACGGCGTAGCTGTTCATCAGCGTGACGGTGACGTAGCCGCCGGCCATCGCGAACACGCCATGCGCCAGGTTGACGAAGCCCATCAGGCCCATGGTGACGGATAGTCCGACCGACACGATGTACAGAATCATCGCATAGGCGAGACCATGGAACAGGATGGAGATCAGCGCTTCCATGGTCGACGCCTGATACTCCCCCTCCC
>DASSRN010000168.1:0-5819 GCA_035701785.1 Acetobacteraceae bacterium | reverse complement strand
GACAGAACAGCTACCTGATCCGGATGGCGATCTTCCTCGCGGCGGTGCTCGCCGTCGCAGCGGTGCTGTCGCCGGTCCTGCTCACCGCGTACGCCAATAACCCGGTTCTCAACAGCCTGATCCTCGTCGTGCTACTGATCGGCATCGCATGGAATCTCCGCCAGGTGCTGCGGCTGTCGCCCGAGGTTGGTTGGATGGAGGCCTACCAGACCGATCCATCGCGCCTTGGCTCGCTGCCAGCACCCAGGCTGCTGGCACCGATGGCCAGCATGCTCGCCGGGCGCCAGGCACAGAGCCGTTCCGAACTCTCGCGCTTCACCCTCTCTGCCTCGGCCATGCGCAGCCTGCTTGACGGCATCGCCTCGCGGTTGGACGAAAGCCGCGAGTTGTCGCGCTACATGACCGGGCTGCTGATCTTCCTGGGCCTTCTCGGCACATTCTGGGGCCTGCTCAAGACGGTCGGTGCGGTGTCCGACGTGATCGGCACGATGTCGGTCGGGTCGGGTGACCTCAACGCCTTGTTCGAGCAGCTGAAATCGGGGCTCGCCAAGCCGCTGGCCGGCATGGGAACGGCGTTCTCGGCCTCGATGTTCGGCCTGTCCGGCGCATTGGTGCTGGGTTTCCTCGATCTCACCGCGGGCCAGGCACAGAACCGGTTCTTCAACGAACTCGAAGAGTGGCTGGCCGGTCTGACGCGCCTTTCTTCCGGCGTACTGGCCGAGGGCGAAGGGTCCGTGCCAGTCTATGTGCAGGCGCTGCTGGAACAGACGGCAGAGAATATGGAGAACCTGCAGCGCATCCTGCAACGCGGCGAAGATGGTCGCGCGCAGGCCAGCCACGCGGTGCTGGCGCTCTCCGAACATATCGCAAGGCTCGCCGATACGATGCGCACCAGCCAGCAGCTGATGCTGCGGATTGCCGAAGCACAGGCCGCGCTGGGTCCTGCACTTCAGCGGCTCGGCGAGCAGCGCCGCGATAACGGGTTCGAGGATGCTGCGCGTGCGCACCTGCGCAATATCGAGCTGTACGTGCAGCGCCTCCTGGCCGATGCCGAGGCAGGCCGGGCGCAGAGCACGGCAGAGCTCCGGAACGACCTGCGGATTCTGACGCGCACCGTTGCCGCGCTGGCAGAGGATCAACGCTGATATGGCCCTGACGGTCCGTCGCCGCGGCGACAATGGTCTGTCCGCATGGCCCGGCTACGTGGACGCGCTGTCCACGCTGCTGATGGTCATCATCTTCGTGCTGCTGGTCTTCGTGCTGGCGCAGGCATTCCTGTCCGTCGTGCTCACGGGGCGCGACAAGCAGCTCGATCGGGTGAACCGCCAGCTCGCCGAGGTGAGCGACATGCTGTCACTCGAACGCAGCCACGGCACTGAACTGCAGCAGTCGATCACACAGCTCAACCGCGACCTGTCGGCGGCCAGCGCCGCGCGCGACTCGCTCACGCAGCAGCTTGCAGCACTACAGGCGCAGGCCGACCGCGCCGGCGCCGACCGCGACACGCTGCGTGCCGAGCGTGACCGACTGGCGCAGCAGTTGGCAGACGCCGGGCTGCAGCTGCGCGCTGGCACAGCACGCACCGAGAAATTGCAGCAGGAGCTTGCTGCCGCATCGGGTCGCACCGAAGCGGCGAAGCAGGAGACCGCGACCGTCGCGAACCAGTTGGCCGACGCGCGGCGACAACTCGGCGACACCAACAGCAAGCTGGCCGAGGCGCAGTCACGGCTCGCTGAAATGCAGAAGCAGATAGCCGAACTCGACAAAACCGTGCAGGTCGGCAAGGACACGATCGCCGCAAAGCTGTCCGACCTTGCGAACCTCGCGGAGCAGAACCGTGCCCTCGCAGCGCTGCGCGATGACCTGGAAAAGCAGGTCAAGGACGCCGCAGCAAAGTCGATGACCGACCAGCAGCATCTGGCTGCCGCCGAGGCGCTGCTGTCGGAGGACAAGCGCCTGGGTGAATCGGCGCGCGCCCGCATAGCACTGCTCAACCAGCAGGTTGATGATCTGAAGGCACAGCTGACCTCGGTCGCCAACGCACTCGACCTGACGAAGACGCAGGGACAGGACAAGGACACCCAGATCGCCAATCTGAGCCAGAAGCTGAATGTCGCGCTGGCGTCCAAGGTCGAGGAGCTACAGCACTACCGCAGCGAGTTCTTCGGCAAGTTGCGCGACAAGCTCGCCAACCGCCCGGGCATCCAGGTGGTCGGCGACCGCTTCGTGGTGCAAAGCGAGGTCCTGTTCCCACTCGGCAGCGCCGACCTGACGCAGGCGGGACAGAACAGCCTCACCGCCCTCGCTATCACCATCAAGGACATTGCCCGGGAAATTCCGCCCGATATTCATTGGATCCTGCGCGTAGACGGCCATACCGACCGACAGCCGATCAAGGGCGCTGGTGGTTTCGCCTCGAACTGGGAGCTGTCGGTCGCGCGCGCCATTACCGTGGTGAAGCTGCTGATCGCCGATGGCGTGCCGGCGGACCATCTTGCAGCCACTGGATTCGCCGACAACCAGCCTCTCGACAACGCCGAGACACCCGAGGCCTTCGCCAAGAACCGGCGCATCGAACTGCGGCTGACGGACCGGTAGCTACGCCTCTTCGCCGAGAGCGTGGCGACGCAGGTCCTTCAGCCGATCCTGGCCGCCCGGCGTCTTCGGATCGAGCTCAAGTACCTTCTGCCAGGCAGCGTAGGCGCCCTTCCAGTCTTTCCGCGCCTCGGAGATCGCCGCTAGCGTTTGGAACGCGGCGAAGCTGCGCGGCTCGTGCTGCAACGTCGCCTGGATGTCGGCGATCGCCCCCGGCGTGTCACCCGCAGCGAACCGCGCCACCGCACGCTGATGGTATGCCTCAGCCAGATTGGGATCGAGCGTTATCGCTGCAGAAAAATCGTCGATCGCGTCCTGCTGCGCATCCGCCTTCATCTCGCGCAGACCACGGCTCATGAGCAAGGTCACCGCCGGCGTTCCTGCGTTGAGCCACAGCTGCCTGATCTGCTCTTCCAATGGCCCGGCGATCTCTTCGCTGGGCGCCCCCTTCAACGCGGTCAACAGCTTATCGAGAGCCGCGCGACGATCGGGGCCCGGCGCTCCGGGCGACTGCGCACCGGCTGCCGGCGCCAGCCAGAGCGCAGCCAGCAGGATGAGCCATGCGCGCATCAGTCGTGCCTTCGTTGCAAACCTTCGGGCATCGGGCCTCCAGCCATCCAATCCAGCAGCTCCACGGTATGCACAATCGGCACCTCATCACCAGCGAGCTGCGTGATGCAGCCGATATTGCCTGCGGCAATCACGTCAGCTCTGGTGACACGAAGGTTGGCCAGCTTGCGTTCCCGCAATCGCGCCGCGATCTCCGGCTGAAGCATATTGTACGTTCCCGCCGATCCGCAGCAGATGTGCGGCTCGGCCGGCTCCTTCACCACGAAACCCGCTCGCTGCAGCAATACTTTCGGCTCCGTGGTGATCCGCTGACCGTGCTGCAGACTGCACGCCGAATGATAGGCAACGGTCATCGCTGGCGCGTCCCGGGTCGGAGCGTAACCGATGCGCACCAGAAATTCGCTGATGTCGCACGCCAGCTCCGCGACCCGTCTGGCATTATCGCGCCAGGGCTCCGGCTCGGTGCGGAACATGAAGCCATAGTCCTTCACCGTCGTGCCGCAGCCGGACGCGTTGATCACGATCGCGTCCAGCCCCGCGCCTTCGACCTCCCGGCTCCACGCCGTGATGTTGGCGCGCGCCCATGCCATGGCCGCCGCATGTTGACCCATGTGATGATTGAGCGCGCCGCAGCAGCCCGCCCCCTCCGCCACGACGACCTCGACGCCCATGCGGGTCAATAGCCCGATCGTCGCCGCGTTGATCGCCGGCGCCAGAACCTGCTGCGCGCAGCCGGTCAGCAACGCCACACGCGCGCGACGTTCGCCCTGCGCGGGATACACCCGGGGCCCGTCACCCTCGCGCGCCGGCAATGCGGAGGGCACCAGGTCGAGCATCGCCCGCAGCCTGCGGCTGAACATGCCCCTCGGAGCAAGCGCACGCGCGAAAGATCGACCCAGCCGGGCACTCGCAAGCGCGACGCCGAACACCGTCGGCCGCGGCAGCACAAAGCCCAGCATCGCCCGCAACGCGCGGTCATGCCATGGCCGTCGATAGGTCCGCTCGATGTAACTGCGCGCGTGATCGACCAGGTGCATGTAGTGCACGCCCGACGGGCAGGTCGTCATGCAGGCGAGGCACGAGAGGCAGCGGTCGACGTGGCGCACCACCTCCTCGGTGGCTGGCCGATCGCTCTCCAGCATGTCCTTGATCAGATAGATGCGCCCGCGCGGACTATCCAGTTCGTCGCCCAGGAGCAGGAAGGTCGGGCAGGTCGCCGTGCACAGGCCGCAATGCACGCAGCTACGCAGCACCTGATTGGACGCCGCGGTATCCGGATCGCGCAACTGCTCAGCGGTGAAGTTGGTCTGCACGGTTCAGTGCCTTGGCGGGGGCATGAAACGAAGCAGCCACACCGATAGCCCAAGCCAGAGCAACGCCAGCAGCAAGAACGCCAGCGAGAACGGTTGATTGCTGAAAAACACCGTAGCGAACATCAGCGCGATGGCACCCGCCATGAGCATGAAGCGGAGGTTCAGCACGCGCCGCTCCGAGTGGAGCCGATAGTATTGCAACAGCAGCAGGACGAAGCTCACCAGGAACAGGGGGGCGATGAAGCCGGTCGGAATAGAGATACTCACATCTAGAGCCCTCCGTAGAGTCGGCCAGGGTTCAGGATGCCGTGTGGGTCGAGTGCCGCCTTGACGCGCCTGGTGATGCGCGAGAGCGGCTCGGGTTCGGGCGGGATCACACTCACCGCGGTCCGCAGTGCCTCAGGTCCACGCATCAGCATCCAGGTGCCGCCTGCCTGCGCCGCGGCGGCTTCGATCGCATCATGCGCTGCAGCGGTCGCAGGCGCTGAAACCCAAACCAGACCACCGCCCCAGTCGAGGTAGCCCTTCGCGCCCATGCCGTCCGACAACATCCGAAGCACGACCGGGCCCGCCGACGGGCGCACTGATATCCGCCAAACCGCATCGCCTGGTTCGGCAGGGAGCGGCCGCTGGTCGCGGATCGCGCTCCAGACCTCGCGCGAGGCTGCATCTCCCAGAACCTCACTGCGCGGCTGCCCCAGACCGCCGCGCAAGCGTTCGGTGCGATAGCTGACCGAGGACGCGAAATCCTCGATGCGTACGAGCGCAACCGCGCCGGGGAAGCCGTCCAGGCCACTGACGCGGCTGGCGGCTTCGGCTGGCAGCCAGGCCGCCGCCGATACGCCGTAGGGCGAACCAAGAGCGGCCGACAGCACGGCAACGCCTGCCACTGCATCCAGCCCGGCAACTACGACGGTGCCAACAGCTTCTGGCGCCGGCAACACCTTTAGCGTGACCTCGGTGATGATGCCGAGAGTGCCATGGCTGCCGGTAAGCAGCTTACACAGATCAAGCCCGGTGACGTTCTTCAGCACGCGGCCGCCCGAATGGATCACCTCGCCGTGCCCGGTCACCGCCCGTGTACCCAGCACATGATCCCGCATTGCACCCCAGGCGACGCGACGCGGGCCCGAGACATTGGCAGCGATCACTCCCCCCAATGTCTGCCCTTCCAAAGCGGGCGGTTCGGCGATGAGGTGCTGCCCGTTCTCGGCCAGCGCCGCCTCGATGTCCGCCAGCAATGTCCCTGCGCGCGCCGAGATGATCAGCTCTTTCGGCGAATAGAGCGTGATCCCGGTGAGTGCGCTGGTGGAGAGTGACCGCGCTGCCTGCACTGGACGC
>DASSRN010000167.1:0-7544 GCA_035701785.1 Acetobacteraceae bacterium | reverse complement strand
TGCGCAGGGCGCCTGCCAGCTTGTCGGCCCGAACGGACCGGTAAAGCACGTGATGATGTTCACCTTCGACAACGTGCACTTCACCCGGGACAACCCGAACATCCCCTCCGATCTCGAGCAGATGCCGAACCTGCTGAACCTGCTCACGCGGAATGGCGTGCTCGATGCCAACCACCACACGCCGCTGATCTCGCACACGGCGACCGACATCCTGACCGCGCTCACGGGGCTGTATGGCGAGCGTATGGGCATCCCGGTCGCGAACAGCTTCGATTTCTTCCGCCCCGATGGCTCGGTCGGGTTCCAGTCGTCGTTCGGCTACTGGACCAACACCGCACAGACCGGCAAGCCGCTGATGATCGACGATCGTGGCAAGACGGCGCCGGCGCCATGGGTGCCGTTCACCCGCGCCGGCTGCGACGTGGGCGCGGTGGGCAGCGCCAACATCGTGCTGGAGAACAACACCACGGACATCACCACCGTGTTCGGCGCCAACTCGCCGGAAGCGGCAGAGGCCAACACGGCACAGGGCACCGCTGACTTTGTCGGACTCGCCGTGCACTGCGCACAGAATTCAAGCTTCTGCACCGACGGCCAGGACGATCTTCTACCGGACGAACCGGGCGGCTATGCCGGCTTCAAGGCTCAGTTCGGCCACAAGCACATCGCACCGCATATCGGGGGCCAGATCACTGACCTCAACGGCAAAGCGATCACCGGCTTCCCTGGGTTCGACGGCATGGAGGCCGAAGTCTCGCTGTCCTACGTCGCCGCGCTGCACGAACACGGCGTCAATGTCACCTTCGCCTACATCTCGGATGCGCATGATGACCATACCTCGTCCGCGCCGCATGCGTTCGGGCCAGGCGAGGCCGGCTATGTCGCCGAGTTGCGCGACTACAACCATGCATTCGGCGTGTTCTTCGACCGCCTCGCCAAGGACGGCATCACGCCCGACAACACACTGTTCATCTTCACCGCGGATGAGAACGATCACTTCGTCGGCGGCCCGCCGAGCCCGGTGAACTGCGATGGCGTCAACGTGCCGTGCACCTACGCGAAGATCGGCGAGATCGACGCGATCCTCGACAAGCTGCTGAGCTTCGACGAGGGCGTGACGACGCCGTTCGGCGTGCATCCCGACTCGGCGCCGACGGTGCACATCAACGGCAATCCCGGCCAGTTCGATCCGACCACCTTCAACCTCGCAGTGGGAATGAGCCAGCTCACCGCCACCAGCCCGATCGACGGCAAGACGGATCAGCTCGCCGCAGCGTTCGCCGATCGCACGGTGATGAAGTTGCTGCACATGGTCACGCAGGATCCTGCGCGCACGCCCAGCTTCACCATGTTCGGCGATCCCGACTACTTCTTCGAGCTGTCGTCGCGGACCACCACGTGCACGACCGCTGCCGACTGCGTGTTCGAGGCCCCGGGCTTTGCCTGGAACCACGGCGACATCCAGCCTGACATTACCACGACCTGGCTGGGCATGGCCGGCCCGGGCGTGCGCCATCTCGGCGTCACCCGCGAGGTGTTCTCCGACCACACCGACATCCGTCCCACGCTGATGGACCTGGTCGGGCTACAGGACGACTACGTGCATGACGGTATCTCGCTGTTCGACTTCGCCCGCTCGGGCGATGGCGGACGCGCGGAACTCGCCCGCGTCTACAAGCAGCTCAACGCTCCCCTGGGCGCGTTCGGGCTGGGTGCCGTCAACCTGATCACCCGGGCCATCGAGCAGGGCGATCCGGTCGGCTACGCCCTTACCGCGCAACGGCTCGAGACGCTGGCAACGCAGCGTGACCGCATCGTCGCCGGGCTGCGCGACGCGCTGGACGATCGCTCATCGCGTGGCCACGGTGATGCCGCTTCGGACGCGATGGATGATGCGCAGCACCTGCTTGCCGGCATGACCGCCGGGGACGACACGCACTGACCGAAGCACCTCTGCCCGACGGTGGATCTGATTCACCGTCGGTTCGCAGCAGCGGCTTGCCAATCGGCCGAGTGCACCGACGACTACGCTATGAGCGCGTCGGTGCGAGGGAAGTCGTTACCCTTGCACAGCAGCGCGACACCGGAGAGCTGTGCGCAGGCATAAGCAAAGCAGTCGCCGAGGTTGAGCGCGGCGGGATGGCGCCCCTTGCCAAAGCGTTCGAACGCCTCAATCGCCGCACGTCCCACGCGGGCATCGATCGGGATGATCTGTGCCCTGGTCTCCTCCAGGAACGAATCAAGCGTTGGCAAGATGGCCGAAGGCGCGACATTGCCGATGCGGGCCAGACCCAGTGCTGCTTCGAAAATGGCGACCGGCGATGTCAATACTGTCCCGGCCCTGTCCAGTCGTGCTGCAAGGCTGGCCGCATCAGCCTCGCCGGCGATGATGGCCACAATGGCTGAAGCGTCGAGGAACATCAGGGATCGCCTGACAACTCGTCGTAGAACCGCTTGTCAGCTGCTCGACCACCGGTGCGCCGGAGCGCCGCGAAACGCGATTGAACGTCCTGAAGGCGCTCGATCAGCGGTACTTTGGACCGTTCCCGCGCGTACTCGTTTTCCACGGCTTCACGCACTGTCTCGGTCAGGCTTTTGGCCTTCAGTTGCGCGAGGCGACGCACCGCCTGATCCGTCGTCTTGTCCTTGATGTGGAAGGCCATCTATACCTCTTAGGATACACTAATACACCGAGGATATACACGATGTGAGGCCCCGGGAACAGCCAGGCCTTTCCTCTCGCCTCTCCTCCACGCCCAGGGGTAAACTGACGGTTGTCCGCCCGATCAGCTGAGGCATCGCATGGCTCCAGACTTCCCCACCACCCGGCTCCGCCGCTTCCGCCAGACCGAGGCGCTGCGGTCCCTGGTGCGCGAAACCACGGTCACCGCCAACGACCTGATCCAGCCGATCTTCATCGAGGAAGGCATCGACGACCCGCTGCCGATCGCCGAGATGCCGGGGGTGTCCCGCATCCCGGAGCGCAAGGTCGAGCACGTGGTGGAGGGCCTGGCCCGCGATGGGGTGAAGGCGCTGATGCTGTTCGGCATCTCTCACCACAAGGACGCGGTCGGCAGCGACGCCTGGAACCGCGACGGATTGGTGGCGCGCATGGTGCGCCGCGCCAAGCGGGCCGCGCCCGAACTCGTGGTGATCCCCGATATCTGCTTCTGCGAGTACACCGATCACGGCCACTGCGGCGTGATCGAGCACGACCATGTCGCCAACGACGCGACGATCGAGAACCTCGCCCGCCAGGCCGCGGTGGCAGCGGACGCGGGCGCCGACATCATCGCGCCGTCGGCGATGATGGACGGCCAGGTGGCGGCGATCCGCCGGGCGCTGGACGCCGCCGGCCATCCGGACACGCCGATCATGGCCTATTCCACCAAGTTCGCCTCCGCCTTCTATGGCCCGTTCCGCGTCGCCGCCGGGTCCGAGCTGAAGGGCGACCGCAAGACCTATCAGATGGACCCGATGAACGGCCGCGAGGCGCTGCGCGAGTCAGTGCAGGACGAAGCCGAGGGCGCCGACATGCTGATGGTAAAACCGGGGCTAGCGTATCTCGATGTGCTGGCGCGGCTGCGCGAGCGCACGCTGCTGCCGCTCGCGGTGTACCAGGTGAGCGGCGAATACGCGATGATCAAGTTCGCCGCCGCCGCCGGGGCGCTGAACGAGAAGGTGGTGGTGCGCGAGACGCTGGGTGCGTTCAAGCGCGCCGGCGCTGACCTGATCCTGTCGTATTTCGCGAGGGAGGTGATCCGCGAGGGGTTCTGATCTGGCGGTCATCTGATTTGCCCTTGAGGCACCGTCCGCGGCAGTGTTGTCGCTCCAGCGGTAGGTGACACAGGAGCGGCCCAATGGCAGCGATCCCCAACGAATATCTCGATCTCGTGCAGCAGAAGAAGGCATTCGCGGAACTCGCCACGGTGATGCCGGACGGTACGCCGCAGGTCACTCCGGTGTGGTTCGACTACAACGGCAGCGTCATCCGCGTGAACAGCGCCAAGGGGCGCACCAAGACGCGCAACATGAAGGAAGGCGCGCCAGTGGCGCTGTCCATCATGGACCCCGACAACCCGTATCGCTACATGCAGATACGCGGCAAGGTGACGCGCGTCACCGAGGAAGGCGCCGCCGCGCACATCGATTCGCTCGCCAAGAAGTATATCGGCCAGGACAAGTATCCCTGGTCACGGCCCGGCGAGGTCCGCGTGACGTTCGAGATCACCCCGCACGCCGTGCAGACGATGGGCTGACGCGCATGGCCACGCAGCAGATCAGCGGCGCGGTGCGCGGTCGCGTCGAGATATTGCGCGACCGCTCCGGTGTGCCGCACGTCTACGCCACCGACACGCACGACCTCTACTTCGGTCTTGGCTTCGCCATGGCCGAGGACCGGCTGTGGCAGATGGATCGGTTGCGTCGGCGCGCGCTCGGCAGACAGGCGGAGATTCTCGGGTCTGCTTATCTCGCCAGCGACATCGCGCATCTGACGGTTGGCATCGACCAGATCGCTGCGCGCGAAGTCGATGCAATGGATGAGGCGACGCGGCAGCTGGTCCTATCGCTGGTCGCCGGCATCAACCGGTGCATCGAACAGATGGGGCGCGACCTGCCGCCCGAGTTCCGCAAACTGGGCTACGAACCGGAGCCGTTCGCTGTGCGCGACGTAGTGGCGATCGCGCGCGGCATCTGGTGGTCGCTCAACGGTCGCATCGACCGCATCGTGGCAGCCGAGGCGGCGCGGCTGCTGCCCGAGCAGTTCCGCGCGATGTACCTCACGCCCGAAGCGTCGGAGCACCGCGTGATGCAGCACGCCGCCGGCAGCGACGATGCCACCGGCAGCAACAACTGGGCGGTGCACGGCTCGCGGTCGGCCAGCGGCAAGCCGGTGCTGTGCGGCGATCCGCACCAGCCGTTCTGGGTGCCATCGACGTGGTACGAATACGCTCTGCATGGCCCCGAGGACGATGTGGCCGGCGCCGGCCATCCAGGGTTCCCCGGCATGTGGTGGGGCAGCAACGGCGACATCGCCTGGGCAATCACCAACAACATGGCATCGACGCGCGATCTCTACGTTGAGCAGGTCGATCCCGCTGACCTGCGCCGCTATCGCGACGGCGATGCCTGGCGCGCGTTCGATGAGCGGCGCGTGGATATCAAGGTCCGTGGTGCGTCGGCGCATGCGTTGACCATCCGCTCCACTGTGCGCGGTCCGATCGTGAACGCGCTGGTGCCGGCGCTCGACGCTGCCGGCGATCCGCCGCTGGCGCTGCGCTGGATCGGCATGGAGCATATGGACGACATCCGAGCCTCGATCGCGGTAGGGCGGGCGCGCGACTGGCAGGCGTTCCGCGACGCGCTGCGCGACTGGTCGGTGGCGATCTTCAACTTCGTCTATGCCGATGCGCGTGGGCATATCGGCTATCAGATGGCGGGGCGCATCCCGATCCGCGGGCGCGTCGTGCCCGGCTTCCGCGATGCCAACGACCCGGCGGACCGCTGGTTTGGCACGATTCCATTCGACGACCTGCCGCACATGTACGATCCGCCCAGCGGCTACGTCGCCAGCGCCAACCAGCGCATCGTGCCGGATGACTGGAAGCATCCGATCTATGGCGCCTATTCGCAGGGCCATCGCGGCGTGCGGCTCGACCAAGCGCTGGGAGGCGGCAGCCTGGACCAGGCCGCCAACGTCGCATTGCAAAACGACGTGAAGAACTGCCGCGCCGAACGATCATGCCCGCACATCCTGCGGCACCTCGGCGATGCCGAACCGGCGTTCGCGCGGCTGTTGGGCGACTGGGACTATCGCTATGCGCTGACCGCCGTTGCGCCCACGGTGTTCGAAGCGTTTATGGCACTGTGGCAGCGCGAGGTGATCGGCCAGCACGTGCCCGAGCGGCTGCTCGACCTGACGCATCAGCAGACCGGCCTCGCTGCCAGCCTGCTGGAGGATCCGTCGATCGCGTACTTTGCCGACGGCACCACGCCGCATGTCATCGCTGTTGCGCAGCGGACGCTGGCCACGCTGCGCGAAGGTCTTGGCGATGACGTGGCGGGATGGCAGTGGGGCCGGCTGCACCAGGCGCACTGGCATCATCCGGTGGGCGACTCGGCGTTCGACATCGGGCCGCGCGAGGTGGACGGCGGTTCGCACACGCTACGCAACACTGGCGGCGAGCTGCCACCGCATGCCGCAAGCTCCGGCGCCGAGTACCGCATCGTGGTGGATTTCGCGACACCGGACTCGTTCCTGGCGGTGCAGAACATCGGCAATTCGGGTGTGCCCGACAGCCCGCACTACCGGGATCAGTTCGAACCGTGGCTGCGCGGCGAGTACCACGTCGTGCACCTGCGCCGCGCCGCGGTGGAGGCTGACTGTGAGAGCGCGATGGCGATCGTGCCCGGGTAAGCCCTCACCATCCGCCATCCACGCCGATCGCCTGGCCGGTGACAAAAGCCGCTGCGTCGGACGCAAGGTAGGCGATCATCGACGCCACTTCATCGGGCGTGCCGAAGCGCCCGATCGGTATCGCCTTCGAGCGCTCGCGGAACCCCACCTCCAGATCATCGCCGAATTCGCGCCGATTGGTGCTGATCGCGCGCGAGGTGCGGATCGGCCCCGGCAGCACCGCGTTCACCGTGATGCCGTGTGGCGCGAGATCGAACGCCAACGACTTGGTGAAGCCGACGATCGCCGCCTTGGATGCTGCATAAGCTACGCGCTTCGCACCCGGACGGAACGCCGCACGTGACGACACGCTGACGATGCGCCCCCATCCCGTCTTGCGCATCGCCGGCACCGCGGCGCGCGACATCAGGAAGCAGCCGCGCGCGTTCACGCCCATGGTCAGGTCCCATGCCGCGACCGGCACGTCCTCGATCTCGTTGCGGTCGGCACCCTGCGGCGCGCCGGCGTTGTTCACCAGGATGTCGAGCCGTCCATGACGGCGCAGCACGTCCTCGACCATGCGCGCCGCGTCCGCTTCGACGCTGACGTCGCCCAGCGTGGCCGATGCCGTACCGCCGGCATCGACGATCGCACGCACCAGGCTTTCCACGCCGGTCCAGCCCGGATCCATGTCGCCCTGCACGTTGTGCTCGTTGGCGACACCGGCAGCCGACACGTCGGACACCACCACGGTCAGGCCGGCAGCGGCCAGCGCGCGGGCGGTCGAGTTGCCGATGCCGATCGGCTTGCCGCAACCGGTGATCAACGCGACGCGGGCTTGGTTCGGCATGGCTTCCTCCGGTGCATTTGGTTGGCTATGTCGTCAGGACTATACCGCCAACCAGCATAGGGAGAGGAAGCATGGCACAGCTGGAACACCGCGCGCTGGGCAAAGGCGGCCTGTCTGTCTCGGCGATCGGGCTGGGCTGCATGTCGCTCTCCGGCATCTATGGCGAAGCGAACGACGCCGAATCGGAGGAGCTGATCCGCTATGCGATCGATCAGGGTGTCGATCATCTCGACTCATCGGATATGTACGGCTGGGGTCATAACGAGCGGGTGATCGGCCGCGCACTGCAGGGCCGCC
>DASSRN010000166.1:0-7744 GCA_035701785.1 Acetobacteraceae bacterium | reverse complement strand
CGCCCGATCTGTGGGAGAAGCGGATCGATGCGAAGTATCGCGAGCGGGTGCCGCGAATCATCACCGATGATCAGGGCGTGCAATGGCGCTACTGCGAGGGCTACCGGCCAGACCGGGTGCGGGTAATGAGCTTCGAGGGCGAGGACTGGGTGCGCTCCAAGGCCGGGGCGGATGTGCAGGACCGGATCCGCGATAACCGCGCCGACGGGGTGGATGTGGAGATCATCTTCCCCAACAAGGGGTTGGCGATGTGGGCGACGCCCGATCCGGTGTTCGCCAACGCGCAGTGCCGGGTGTGGAACGACTGGGCGTGGGAGCAGTTCGGCCCGCATCCCGAGAGCATGCTGCCGGTCGCCTCGATTGCCACGGGCGATCTGCCGGGTGCGATGGCGGAGATAGAGCGGGTCGCGAAGCTGGGCTTCCGCGCGCTGTCGCTGCCGTGCAAGCCGATCTGGGGCGGGCATGACGTGGATCACGTCAACTACAACCTCCCGCATTTCGATCCGATGTGGGCGCTGATCCAGGAGGCGGGGCTGCCGATCACCTTCCACGTCTCCACCGGACGCGACCCGCGCGCGGCGCGTGGCAATGGGGGGGCAGTGATCAACTACGTGACGCACTCGCTGTCGCCGACCATCGAGCCGGTGGCGAACCTGTGCGCGTCAGGCGTGCTGGAGCGCTTCAAGGGGCTGCGCTTCGCCACCATCGAGGCGGGGATCGGCTGGGTGCCGTGGCTGCTCGATGCGATGGACGAGGCGTATCGCAAGCACCACATGTGGGTCCGCCCGAAGCTGCAGGGGCTGCCCAGCGACTACTATCGGGCGCATGGCTACGCGACCTTCCAGGAGGACCCGTCAGGGCTGGCGCTGGCCGAGGCATGGGGGCTCTCCGACAACTTCATGTGGGCGAGCGACTACCCGCATCACGAGGGGACGTGGCCGCATTCGGCGGAGGCGATCGAACGCACCATGCCGAAGCTGAGCGACCCGCTGCGGGCGAAGATCCTGGGGCTGAATGCCGCGCGGTTCTTCAGGCTGGAGGTGCCGGAGCATCAGCGCCTCGCCGCCTGAGGGTTGGCGCGCGCAGGGCGGACAGGCCCAGCAGCAGCCAGCCCGCCATGAGCAGGGTGCCGCCGATCGGCGGCACCAGCGGGAGCCGGATGCCTTGCAGCGCGAGGGCGTAGATCGCGCCGCAGAACAGCAGCACGCCCAGCGCGAAGGCGGCGCCGGCCGCGTCAGCCAGGCGCCCGCCGCGCGGTGCCCACAGGCCGCAGGCCAGCAGGGCGAGGGCGTGCCAGCCCTGCATCTCCAGCGCGCTGTGGACCATCGGCAACGCCGCCGGGTCCAGCGCATGGGCTGCCATTGCCGCCATGGCGACGGCGGTCAGGCCAGCCAGCGAACCCAGCGCGATCCACGTCCTTTGCATGCCATGACCCTGTTCCGTCCCGTGCGCTGCCTATAGCATCGCGGCCATGCCACGCGGCGACCTGTTCCCCGAGATCGGTCCGTTCGAGACCGGCTATCTGCCGCTTTCGGGGCGGCACGTGATGTATTGGGAGCAGGTCGGCAACCCGCGCGGTCGGCCGGTGCTGTTCCTGCACGGCGGACCGGGCGCCGGTGCCGGCGCGGTACACCGCCGCTTCTTCGATCCTGAGTTCTGGCGGGTGGTGATCTTCGATCAGCGCGGTGCCGGGCGGTCGCGTCCGCTGGGCTGCCTGGAGGACAACACCACCCAGGACCTGGTGTCGGACATCGAGACGCTGCGCCGGCACCTCGGGCTGGAGCGCTGGCTGCTGTTCGGCGGCTCGTGGGGGTCCACGCTGGCGCTGGCCTACGCCCAGGCGTTCCCCGAGCGCGTCATCGGCTGCGTGCTGCGCGGCGTGTTCCTGGGGCGTCCGGCGGAGGTCGATTGGTTCCTGCAGGGTCTTTCGGCGATCTTCCCGGATGCGCATGCCGCCTTCGCCGGGTACCTGCCGGAGGAGGAGCGGGGGGATCTGCTTGGCGGCTACCTGCGGCGGCTCACCGATGCCGATCCGTCGGTACACCTGCCGGCGGCGCGTGCCTGGTCGATCTACGAGGGCTCGTGCAGCACGCTGCTGCCCAGCCCCGAGACGGTCAGTTCATTCGCGCAGGACCGTACCGCGCTCGGGCTCGCGCGGATCGAGGCCTACTACTTCGCCCACAACCTGTTCCTGCCGCCCGGCGGGCTGCTGGGCGGCATGCGCGGCATCGGTCGGCTGCCGGCCGAGATCGTGCAGGGGCGCTACGACATGATCTGCCCGCCGCGCACGGCGTTCGAACTGGCGGCGGCCTGGCCGGCGGCGCGGCTGTCCGTTGTGCCGGATGCCGGCCATTCGGCCTTGGAGCCGGGGATTCGCCGCGCGCTGGTTGCCGCGGTCGAGCGGTTCCGCCACGGGAGGTGAGCGCATGAAGGTCGCGGTGATCGGACTGGGAACCATGGGCATGGGCGCCGCGCTCAACCTGGTCCGCAAGGGGCATCAGGTAACCGGCTGCGACGTGCGCGAGTCGGCGCGGGCGGAACTGGCCGCTGCCGGTGGGTCCGCTGTGGCCAGCGCCGCCGAGGTGCCGGCGGATGCCGAGGCGGTGGTCGTGTTCGTGGTCAACGCGGCGCAGACCGAGGACGTGCTGTTCGGCGCGCAGGGCTGCCTGGGGCGGATCGGGAAGGGCGCGGTGGTGCTGTGCTGCGCCACCATCGCTCCGGAGGCGGCACGCGCTCTCGAAGGCAAGATCACCGCCGCGGGCTTCCTGATGCTGGATGCGCCGGTGTCGGGCGGCAAGGCAGGGGCGCAGGCGGGCAGCATGACGGTGATGGCATCGGGGGCCGAGGCGGCGTTCGCCAAGGCGCATCCGGTGCTGGACGCGATCTCCGGCAAGGTCTGGCGGCTGGGCGACAAGGCCGGCGTCGGCAGCACGGTGAAGATGGTGAACCAGCTTCTCGCCGGCGTGCACATTGCCACGGCGGCCGAGGCGCTGGCGCTGGGCATCCGCGCGGGTGCCGATCCGCAGGCGCTGTTCGACGTGATCTCGTCGTCTGCCGGGCGGTCCTGGATGTGGGAGAACCGCGTGCCGCACGTCCTGGACGGCGACGATACGCCGCTGTCGGCGGTGAACATCTTCGTCAAGGACCTGGGCATCGTATTGGACCAGGCGCGGGCACTGACCTTCCCGCTGCCGCTGGCATCCGCGGCGCACCAGCTGTTCCTCGCCGCTGCCGCACATGGGGAGGGCGCCAAGGACGATGTGTTTGTCATTCGGGTGTGGCAGGCGCTGACCGGGATCGAGCTGCCGAAGCCTCGCTGACCTGCTCGCGGCAGGATCCCTGCGCGGCGATGAAGTCGAGCGTCTGCGCGCGCACCGGAGCCAGGAAGGACAGCGAGTCCGCCAGCGCCACCACGATCGCGCGGTGGCTGATGCCGGGTTCCAGTCCGGAGCGAACGCTGGCGCCCGCCGCTTGCAGGCGCGCTGCCAACCGCAGCGTATTGCCGGGATCGACTGAGCGGTCGGCGTCACCTGCTAGCAGCAGCATCGGTGGCGCCACCGGACTTGCGTAGTTGACCGGCTGCGCGCGCGGCCATGCGTCCGCAGGGCCGAACACCGCCTTCACCGCATCGCTGGCCTGCGGCAGGAAGTCGTAGAGACCGGCGAGGGCGACGACGCCGCAGACCTCGCGGCCGGACGCCAGGCCCGCGTCGAGCAGGTAGTGCGTATCGAGCGCCAGCAGTGTCGCGATCTGCGCGCCTGCCGAGTGGCCCATCAGGAACAGCCGCCGCGGGTCGCCACCGAAGTGCGCCGCATTGGCGTGCGCCCACGCCACAGCGGCAGCGCCGTCCTGCATGAACGCGGGGAACTGCACCTCGGGATGCAGCCGGTAATCGGGGATCACGACCACGACGCCGTGCGCCGCCAGCGTGGTGCCGACGAAGCGATGCATTGCCTTGTCGCCAGTCTCCCAGCCGCCGCCATAGAAGAACACCACGACAGGTGCCGCGGCATCGCTGTGCCGCGGTGCGTAGACATCCAGCCGATGACGCGTGCCATCCGCATACGTGATGTCGTGCGCCTCGCTGACCGCGTTAGTCGGCGCCAGCGCATTGAGTAAGGGTATCGGCGAACAGAAGTGCAGCAGCACTACAGCAGCAAGTGTCGTGACCTTCGTCATCATCAGATCCAGCGGTCTACCACGGCAGCCTCAATGTGCGGTTAACCCTCGGCCGGCTTGAACCTGCCCCGATGCAAGGTCATCATCGCCCACGCCATGACCTCGGACCCGCTCGAACCCTCAGCCCGGCTCGATTATCAAGCAAGCGTCGATCGTCCGCGCCTTGCGCTGCCCGACGGCAAGCGCGTGGCGGTGTTCATCGTGGTGAATGTTGAGCGCTGGGATATCGCGCGTGCCATGCCGCGTCAGGTCCTGACCGCGCCGCAGGGCGCCGCAGTGATCCCCGACCTGCCGAACTGGGCATGGCACGAATACGGCATGCGCGTCGGGTTCTGGCGCCTGAAGGCGGCGCTGGATGCGCACGGCATCGCGCCGTCGATGACGATCAACGGCACTGTGCCTGCCGCATATCCGCGCGTGACGCAGGCGGCAGGCGATGCCGGCTGGGAGTTCATGGGCCACGGCTTCGCGCAGATCGCCACGCATCTGGTCGAGGACCAGCGTGCGATGATCCGCGATGCCATTGCTGCGCTGCGCCCGGCAGCGGGCCATGACATCGTCGGCTGGCTGGCGCCCGGTCTGACCGAGACGCTGGCGACGCCCGATCTGCTGGCCGAGGCCGGCATCCGCTACTGCGCCGACTGGGTGGTGGACGATCTGCCGTGCACGCTGCGCACGACGCATGGTCCCCTGCTGACTATGCCGTACAGTGTTGAGCTGAACGACATCCCGATGATGATGATCCAGCACCACGCCGCGCGTGAACTGTACGACCGCACGGTGGCGCAGTTCGACCGGCTGTACGCCGAGGCGGAGACGCAGGGTGCGAAGGTGATGGGGCTCGCTGTGCATCCCTATATCAGCGGCGTGCCGCATCGCATCGGCTGGTTCGAGCAGGCACTCGCGCATATGGCAGCGAAGCCGGGCACGCTGTTCTGGCAGGGACGGCAGATCATGGACTGGTACCTGAAAGCCACTGCATGAACTGGGGCGCGATGAGCCGTGCCGAGAGGGACGCGGCCTACAACAATTCCCAGGCAGTGCCGGAAAGCGCCGAGTGGCTCGCAGCGTGCGTCGCGGCATCGGCAGAGTTCCGCGCCGCGCATCCGCAATGCCTGGACCTGCGATACGGTCCGCGCGAACGCAATGCCTGGGACCTGTTTCCGGCGAATGATCCGAACGCGCCGTGCCTGGTGTTCATCCACGGCGGTTACTGGCAGCGCAACGGCAGGGAGTCGTTCACCAGCCTGTTGGCAGGGCCGTACGCGCGCGGCTGGTCGCTGGCGTTGCCGGGCTACACCCTAGCGCCGGACGCGACCCTGACCGAAATCGTCGCCGAGATCCGCGCCGCGCTGGACTGGCTGGTCGAGCACGGACCAGCGCATGGGATAGCCGGCAGGATCGTGCTGTCCGGCTGGTCCGCTGGCGGTCATCTGACGGCGATGTGCCTCGACCATCCGGGTGTGTCGGCTGGCCTGGCGATCTCGGGCGTGTTCGAGCTTGGGCCGATCCGCGACACCTATTTGAACGAGAAGCTGCAACTGGCCGACACGGAGATCGCCGCGCTGTCACCGCTGCGGCTGCCAGCGGTGCATAAGCGGCTGGCGATCACCTATGGCACCGCCGAACTGCCGCCGCTGGTATCCGACAGTCGCGACCTGCATGCGAAGCGCGCCGCGGCGCATGCGCCGGGTCCGCTGATCCCGATCGTTGGTGCCAATCACTTCAGTATCATGCACGCGCTGCAAGACCCGGGCGGCGAACTGACCCGGCAATTGCAGTTGCTGGCGTAGCCGTCAGCGCGACGCAGCGAGCGCGGCTTCCACTGCTGCGGCGATCGCGAGCAGCTTCGCATCACCCATGGTTTCGCCGACCAGCATCAGCCCAACCGGCGCCTCGCTGGGACGATGGCATGGCAGGCTGATGGAGCAGCGGTCGAACAGATTGCTGAGCGCGGTATTGCGCAGGATGTGCAGGTTGATCCGATTGTACTCACCCGGATCGTCCAACGCCGCGATGCGCGGTGGCACGATCGCCACGGTCGGCATGACCACAGCATCGAATCCTCGCGTGGTCGCATCGAACCCGCCGATCAGCCGCCTGCGGGCAGCCAGGAGCGCCAGATAATCCGTCCCCGAGAACCTGTTGCCCTGTTCGATGCGCACTCGGATGCGCTGATCATAACCCGCGCCTTTCTCGGTCAGCAGCGGCTGGTGCCAGGCATAGGCTTCGGCCGCCGCGAAGCCGCCCTTCGCATTGACCGTTCGCACTTCATCGAAGGGCGCAACGTGCAATCGAGAAATCCGCGCGCCGGCATGCGATAGGACGGCGAGAGCACGGTCAAACGCGCTGCTCACGTTGTCGTCGATGCCGTCGAGCACCACATTGGTCGGCGCCGCAAGCCGCATCCCCGCAAGATCGACACGCTCCAGCGGCTTTTGTGTTTCGCCGGCAAGCACAGCGTCGATCGTCGCGCAGCAGGCGACGCTCGGCGCGAGTGGCCCTACCGAATCCAAGCTCGGTGCGAGCGGGAGTACGCCGTCGAGCGGCACGCGCCGCGCTGTCGGCTTGTAGCCGACGATGCCGCAGAACGCCGCAGGGATACGACACGAACCACCGGTGTCGGTGCCAAGTCCGGCAATCGCCATGCCGTCCGCCACCGAAACTGCGGCGCCGGATGAACTGCCGCCCGGAATGCGGTGTGACGCGCGGTCCCATGGCGCGGTCGGCGTACCATAATGCGGATTGACGCCCAGACCGGAGAACGCGAACTCGGACATGTTGGTGCGACCAAGCGGCACGAAGCCTGCTGCCAGCATGCGCTGCACCACGGGGGCATGTGCCTTCGCCGGTGGCGCATCGGCCAGCACGCGCGAGCCACCAGGCGTGGGTTCACCGGCGATGTCGAACAGGTCCTTCAGGCTGATCGGAATCCCGGCATAGCGCGTCGGTTCCCGCCCGGCGCGACGCAGCAGGTCCATCGCATCCGCCATCGTGCGTGCGCTCTCTGCATGCACCTTGACGAAGGCTCGCGCGCCTTCACCGTGCGGGTCGGCGATGCGCGCCAGGCATTCGTCCACCAGCGCGCGGCTGGTGGTACGGCCGTCCGCCAGGGCCTGGGCGTGCTGCTCGATCGTGCGCATGATGGCCTCTCAGTTCCTGGAAGGATGCACAATGAGCGACAAGCCCGCAAAGCCCGTGCTGCTGACCGGCGCCTCCGGTGCGCTCGGCCGCACGCTGACGAAGTCGCTTTCGGCGCAGGGCTGGACGCTGCGGCTCACCGATATCGCGCCGTTCCCCGATGCGGTGCCAGCGGGCGCCGAATTCACCCGCGCGGACCTGAACGACGGCGTGACGATCCTGCGCCTGGCGGAAGGCTGTGGCGCGATCGTGCATCTTGGCGGCGTCTCGGTGGAACGCCCATTTGAGGAGGTGCTCGGACCGAATATCCGCGGTCTCTACCATGTTTACGAGGCAGCGCGGCGGGAGAAGGCCCGCGTGGTGTTCGCATCATCCAACCATGCGATCGGATTTCATGAGCGGACCGAGACCATAGGTGCCGATA
>DASSRN010000165.1:0-4990 GCA_035701785.1 Acetobacteraceae bacterium | reverse complement strand
ATTGCGCGGTTCCGCCGAACCTCGATCAGGCCGAGTAGCGCAGTGCGTGCCTGCGGATCGGTGAGCAGGTCCTGGCTTGGCATCAGGTCTGCCAGCCGGATCCTGGAGGTCGGGCTGAAGCTGGTGTTCTGCCGAACCGGGCGGGCTTTCGCCGCCAGCGCATCGGCCGGCACCAGGGCCGCATAGCGGCGGTCGGCCTCATCCAGCAGCGTGAGTGCGTCCTCGAGCCGGCCCTGGTTCCTGGCATCAACCCCCCGGTAGTGCAGCAGTCGCGCGGACGCCGTGGCGTCGGCTGCCTTCGGCGCGAGCTTGTCGGCATCGGTGAACAGCGCGTCCGCTTCGGCGTAGCGCCCTTCGATCGACAGCTGAAGCGCCAGCGACATCATCGCTGTCGAGGTGTTGCCGTTGTCCTTGCCCAATGCCTTCTGCTGAAGGGCGAGCGCGGCGCGGAACGCGCTTTCCGCCGCGCCTGGATTGTCGGCCAGGTTGGCGCGCGTGCCGGCGGCCATCAGCGCGTCGTACTGACCGATGTCGCCGGAGCTGAACGCCCTGGCAGCAAGCCGGCTGGCGAGCAGCGCATCCGCGCCAGAGCTGGGTGCCACCACGTCAGCGCGCGTGACGCCGGCCAGCACGCCGATCGAGCGTTCCATCACCTGGGCGGCCGGCAGCACGCCGTCCGCATACCAGATAGTGTTGTTGACCAGCGCGACCATTGCGACATGCGCCCACCCACCGACCAGGCGAGTGCACTGCATCAGCTCCGCCGGGTTGCCGCCCAGGATCGTGGTTGCGGTCGGCGTATCGCAGCGGTAGCGGCTGTCGATGCCGCTGCGCCATTGGCCTGCGGTGGCTAGCTGTGGCAGCAGGCTGGTGGTTCCGGGGCCGCCGGCACGGACACGCGCACTCGGCTCCTGCCAGGTGCCGCAGAACACATCGGCGCTCTTGCCGGATTCGGCCTGCTGGGTGCAAGCCTCGCCAACCGAATTCTTGCCGATGGCGACCTGCGCCACGGGTTGAGTCGAACTGGGCTGTGCGCGGTGGGTATACGCCTCGGGCGGCGGCGTGTCGCACGCAGCGAGGGTCACCGAGGTGAGGAGCGTCAGCAATCCAAAGAAAACGACCGGGCGCATAGTCAGTAATCCTGATCGGAGACGATGGGCAGCAGCAGGTCCTCATCCTGATTCGGGTTGAATAGTCTGCCGATGTCGATGTCGTTTAGCGGATTGGCGGTGGGCACGGCCTCGCCGGGGAGCAGAATGCAGCTCACTGACGCGATCTGACATTGGTTGAAGCGGAAGTTGTTGTTCGGCGATGGCGCGATGCCGGCGACACCTGCCGCGGCCGGGCCGCTGAGTCCGGTGACCGAGCCGGTGAGGTTGGAAGCCCCGGCCTGGCCACCATTGGTGAGCACGTCGAGATTCTGTACATGCGCCTGCCCGATCGCCCTGCCGGAGCCGATCTGAAGGATCAGCCAGGTCTGCGCACCTTGCAGGCCGAGGAACGGATCGAACACGATGTTGGCGCTGCCCAGAGCATTGATGCGCAGGATATTCGCGCCACCGCCGATACCCTGGGTGGTGCTTGTACCGTGCTGGGTGAAGCCGCCGCTGGTGGTGAGGTAGGCGCCTTGAGTGCTGAACCGTGGCGCGGGTGGGAAATCGGCTTCCGCAAAGGTCCCGGACGGTCGCCGGATCCCGCCCGTGGTGATGACTGCACGGTCTGCCAGCGTGATCTGGCTAGGGCCGGCGTCGATGTTGATCGTCGGGGCCGTGAGCGGCCCGGCAATGGTGAGGTCCGTGCCATTGTTCAGTGTGAGGGTGCCGCCACTGCGGAAGCTGCCGAGTTGCACGACCCGGTTGCTCGACTGCGTATTCGTGGTCGAGGGCGCGCCGTTGCCAGCCAGCGAGGCGTCGCCGGCCGCGCTGCCGGTCAGCAGGTCGGCACTTAGTACGCCGGTCTCGCTGATCGTGCCGGTGGTGGCAATCAGGTTGGTTGTTCCGGCATCGGCGACGGCGCCGGCGATTGCGATGTCATTTGCCGTCAAGGCGATCGCGCCGGCTGCTACGCTGCCGCCAGCAGCGATGGTGAGCATGCCGGTGTCAAGCATCGTGACACTCGGGCCGCCATTGAGTGCGCCGATCACCGTCAGCCCGATGCCGTCGTCGACGGTGAACCCGATGGCGGTGAAGTTGCCGATATTCGCAATCCCGTTGGTGATGCTGGTGGCGCCGGTCAGGCTGGTGCTGCCGGCGGAGCTGCCGCTGAGAGTACCGGCGATCAGCGTGCCGGTTTCGCTGATCGTCCCGGTGGTAGCGATCAGGTTTGTTATGCCGGCACCGCCGTCAGTCACGCGGCCAGGAATTGCGATGTTGTCCGCGGTGAGTGCGATCGCCGCTGCCGTCACGGTGTTGCCGATTGTCAGCGTGCCGGTGTCGAGCACTGCGGCACTGGGCCCGGCATTCAGAGTGCCGATCACATTCAGTCCGATGCCGTCGTCAAGGGTGAAGCCTTTGGCGGTGAAGTTGCCGAGATTGGTCACCTTGTTGGTAATGCTGGTGGCGCCGGTCAGGCTGGTGGTGCCAGCCGAACTGCCGCTCAGCGTGCCGGCGATGAGCGTGCCGGTCTCGCTGATGGTGCCGATGGTGGCGATCAGCGAGGTCGTGCCTGCACCGCTGTCGTTGGACAGGCCCTTGATCTCGATGTTGCTCGCGGTGAGGCCGATTGTGCTGGCTCCTATCGTGCCTCCTGGTGCGATGGTCAGTGTGCCGTTGTCCAGCAGCGTGAGGCGAGGCCCACCATTGAGTGTGCCGGTCACCGTCACGTCGATACCGTCGCTCAGGTTGAAGCCGCTGGCGGTGAAATTGCCGACGTGGCCGACCTGATTGGTTGTCGATGTCGACCCGCTGAAATCTGCTGCTGCGAGGGCGCTGCCGCTCAGCGTGCCGGAGATCAGGATGCCGGTCTCGCTGATCGTGCCGGCATTGGCGATCAGGCTGGTGGTGCCGGTTCCGCCGCCATCGTTGACCTCGCCCGTGATGGTGATCGTCGGTGCTGTCAGGGCAATACTGATGGGCGATGAGCTCGCAGGGGCGATCGTGCCGGCCACCGTCAACCCGATGCCGTCACTCACAGAGAAGCCGTTGGCTCTGAAGTCGGTGATCGTGTCGATGGCATTGGCGTTGACCCCCAGATCGACGCTGCCAACAGCGCTGCCTGTGAGCGTTCCGGCCGTCAGCACGCCACCAGGCGCCTGACTGATCGCCCCGTTGCTGTCGAGTTCCAATGCGACGGCACCGGACCCGAAGCTCGCGCCGACCGAAATGGACCCCGCGGTGGTCGTCAGGACGCCATCGGGCATTGTGACCGCGCCGATGCGGATGTTGGTCGGTCCTATGCCGGCCAGCGACGCGAAGGTGCCGCCAGCGCCGAGGACCACCGTGCCGCCGTTGGTGAACGGCGCCAATTCGAATGTGGCAGCCGTCACGGCGCCGGCGTTGCTCAGGGCATCGGCCTGGAAGCTCGCCAACGTTCCGGCGCCGACGCTGCCGGTGGCCGCGATCGTGATTCCCGTGGTGGTGCCGGCCTTCAGGAACACCTGGCCGGGCGCCGTGACAGTGCCGCTCACCGTCAACGCGGTGCTGTCGTCCAGCACAAAGCGGCTGCTTCCGCCGGTGACCACGAAATTCGCAAGTGCGCCAATCGCATTGGCAGTGCCGAGAAGGCTCACCGCGCCTGCCACGCCGCCGCTGCTTTGCAGTGTGCCGGCGATGATCGTGCTGGTGGTCGCCTCGTCGATCCCACCCGCGGTGGCGGTCAAGTCGACCACCCCGCCCGATTGCCCGACTGACGCATTGCCGGTCAGCGCGATGCCGCCCGTGCCACCGTTCAGGTCGATCGTCGGCCCGGTCAGCACCGCGCCGCTGTTCAACGCGATGCCACCACTGCCGGAAGTCACTGACAGCGAGCCCGCACCAGAACCAATACTCCCGCTGACGCTGATCGTTCCGGTGTTGGCGTTTCTGATCGCGACGTTGTTTGCGGCCACCCCGCCGGTCACCGCAAGGTTCCCGCTATTGCCGTTGTTCACCAGCGAGAAATCGCCACCCGTAACGATGAAAGTTCCCAGCGTTCCGACCGAATTGGCCATGGAGATCAGGCCTGCATTCCCGTTCACCCCGGCGGTGCTGCGCAGCGTGACAGTGGTCAGCGAGCCTGCTGCTGCCTGACTGACACCGCCGGAAGCGGTGCTGATGTCAGTTGCCGCACTGGCAGTAAGTATCGCGTCATTCAGGCTGATGCCGGCTCCGGTGCCGGCATGCAGCGTCAGATTGACCGCCTGAAGCTGCGGCGCGGCACCCGTGCCGGTCGTACCGAGCAGGATCGCGCCGGGCTGATCGAAGTTATTGGTGCTGAAGTTGAATCCGGCGTCGAGTTCCAGCGTATTGGCACCACTTTTGATCGTGACGCCGCGGTCGACCAGTAGGTTGCCGGTGGCCTGCAGCAGCAGACCATTGGCAACGGTGACGCTGTCCCGCACGTCGATCGTTCCGGTGGCCTGGACCGTCACGTCCCCTGTCACGCCGAGCATCGCGAGCTTGCTCGAAGTGATCGTGGATGGCGGTGTCGTAGCACCCGCTGCGCTGAATAGCAGCGTGTTATCGGAGAACTCTTTATCGATGTTGCTGGCATCGGAATTCGCGACGATGTCGAGATCGCTGGGGTCGAGCAGCAGTGTGCCGAGATGGCCTGCGGGCGCGGACTCGTCGGCGCTGCCGGAGAGGTTCAGGTGTCCGCCGGACACCTCGACGAACCCACCATCCCCGCCGTTCGGCCCACCTTTGGCGGCGATGGCGCCAGCCATGCTGGTGCCTTTGCCTGACAGCACCACCACCCGCCCGCCATCGCCCTTGCCGGTGGCATTGGCACTGACCTGCGCCCCTGCCTGAACGGTGGTGTTGGCTGCCGTCATCGTCGCCTTCACCGCGGGCCC
>DASSRN010000164.1:0-11148 GCA_035701785.1 Acetobacteraceae bacterium | reverse complement strand
GAAGCGCCGGTCATCTGCTGCACGGCATCGACGAGTTCGTTCCTGCCGTTCAAGCTGGAGGTGCCCAGCAGCAGCGTGCCTTCTTGTGTCGTTCGCCATTCGGTGCCCAGTGCAGCCAGTTCATGCCGCAGCACTGCCATGCTGACCTCGAGCGCGTGCTCTGCCTGCTGCATCCCGTTCTTCTGCACCGAACGCAGCGTGAGCAACTGCGCCGAGGACACCGCCAGGAGAATGGCCAGTAGCGCGCAGAGCAGCAGGCGCGGGATGATCCCGACGCGATCCATCAGGCGAGGCCGAAGTTCGATATCGCTCATGACGCTTACTCTGATCGCGTCAATGGATGCCCTTGGCATTAAGGTGCGGCCGATACCTCTGATCGCTGCCCTGGATGTGCTGCACCAGCCAATTCTTCAGGAACTGCATCACCTCGAGCGACAGCGCGGTGGTCGCACCCGATGCGTATTTTCCCTGGATGTCCTGCACCTGGTGGGTGAGCTTGTCGTGCTCCTGCTTGTGCGCGACGGCAGCGGGATAGCTGGTCTGGGCGAAGAATTTCTCTTCGCGCGCGAAGTGCATCCTGGTGTACTGGATCAGCCCGTCGAGGATCGGGCTGAGCGAATCCTTGCCGTGCCCGGCCTGCATGGCGTCGTAGAGCTGGTTCACCATGGCGACCAGCCGTTTGTGGTCTTCGTCGAGGACGTTGACCCCGACGCTCAGTTTGTCGGTCCATGCCAGCAGGGGCATCGCCTGCAATCCTTCCAAGGTGACGCGGAAGCGTGCGCCACGCTTGCACAGCCGGCTTAACAGGCGATGAACCGGCGATTGACCGCCATCTTGGCACAGCAGAGACTCATGCGGACCTTGGGAGATCGGCGATGAAGGGCAATCCCCTGCGCGCGGCACTGGAACGCGGCGAACTACAGATCGGTAGCTGGGTCAACCTGGTGCGCAACCCTGCCATCCTGCCATTGCTTAAGGCGGCCGGCCTGGACTTCGCACGGCTGGACATGGAGCACACCGGCGCGGACATCCAGGAGATTGCGCAGTTGGCGCTGTTGTCGCGGGCACTCGATTTTCCGATTGCGGTGCGGCCGCCTGAGGCCAACCGCGAGTGGATCACGCGACTGCTCGATATCGGCGTGTGGAACCTGCATTGCCCACAGGTTGAGAGCGCGGCACATGCGCGCGAGATCGTCGCGGCGTCGCGCTATGCGCCACGCGGATTGCGCGGCAACGCCGGCCACAGCCCGGGCACAGACTTCGACCTGCGCATGAGCGCCGCTGAGCGCCGGGCCTTCGCCAACAGCCAGGTGTTCGTCACAGTGATGTTCGAGACTGCGGCCGCGTTCAACGACCTGGGCGAGATTGCCGCGATGGACGGGATCGATGCGCTTACCATCGGACCAGCGGATCTGGCGCAGGACCTTGGGGTGTTCGGCACGCCGGACCAGGCGCGGGTGCTGGACGAGAAACGCGACCTGGTGCTGGCGGCAGCGCGGAAGCACGGCAAGGTGTGCGCGATGCTGTGCTCCAGCTACGAACAAGCGCAGCAGTGGAAGGCAGCGGGCGCGCTGCTGCTCGCGTATTCCAGCGACAGCGAAGTGCTGCATAACGCGTTCAGCGCGGCGATGGGACGCATCAAGGGCTGATTGCGCTGGGCACGGCGCCCTGCGGGAACTACGGTCTCGAGATCGCGATCTCTGCAATCTGGAGTTCGGGGAATCGCCAGGAAATCCTTGATCATTTCTGCAGCGCATTGCAAAATCGGTAGGGCGGCCAATTGTTCGCCACTCGGCCGATTGCGTTCCTCGCTGTGCAACCGTGCCACCGTGATTGGTCCAGCCACAACAAGGGGAAGCTGTCAGATGCACAAGATGCACGGCTCCAGCTTGCACGGAACCAATCCGGCGTTGCCCCCGATCGAGATCGCGGGTTGAACTTCGCGGATGTCTCTAGGACCCTCTAGCAACGAGAATTCCGAGCCGCGTGATCTGGCGCGAGCCGGTACGCTGGCGGGCCGCCTCCTGAACCAGGAGGAGCGAAAGAACGTTACGATCCTGTTCGCCGACATCGTCGGTTCGACCTCGATGGTCGTTGATCAGGATCCGGAGGTCGCGCTCGCTCTGCTGCGGCCGACACTGGTCATGGCTTCGGACGTGGTGGAGCGCTACGGCGGAACAGTTACGCGCGATACCGGTGATGGCCTGGTCGCGATATTTGGTGCGCCGCTCACCGAAGAAGAGCACGCGCTGGGTGGCTGTTGCGCGGCGCTCGAGATGCACTTCGCACTGGCACACTCGGCGCAGGGCATCCAGCTGCGGATCGGCATTCACTCAGGCGAGGTGGTGATACACCGGACTCGGGTCGGTCCTGTATGGAATCTCGACGCGGCCGGCGAAACTGTGCATCTCGCATCGCGTCTGGAGGAGGCTGCGCCGGCCGGCGGGACATGGATCAGCGATGTCACCTTCTCGCTTGCGCGCGGGCGTGTCGGCACCCTTCTGTTGGGTTCGCGCACATTTCGTGGCTTCAGGACGCCGACCGTCGTGCATCTTCTGCAGACGGTCGATGCGTCGCTTTCGCGGCTTGACGTCGCGGGCCGCCGCGGACTGTCGCCGTTCATCGACCGTGACGGCGAATTGCCGGTGCTGGAGAGTGCCCACGCGCGCACCACTGACGGGCACGGCTGCGCGGTCGGCATCGCAGGCGACGCCGGTGTCGGCAAGTCCCGGTTGATCCGCGAGTTCGTGGCCGGACGTGGCGGCATCGCCGTGCTGGAAGCACGCTGCACCCAATGGCGCGACGATTCCGGATTCCATGCAACGCGTGCCCTGACCGGCCGCCTGTTCGGACTTGGCGCGAACGATAGCCCGACAACGGTTCGGCAGCGGCTTGAGATGGCGTTCGGTCAGCCCGGTGCGCCGCCAGCGGATGCGTTCGCGCCGATCGCAGCACTGCACGGCGCGCTGGCGGACCAGGCGGCTGTGGCGTGGGCCGCGCTGCTGCCGAATGCGAGGAGGCGCCGTATCATCGAGGGATGTGTCGCTGCGCTGTTGTGTGCCGCCGCGCACAAGCCGCTTCTTGTCGTCATCGACGACCTGCACTGGGCAGATAGCGGCACCGACGATGTGGTCGAGCAGTTGCTGGACCAGGTGCATCTGCCGAGGCTGCTCCTGCTACTCGGCTGGCGTTCGAACCACCAGCCGCGCTGGGCAACACATCCGGCACTTAGCCGCATAGCACTTTCGCCGCTTTCGCCGGACTACGCCCGCGATCTGGCCAGACAGGTGCTGGGCGATCACGCAGGCGACGAAACGGCGGTTGCGGAACTCGCTCATCGCAGTGGCGGCAACCCGTTCTTCATCGAAGAAGCGGCTGCCATGCCGGATCGGCTGGTGCTGCCGCCGACGGTGCGCGAGGTGCTTGGTGCGCGGCTTGACCGGCTCAAGCCAGCAGAGAAGCACCTGATCGAAGTGTTGGCGACGGTGGGTGAGCCGGCAGCGGCGGACC
This sequence comes from Acetobacteraceae bacterium, assembly GCA_035701785.1. Lineage (GTDB taxonomy): Bacteria > Pseudomonadota > Alphaproteobacteria > Acetobacterales > Acetobacteraceae > JAMXLO01. The sequence continues at coordinate 7,638 of DASSRN010000164.1, read as the reverse complement.
TGCTCGGGCAGTTGCTGAATGGCGGCGCGGATGGCGATCGGCCGGAGTTGGTGGCGGCGGAATTGGAACGCGCAGGCCTGGTTCGTATCGACGGCGTGGGTCACTCTGCGCGCTTCGCCTGCCGGCATTCATTGCTGCAGGATGTGGCCTATCAGGGACTGACGCGGCTGCGCCGGCGTGCCCTGCATGCGACGATCGCGCAGGCGATGGAGCAGTTGGCCGGCGATCGCGTCGGCGAGGAGGCAGAAGTGCTGGCGCGCCATGCGCGTCTGGGTGAGGCCTGGCGCGCGGCGCTGCGGCACGCGCGCGCAGCGGGTGCGCGCGCGGCATCGCATTCGGCGAACCGCCAGGCGGTGCGGTTCTATGAGGAGGCATTGGACGCGTTGAAGCATCTGCCCGAGGATGCTGACGCTTTGTCTATGGGCGTCGATCTGCGCTTCGACCTGCGTGGGCCGCTGTTCCAGTTGGGGCACATCAACTCGTTGCGGCTCAGCCTGGATGAGGCTGCTGTATTGGCAGAGCGGCTGGGCGATGCGCGCCGGCTCGGGCAGCTTTACATCTTCCAGAGCCACTATGCCTGTCTCGCCGGCGACTATGCCGCAGCAGTGGCCGCGGCCGAACATGCCCGCGGTGTCGCGCGACAGCACGATGATCCGGCGCTGGAACTGCGCGCGGTGTTCCAGCGCTCGCTCGCCCAGGTTGGCTTCGGCGAACTGGACGCTGCGATCGAGGGCATGGTCCAGGTGGCAGCGCAAGCAGAAGATCCGGCACTCGGCGGACGGTTCGGACTGGACGCCGAGTTGGCCATCGTCGCACTCGCGTATCAGGCACGCGCGCTGGCCGACCTCGGACGGTTCGAAGCGGCGGAGCGGGTGGTCGCGGCCTGCACTGCACGCGCGAGGCAACCATTTGAATCGATCTTCGCGGCGCTGGCGGAGGGATATGTTCTGCTGACGCGTGGCCGTGCGGTTGAGGCGATCGTGCCGCTGACCGAGGCTGTCGCGCGCTGCGAACGGGCAGAGGCGGATCTGATGCGGCCCGTGGCGCTGGGTTTCCTGGGTGCCGCAGAGGCTGCCTCGGGCGCAGTGGACGCGGGGTTGCCGCGTCTCGAGGTTGCCGTCGCGGCGGCGAGAGAGATGGGCTTCCTGTTTCAGCAGCCGCTGCGCCTGGCGCTGCTGGCCGAGGCGCTGTTGGCGGCGGGGCGGCGCGAGGACGCGGTCAGGCGCGCGGAGGAGGCGGTGACTCTGGCGCGAGCGCAGCGCGATCGCGTATCGCTGACGGTGGCACTGCGGGCGGCGGCGCCGACTGCGATCACGCCCTGACTCGCCCCCGCAGGGTCGTGGAGATCTGCGTCCCGGTCTGGCTCAGAGGCCCTTGCCGCCCAGCAGCAGGCCTGGGCCCAAGTTCGTCACCCGATGGTCGGTGTAGGCTGGTCGCTCAATCGGCACAAATGCCTTTACGTGCTCAATACTGATCTTGGGTTGCTCGGCACCGCCGTCCCATACCTCTCGCTTGATCAAGCCATCCTGATAATAGATGACCTTGTGCTTATCCTTTTGCGATCCCCGCTTTCCTGATTCACCCAGGTTCAACTTGAAGCGGTCGGGGAATCTGTTCTGCCTGTCAGTCCGCGCGGCATGCGCGTGATGGCGCGTGTTCTGATCGACAAACTCACGGAAGCTGTTTTTATCGGGCGTCTGGGTCAGGGACGCGATCGTCGGGCCGGCGCCGATGTCCAGCCATCGCATCTGATGGATTTGCTGCTTCCCGGGCTGGACCCAGGTGATGTAGCCGCCCGGCAGGATCTGCCGAGGCCCCTGGACATTGCCGCAGTAGCTATAACGCGCATTGGGGGACGGGCAGTGTTCGTAGAACTCTGGCGTGACAAAATCGGATACCAGCACTGAACCGATTTTATAGGCAAAGGGCTCTGCCTCGCACGGATCGCAGATCTCAACCAAGTACAGCACGCCGTGTTCGGCATCGCAGGGCCGGCTGTTGTCATCGAGCTTGATGCCACGGCCCATGCGCAACATGCTTCCGGCAGGATCCACCAGCATTTCCAGCGCTTCATGGCTCGCGTCGATGGTCCAATGCTTGTGCCTGCAATCGGTTGCCACCGCCACTTGAGCCGCGGGCAGGTAGTTCTGGGTGAAATGGAAGCCGCCTTCGTGGTTGGCCAACGTGTCGACCAGTTCGATCAGCCAGACATCGGAAGGAATGCTGCTCCGGTCGGAGAACGCCCGGACAACGGCCGGCGGCGCGGTCTTCCAGAACTGCGGCAGATGCTGCGTCACCTGGACGCTGAGCGCGGCGGCTGCCTCTTGCAGTTCCTCAGCGGTAACGGTTTCTGTTTGCGTTGCGTTCAGTAGCCCGATTACGACAGGTCGCATGATTCCCCCCGTGGCTATCGCGCCTCTTCCGCCCTGTTATCCCGGCACAGAGCGCCCGTGTGTGAACCGGTTAACAGCTATGGGGGTCGCATGTGCGTGTGGGCCGCTACCGTCCCAGCCAACGCGGCGCACGCTTCTCCATGAACGCGGTGCGGCCTTCCTTGTAGTCGGCGCTGTTGAAGCAGGTCTCCGAAGCGCGCTTCAGCGCCGCCATGTCGCGCTGGCTCTCATCCTTCAGCATCTCGTTTATCGTGAGCTTGGAGGCCGCCACCGACAGCGGCGCGTTGTCGGCGATGGTGCGCGCGAGATCGAGCACCTCGTCGTCCAGTTCTTCGTCCGAGACCATCTTGTTGATCAGCCCGATGCGTTGCGCCTCGACCGCGTCGATCCGGCGCGCGGTGTACAGGATCATCCGCGCGTGCGCCGGCCCCACCAGGTCGATCAGCCGCTTCACCGAGTCAGGTGCATAGGCGATCGACAGCTTCGCCGCCGGTATGCCGAACTCGCTGTCGACTGCGGCGATGCGCAGGTCGGCCTGCATGGCGATCGCCAGCCCGCCACCCAGGCAGAAGCCGCGGATGCGCGCGATGATCGGCTTGGGGAAGGCGGAGTACTTCGCACGTCCCACGCCGGCTTGACGCTCGTACTCCTGCTGCGCATCGGCATTCGAGCGGTTCTTTTCGAACTGGCTGATGTCGGCGCCGGAGACGAACGCCTTGTTGCCCGCCCCGGTCAGGATCACCACGCGCACTGCGCTGTCCTCGGCGAATTCGTCTAGGATCTCGCCGAAGCCCGTCCACATCTCGAGCGACATCGCGTTGCGCTTCTCGGGCTGATTGAAGGTGATCAGCCCGACGCCATCGTCCTTCGCCGCCAGCATCTTGCCGCCGGCGAACTCGCGGGTGATGCCGCCGCTCGGGACGTCGTTCATGTCAGATCGCTCCCTTCTTGCGCATCCCGGCGATCTCGTCCTTCGAATAGCCGACCGAGGCCAGCACTTCGTCGGTGCTCGAACTGATCTCCGGCGTCGCCAGACGGATGCCCTTGTCGAAGCCGGTGATGCTGATCGCCGAGGCCACCACGTCGGCGTCACCGATCACCGGGGAGTGCATTGGCGTTGCCATCTTCAGGTGCTGTACCTGCGGATCGGCAAACACCTGGTCGATGCTGTAGATGGGCCCGCAGGGGACGCCGGCGCCTTCCAGCAGTTCGATCCAGTGCTCCGATGGCTTGTGTCTGGTGACGTCGCCGATCGCAGCGTTGATCTCCTTGCGATGCTTGCTGCGTGAGACCTGGTCCTTCCACTCGGGCTTGTCTTTCCACTCCGGCTTCCCCAGCGCCTCGCAGAACCGGCCGAACACGCGGGCGGAACTGGCGGCGATATTGATGTGGCCGTCCGAGGTGGGGAACACGCCGGTCGGGATGCCCGTGGGATGGTCGTTGCCGGCCTGTGGTGCGACTTCCTTGGCGATCAGCCAGCGCGACGCCTGGAAGTCGAGCATGAAGATCTGCGCTTCCAAAAGGCTCGTGGTGACCCAGCGGCCGACGCCGGTGCGCTCGCGGTCAAAGATCGCCATCATGATGCCGAGTGCCAGCAGATTGCCGGCGGTGAGGTCGTCGATCGGGATGCCGACGCGCACCGGGCCCTGTCCCGGCAGGCCGGTGATCGACATCAGCCCGCCCATGCCCTGCGCGATCTGATCGACGCCGGCGCGGTGCCCGTACGGCCCTGTCTGGCCGAAGCCGGAGATGCTGCCGTAGACGATGCGCGGGTTCACCTCCTTGACAGTGTCGTAGTCCACCTTCAGGCGGTGCTTCACCTGGGCGCGCATGTTCTCGACGATGATGTCGGCGCCCTTTACCAAGCGCATGAACGCGGCGTGGCCTTCCGGCGACTTCAGGTTAAGCGTCATCGCACGCTTGTTGCGATGCAGGTTCTGGAAGTCGAAGCCGTGGCGGTTGCCGGTGATCTCCTCGCCGTCGGTCGCGGGCGGCTCGATCTTAATGACGTCGGCGCCCCAGTCGGCGAGGTGGCGGACCGCGGTGGGTCCGGCGCGGGCGAGCGTCAGGTCCAGCACCTTCAGTCCATTCAGCGGCAGCCGTGTCTGGGCCTGGGCCAGCATAGTTTTGTCAGCGGGGCTCTCCGGCATCCCTAGGTCTCCTTCCGGTCTGCGGCAGATATTCTGCCGCAATCGCCGCAGGCTCAAGGGGCGGTTGGGTCGGGGCTTAGCCGTAGCCCACGCAGAGGAGGATCTTCACATGTGAGCAGCGAGGCCATCGAGAACCTGGCGCGCAGCGTTGAGATCGGGCGTGTCGGCGCCCTCAGTGAACCAGGCGTACACCGGTGCGAGGAGACGCTGTGCCTCGCTGTGCCTGTCTTGCTTCATCCACAGTCGTGCAAGGCTGGTCGAAGAGCGCAGTTCAAACAGCCTCGCGGACTGCCGGCGCGCGAACATGATGGATCGATGCAACTCGGTTTCGGTATCGGTAGGGTCGTCAAGCAACTCGCCCCGCATGCGGCATAGCTCAGCGGTGAACCAGGTATCACCCGTACGGTCCGACAGCTCCAAAGCGTCATCCAGAGACCGAAGGGCTTCCGGCCGTTTTCCATGCCTCAGGTAACGTTGCGCCAGCAGACTGCGATAGAATGGCAGACAGACGAAGGTCGCCAGATCAGTCATGCCGGCAAGGCCGTCATGCAATTTGTCCGGGTACTGATGCCTGGCCGTCGTTCTCGCCTCAAGCCAGCCCAGGGCACACAGTCCTTGGTTCAGGAACTGGTGAAAGCCTCCCGTCTCGGAAAGGCCAATCAGACTTGTCGCGTGCTCGCGCAGGCCATTGTCATCCCGCAGCACGATGAGCACCCGCACCGCCACCGATAGGGCATAAGCGAGGGCGAGCGACCCTCTTCGGCTCGCCAGAGTGATTGCCCGCTCGAGTTGAGCCGTGGCCTGTGCAGGATACCCGAGGCACGCCAAGGTCAGCGCCAGAAATGCGGGACCAGCCGTCATCGTGCGCCAATCAAGGTCGGGCGCTCCTGATTGCGTTTCGAGTATCGTCTGATGGCTGGCTAAATGCTTGCGTGCGGCAACGAAGTGCCCCTGGTAATAGGCAGAGATCCCCATGGCAGCGCGCGCTGCCAATTGGGACTGCACGTCAGTGCAGGCCTGCGCCACGCTGAGCAGTTGCTCCGCATGCTCTCTCGCCGCAGCGACTCCACCACGCACGAGAACGTGGGTGAACTGCCCCCACAGGGCCCGGGACACCAGTTGAGGCCGTGCCGAGCGATAGCTTGCTGCGGTGGCCCGCTTGAAGAGCTGCCGCGCTTCTGGATTCGACATGCCCGCTGTGGTCTGCAGCACCGTTGCCAGCGCCAGCAGAAGCTCCGCTTCCAACGCATCGCGCTCGGCACCCGCGGGCAGATTCGCAGCGAAGCCCAATCCGTATTGCAGCTGTCGCTTGGTCTCCAGGATGGCGGCCCGTTCGCTGGAGCTCTCGGCGGCCATTCGATAGTGATAGGCCGCTTTGGCAATAAGCCCGGCCTGTGCGCTGTGGTATGCCAGTAGACTTGGTTCCATGTGGCCGTGACGAGCTTCTTCGCCTGCAACGACGAGTGCTGCATGAATCCGAGCACGCTGGGATCGCGAGAGGCTTTCGTATGCAACGTCCTGAACAAGCGCGTGCTTGAAGGTGTACGTCGACTCGGGGACCCTGCCGGACGCCGTGACCAAGCCTGCGGTCAAGAGCTCGTCCAAGCCTTTTTCAAGCTGTGTCTTTGATAGCCCACTCACTTCGGCAAGCATCTCGTGAGAGAAGGATCGCCCGATCACGGCACCAGCCTGGGCTACTTGCTTGGCGTGGGGCAGCCGCTCCAGCCGCGCTATGAGAGATGCCTGCAATGTAGCCGGCACAGCCGGCCCACATTGGAGCTCAGCTCCCTCGAGGACGGCCTTCGTCAGTTCCTCGATGAATAAGGGCACGCCATCGGTTCGATCTACAATGGCGTCGATCAGATCGTTGGATAGCGCATGGCCACCGGCGACTCCGCGTGCCAGTGCCGCGCCGTCTCGGTGATCCAGCCTGCTGAGCGTCAACGTTGTCACTTGAGATTGCCCGGTCCACGGTGCTGTAAACTCGGGCCGAAAAGTTGCGAGCACCAATATGGGCCGATTGGTGAAGTTTCTTAGAATTTGGTCGAGCAACTCCAGCGTTGTCGGGTCGCTCCAGTGCGCATCCTCGAACAGGATCAGCACTGGGGCCATGATTGAGAGGGCGTCCAGTTGCCGGCGCAACGCCGCGAACGTCAGATCCCGAAGGCGACGCGCCGTGTGGTCTGCGGAAGCAACCCGCGACGCTCCCAGCGACAACATGTTCGCCAGGATGACTGTGTCCTCGTCTGATGCTGAGCTGTTCCGGGCCAGCAGTGTCCGCAATCTGGCGAACCTGGCACCGTCGTTATCGCCGTGCTGGAACCCCGCTGCCGCTTGAAGTTGGCAAGCGACCGGATAGAGGACCGTGTCCTGATGATGCGGGGAGCATACATATTCGAGTCTGACGTGGCGCTCATGTCTGATCCGCTTGCGGAACTCGACACACAATCGGGACTTCCCAATGCCGGCCTCGCCCGTGATCAGGACGACCCGCAGCTCTCCTGCTTTTGCCTGCTGCCAGCGTCGAGATAACAGATCGATCTCTTCGTTTCGTCCGATGATCGGTGGGAGGGCGTGGCCGCGGAGTGCCCGGAAGCGGCTGGCGACACTGGCTGGACGTATCACTCTGAAGGAGGCCACCGGTCCGTCGAACTCGTCCAGCCCCGGGTTTTCGAGCTTTTCAACTGCAAACAGATCGCCGACCAGAAGCCTCGAACTCTCGGCTACGATGACAGTACCGGGCATGGCGCTCCGCCGCAGCGCGGCAGCGAGTGCTATTGGCTCGCCAAAGAAACCGCCCGCAGAGAGACCTTCCTTGACAAGCTCACGGATGACCACTGGTCCCGTCGCGATGCCTACGCGTACCTGCAAAGCCATCGTCAGATCGTCGAATTCACGAACGGCTTCGAGGAGGGCGAGCCCTGCTCTGATCGCCTGCTCCGTGTCGTGCTCTCCCGCTCGTGGGTATCCAAAGTAGCCGAGTATGACCCTGTCGCTGACCTGGATCATTCGGCCGCCGAAGGATGCGACGACATCACCACAACGCTGACAAACGCGGCCTGCAGCGCCGTCCTGGCCCTCGCCATTGGGCCGCG
>DASSRN010000163.1:0-14438 GCA_035701785.1 Acetobacteraceae bacterium | reverse complement strand
GGCGATGCCGGTTCAGAGACTTGCCGCAACAGCGCCATGAGGCGCAGCTCCTTCAGGAGCACGGAGTTGAACGCCACCTCGTTGAGCCGGTTGAGGATGGCGCGTGCGCTGCGCGGCGTCTCCTTCCGTTCGATCGGATTGATCTGCACCAGGATGGTGTCCTGCGAGCGGCATTCGCGCACCAATGGAGTCATCGTCGGGTTGCCGGAATAACCACCGTCCCAGTAGCTTTCGCCGTCGATTTCGACCGCCTGAAACATGGTGGGCAGACACGCGGAGGCGAGCAGAACGTTCGAGGTGATCTCGGCATTGCGGAACACGCGACCCTTGCCAGTATGCACATTGGTGGCGGTGACAAACAGCTTGATAGGCGCCTGCTCCAATTGGTCGAAATCGATGATGCCGTCGAGAATCGCGGTAAGCGGATTGGTTCCGGCGGGATTGAGATCGTAGGGCGAGAACACGCGCCCCAACAGGTCCATGGCGATATACGCCGGCGAATAGTCCAGCGACCATCGACCAAGCAGCACGTCCAGCGGCGAACGCTGGAACGGGCTCAGCGTGGCCGCGGCACTTACTTTGTGCCAGAACCTCGCCAGCGCATCGCGTGCCCCCTGTCGCCCGTTCGCGGCGTAGCCGCTTACCAGCACCACGGCGTTCATCGCTCCGGCGGATGTTCCCGAAATTCCGTCGATCGTCAGCCATGGTTCTTCGAGCAGCCGGTCCAGCACGCCCCAGGTGAAGGCACCGTGCGATCCGCCGCCCTGAAGGCCCAGATCAACCAGCACTTCATCGCGCCGCGCTGCCGGCGTGTTCTGCGAGGAATCCATAGTCACCTCCGGAGATTCGTTCTTGGGGCCTGCCAACCATCTCAGCCGCTGAACGGCCAGACCAACGGCACAATGAAGGTGGCAACGAGGAAGAACAGCAGCATCAGCGGCAGTCCCAGTTTCCAATAATCATCGAACCGGTAGTCTCCGGGACCCATCACCATGAGATTGACGGGGGTCGCGACGGGTGTGAGGAACGCAGCAGCCGAGGCGACGGTCGTGCTCATGAGCACCGGCAGCGGCGAGATACCCAGTTCGATCGCGCTCGCGACTCCGATCGGGATGATGATGAGCGCGGTTGCCGTGTTGCTGATGAGTTGGCCGAGCACGGCGGTCAGCAGGAACAGCCCAGCAAGCAGTGCATAGGGGCTGCGATGCCCGACCAGTTGCACAAGGCCGTCCGCCAGCATATTCGCCGCGCCGCTGTTGGTCATCGCGGTCGACAACGGGATCATCGCACCCATCAGGATCACCGTGGTCCAGTTGATCGAGCGGTAGGCCTGTTCGACCGTGAGCAGCTTGAACAGCACCATGGCGCAGGCCGCGAGCAGCGCGGCGATGACCGAGGGCAGCGCATTCGTTGCCATCAGCGCGACCATCGCCAGCAGAATGGCGATCGCAGTCCACGACCCGGCCCCCATCGGCACGGCCTGCCGTCGCACCATATCAGGCGAATTGACGACCAGCACGTTCGGATCATCGAGATGCCTGTCGAGTGCCTCCCACGTGCCCTGCAACAGCAGCGAGTCACCCGCGGCCAGCACCGAACCGCTCGGCCCCTGGTCCTCTCCTGCGCGCTGCACGGCGAGAACCACCAGATCGCCGCTCGGTGTGACCATCCCGGGAAAGACTGGTTGCCCGATCAACTCCGATCGCGGAGGGATCACCACCTCGGCAAGGCCGGAGCGCCGGTTGAACAGCGAATCTGCGACGGTGACGGCAGTCTCCTCGGTGCGCGGCGACAGATGTCGATCGGCAGCGAAAGCACCGACGGTCGCTGCATCGCCACGCACGATGAGAACATCGTCCTCGGCCAGCGTCGGGCGCCTTTGCCCACCGGTGGTTTTAGCCGGCTGGACCGAGACCAGGGTCAGGCCATCATAGCCACGCAGGTCGACAGCGTTCGGCTGCGTGCCCACATAGGGCGAGGTGGCCCGGATCCGCAGTTGGAACAGGTCATCATCCAACTGGTACTGCTCGACCAAGGTTCTTGCATGCGTGCTGAGATCGGGCGGCAGCGACCGTCCGCTGCGTTCGGGAAGCAAGCGTTGGCCGAAGGCGATGACGATGGCGATGGTGCCGATGATCAGCGGCACGCCCGCTACGGCGAAGGCGAAGAAGCCGAACGACGGCAGTCCGGCGTTTGCCGCCGCCTCGGTCACCAGCACATTGACGGGCGTGCCGGTGAGCGCGAGCAGTGAGCCCGAGTGCGCAGCAAATACCAGCGGCATCAGCAATTGCGAGGTTGGACGTTTCAGCCTGATCGCCATGACGACGACCACCGGGAGCAGCGCCGCGACCGCGCCGTTTATACTGATCAGCGCGCTGAGCGCGGCAACCAGCGACATCATCAGCGTCAGTTGCCTCGCCCGACTTTCGCCGGATCGTGCGATCAGCGCCTGGCCCACCCAGGCGGTCACCCCGGCCGCTTCGAGCCCGGCGCTCACCACGAACAGGGACGCGACGAAGATGACCGCGGGATCGCCGAGGCCGCTGAGCGATTGCGACAGGTTGGTTACGCCGGTGAAGTAGAGCGCCAGCGCTGTGCCGAGAGCGACGAGTACGACCGGTACCCGGTTGGAGACAAACAGCACGACGATCGCCGCAATTATCGCAAAAGTAATGGCCGTATCGCTCACGCGGCTCTCCGGATGATCGTGGCGGCGGCGATATGCGGCTGCGCTACACGCCGAGGGGTATGCCGAGCAGATACCAAAGAACCATCAGAGCGGTCCATACAAGATACAGGACAACAGGGCACGGCAGCATCATCGCCACGACCGTGCCGACGCCGGCGTCCGTCTGGCAGCGCTGCGCGAACACGACGATCACGCCGAAATATGGCATCAGCGGCGTCAACACGTTGATCGGCGAGTCGCCTACGCGATATGCGGCAAGTGCCGTCCGGCGCCACGTTCAGCATGAGGAACAGGGGGATAAATATCGGCGCCAGTATCGCCCGTTTGGCGATGGCGGCCGGAATGATCAGGAACACCACAATGGTGACAACCAGGAAGGCCAGCAGCAGTGGCAGCAAGCCCGTGTTCAGGTGCTCGACCGCGTCGGCGAGACGAACCGTGGCGACCGTCGCGAGGTTACTGTAATTGAAGTTGACGAGGAACTGACTGATCACCAGGAACAGAAAGATGAGGCCTCCCAGAGCAGCGTACGTCTTGGTGATTGCGTCCATGATCTGCGGCAGGATGGTGAGGGTCCTTGCGCCGCGGCCGTAGGCCAACCCCGTCACCAGGAATGCCAGCATGATCAGCACAATCGGGCTGTTCATGAACGGCGACCGCCGATCAGTGCGCCTGTCGCGGGATTCCGCAGCGGTGCATTTGCCGGAAGTGTCAGCATCGCGATGACGACGACCACGCACAGCAGGACATAGAGTGCGTATGGCAGGCCGCACGCCTCTTCGTCCGACCGCGTCGAAGCCGTCGAGGCGATCGGTTCACCGGAGTGGTAGCGGCCGAGGCGAGGCTCGACCACGCGCTCGGTCACGATGATGCATGCGAAACAGAGGGCGATGCTCGACAGGATGGAGAAGTAGAGGTGAAGGTGATGGACTTCGGGGGAGCCACCAGCACGATCTTGCGGATCAGTGCGCCGATCAGCCCGGCCTCTTCCACCAAGCCGAGGCCGACCATGGCGACAAGGATGACCCCAACCGGGGTGAAGCCCGAGAAATTCCGGATGGCCGGGGTAATCAGGAAGCGGATACCATCGGCGTCCAGCAGATCGCCGACGCTGGTCGTCTGACCGTGTGTCTGATAGGTCGCCGGGTCAATCGCCTCGTTAGGTGACGCTGACCCCGAAAAGGTGGAGGACATATGACAGGACGAAGACAATGGCCGACATGGCCAGGAAAACGATGGCGGGATGCGGGACGTTGTTGCCAACCTGCTCGACCGCATCCAGCAGCTTTTGCAGGAACGACCGGTCGGTGACTGCCTGGCTCGGTGTCCGACTCCCTGGCGCCGGTGCCGGTCTTCCGTCATTCACGGACGTATTGCGTCATTCGGCAGCCGGAGCGGCGGCAGCGGCATCCGCGGCCTGGATGCTCGCGAGTGCCGCTCGCACCTCTTCCTCCTTCGTCTCGTCGAACGAACTGCGCAGCACCTTACCTCCTGAGCCGTGCAGGGTCGCAAGCACCTTATCGGTGGTCATCTTGCGAATCAGCAGAAACAGCGCCGCATTGCCGGATTGCAAGGTCTTGCCGGCCTCCTTCATGAAGTCATCATTGATGCCGACATGGGTGAAACGGCCGCTGAGGGCGCCCGAAGCGGCCCCGACTGCCGCGCCGACGAGAGGCATCATGAACAAAAGGCCGATCAGCGATCCCCAGAACAACCCCGACACCGTCCCGGCCTTCACCGGCTGGTAAAGCTGGTTGAGCTTCACCTGCCCGGCCGCGCACCTCGTCGCGATCACTGCATCACCGAGTTCGATGAGATACTCCTTCTGCATGTCCAAGAGGGTCTGACGAATCTCCTCGGCCTTCGCCTCCGTGGGGAATTCGATCACGAGCAGATCGGACATTGTTCGCTCTCCGTGGAGATCTGGATGGTCGGTAGCAGTGCTGTGACGATGGCCCGCCCTAACGGCGCTGCAAGGCACCGGCAAGGCGGGCGAGCGCTGGCGTCAGGACTTGATCGCCAATGTCCGCGTATCGAATGCGATCGTCTGAATCTCCTTGCTCGGCAGCTCCACAATGGCGATGCCGCGGCCGAAATCCAGTGCGACGATCCGGTTGGCCGGATATTTCAGCTTGATGCTATTTAGCAGGATGGTCTGCAGGATCTCGTCCACCGTCTGGCCGGGCTGCTTCATGCGCGCTTCGACCTCGGCGCGCTTGTCGGGGCTCAACTCGTCGAGTTCCAGTTTTCCCTGGGCCGACTGGAACGCCTGCGAGGCCTGCGCATTGGCATGTACCGGAACGCCCGCAAGTGCGGCCGTCCCGACGATCGTCATCGCGCCAATCCAGAGTTTCATCCTAATTCATCTCCGTTCGGGCCATGACCAACAGCCAGGAGCCGGCCCTGGGCCACTACGACTGGCGAGGTGTGCGCTGTGCCTGCCCAGCATAGCGGCATCTCCTGTGCCGGGGTTTGGCCAAGCGTCCCAACGCTTAACTCCAAGTCGCAAATAGCTGCTGGCGATCGCGGCGGTGTGCGGTATAGGGCTAACCTACATCGCGTTTACGGAGGCTCGACCGTCGACGTGGCAAATTCGCTTCTTGTTATGCGGATCCGTGACCCAGGGGACGAGTGAACCATCATGATCTCTGAGATATTCGACAGCAAACGGTTGCCGGTGCGCGACCAGTACGAGGGCTGGCGGGCTTGGAACACGCCGTTGCTCGACGTGACGTCAGAAATGGCGGTCGACGCTGGCTTCCGGGCGGAGAACCAAGTCTGGAAGCTCGTTGACGGCTTACTGCTGACAAAGGTCACCGCGCCCGCGGCGCGTGCGGACCGATCGCCGCGTCTGATCCGACACCTGCCCGTGGACCACTGGGTCGTCACGCATCTTCTGCATGGCACGACCTCGCTTCAAACTCCGCGAGGCACGATCGAGGCTCAGGCGGGTCAGTCCTATATTTGGTCACTCGGCCAGGTCTCATGCAGCAAGCGCTCGCGCATTGATCGCGTGGACATGTTGCTGTCCCGCGATACGTTTCGCGACATCGCGCCGCTATTGGATGCGGCCACCGGCTCGGTGCTGGACGCATCGCTCGGACGGCTTCTTGGCGACTTCCTGCGGACATTGCTCCGGCGGCTGCCGGGTCTCCCCGACGACGATGCACCGGTCCTAACGAGTGCGATCGGCAGGCTGGTTGCTGCCTGCGTGGCACCGTCGGTCGAACGGCTCGAGCCAGCGCGGATGTTCATCGATGTCGGCCGGCTGGAAAGAGTACGCCAGACGGTGCGGGCTAACCTGCACTCGCCCTTTCTGGGACCGAAGATGATGTGCCGACAGGTAGGGATGTCACGTTCGAACCTCTACCGGCTGTTGGAATGCGAAGGCGGCGTAACGTCCTACATTCAGCGCCATCGGTTGACCGAGGCGCGTTATCGGCTGTCCGACAGCAGGAACACTCAGTCTATCGCTGCGATGGCACAGGATCTGTGTTTCACCGACTCGTCCAGCTTCAGCCGGGCATTCCGCGCTATGTTCAGCGTCAGCCCAGGTGAGGTGCGGGCTACTTCCGTCAATCCAGGCGCACCATACCCCGCGCCACCGGCTCGCCCGACGCGACCCTGCACCTGCTTCGGTGACCTGCTGCGCAAGCATTAGCCAGCACTGCCGCTCTTCGGGGCGCATCGGGCCGCACGGCCATCATCTCGCCTTCTGGGCGCTCTGGCAGCCAAGAGACCAGCTCCCGGCGTCGATGACGCCCACTGCCGGCGCCATGCATTGCCGCGCAATCCCATTCGCCATTCCGACGTCGAACCCCCCGTCCAGTCGTCTTCCGCCGCAAGCGAGGCAGCGCCGGCTACGCGGGTCTGTTCAGACCAGCCATCCATGCATTGCCGAAATAACTCCGAACGGGCCCGAGCATTGGCATCGTAGCGCACGGTCAGCGGGCGTGTGTGCTGGCCACGCGACGTGATGCACGCGCCGCTGAAACCGAGCCCCGAACAGGTCGTGAAGGACGGTGCGGCGACATCACTGCCCAAAGTGCGAGTTGCCGGAGCCGATGGCGCCTGCAGATAAGCTTGGGAGAGGCATTGCTCGATCGCCGTCTCGGATTCTGCTGCCGTTGCATCCGGCTTCACCCAGACAGTCTCACTGCATCCGGCCAGAAACAGCATCACAGTAGAGCCGACCCACCCGGAGCGCACGTCACTTCCTCGCAGGCGGTACACCATGTCTTGTCCCATCATCGCACGGCCAAGCAAAATTCCATTCGAAATTCAGATGCCAGAACCTGGCGGCACGATGTGAGCACAGCGTTGCGACATTCTGCACCCTGTCCCAATTGGCATCGGACGTTCCAATGAAATGGAGCAACTTCGCCGCACATTCCGGCATCCGCTTGTAAAGTGGTCCTCCCGCGAGTACGAGACGCTGAACGCGGGGGAGGGAACGATGCTGTTCGACGGTGGCTTCACCTTCACAAATTTCGCGACGGACTTGCTGGCGGTCTTTCTGTTCATTCTTTGGTTCTGGCTTCTGATAACGGTTGCCAGCGACTTGTTCCGGCGATCGGATGTGTCGGGGTTTGGGAAGATCCTGTGGGTGCTGTTGTTGATCGTGCTGCCGTATGTCGGCATTTTTGCCTACCTGCTCACACAGGGCCGTGGCATGGGGCAGCGGAATGAAGAGCAGGCTCGGCGCGCCCGCGACGAACTGCGTCAAGTCGTCGGATACAGCGTGGCGGACGAAATAACCAAACTGAACAATCTGAAGTCGGCCGGATCGATCACGGAGCAGGAATATTCTCGGCTGCGCGCACGATTGGTCCAGTAGGTCCACCAGGAGCGGCGCGGCGTCGAAGTACGCCAGCAACCGGCAGAGCAAGCGTGATCCGAGGGTTCGTCGGCTAAAGCCCGCTCAGCAGTTTGCGCAGACTGCTCTTGGTTGTGCCGTCCGCCTGAGCAGGTGATGCGCGCCGCCCGGATGCGTCGCGCAACTCTAGCCGAATATCGCTAGGGCTGACACCAAATGCCCGTCGGAATGCGCGGCTGAAGCCCGATGTGTCGGGAAAGCACAGTTCTTCCGCAATGGCGGTGATCGGACGGTCGGTGGACGGGTCGGACAACAGGGCGTAGGCTTCCAGCAGACGCTGGCGCTGGATATAGCGTGCCACGCCGCCTTCAGCATCCATCAGCCGGTAAAGCTTCGAACGCGACATCGACAAGCGGCGGCACAGCAGGCGCGGCCCCAATGCCGGCGACCTCAGGTATCGGCGGACGATGTGGCGGATGCGCTCCAGCCGAACGAGATCGATCTGCGGGCCGGCCGAGCCTGCCCGGCCCTGTTCCCGCGCGAGGCAGGCGGCCACCATCGCGCCTATCGCATCGCTAAGCCGCGGCAGGTCGTCTGGCGCGGCGTCAGGCAGAATCCGTTCCAGCAGTACCAGGTAGTCGCCGAACAGAGAGCCAAGGGGGCTGTCCAGGGCAGTGCCACGCGCCTGGTCCAGCGCCGGTGCGAGGTCCGCGAACTTCTCACGTGACAAGTAAAGTTGCAGCCGCTGATCCGCAGCCCGTTCGCTGGTCATCTCATCCGCCAGCGACAGGACGAACGGGATCCCAGGAGGAACACGCAACGTTGTATCGCCGGTGCCGATCAAACTCGTCGTGTGGCGGCCCAGGGTGATCACCCAATGATGCAACGGGTTACGGCGCACATGCGCGAGGTTGCGATGCACGCGGATAGCGGGCGCCTGTACCCGGCTCAGCATACACCCGCCGACGTGCCAGCTCTCGCTCTGCGCGGCGAAGCCGTCTCGAAGCAAATCGTGTGGCGAGGCGTCGAAGACGCCGTCGAACCAGCCCATCCAGGCGTCGAATTGCCGCGGCGCAGGCAGGTCGCTCGTCGAGAAGGTTTCCGCCTTCATATCGACCCCCAATCATTTGGACGCCATGACATCATAGTTCAATGGGATGCTCGGTATGTCGAACGGCATGCACGCAGCGTCCCAATCTGTGGCCGCGCGTCCCAGCGGGGCGACATCGACCCGAACCGCCGGCCGGTCCTTAAATCGATCTCCGTCAGCCCGTCACTAGCATCAGCGCAGCAAGCAGGGCGGCCAGGTTCAGCAACAGGATGGCCGCGACCGGCCATCGCCGGAGCAGAAGATCCAGCTTTTCCGTGGACTTCCCAATTTCACATCCAAGGCGCGCGGCCGTGTCGGTAGTGCGGAGTACGATCGCGTCTGCACGGTCCCACCCAACCATCCGATGGCGCCAGGGAGACAGCGCTGCTGCCAGCAGCCCGCCGACCAGGACCGGCCAGCCGGCCTCCGCCAGCGAGCCGAGCGAGACGGCGTTGGTCAGCGCACCCGGCAGCAGAGTCACGACCACGATCCAGGGAACCACAACAGATGCGAGCGCCAGCCCGAGCCAGGTCAAGCGCAACACCGCCAACATGGACCTAGCCGGGCAGGCGGCCGGAACCGCCGCGAGGCGGACGAGGAAATGGATCATCAGCAGCGTGGTGCCGGCCGATGACAGGCTGCCCAACAGGCCCACGACACCGCTGCCCAGCACCGGCTTCACCGCCAGTTTGGCCAGCCAGCCCCCGGTCAGCGGCAGGCCGCCCAAGCCCAGTGCCAGCACCGTTGCCGGCAGCAGCAAGCTCCACATTCGGCGCCCGGCGTCGGCCTGAGCGACACCGACCGCGACGAACAGCCCGCCCTTCACCAACGTGTGGTTCACCGCGTAGCAGGCGACCAGAAGCGCCACCCCTTCGTTGCCGCTGCCGAGGCCGATGCCGAGAACCGCGGTGATCACCCCCATCTGGCTGATACTGGAATAGCCCAGGACCGCCTTCGGATTGGACTGTGCGATGCCGGCAACTACTCCATAGAACGCCGAGATCAGCCCGATGGTCGTGAGTGTCTCGCCCCATCCCGGCCAAGCCGCATGAAATGGCAGGAAATGCAGCAGGCCGACAACGCCGGCCTTCACGCCGGCCCCGCTGAGCACGACTGCCGCCGGAATCGGGGCAGCCCGATAGGTAAGTGGCATCCAGGACTGCAACGGCACAAGGCCGAGCTTCACGCCGAAGCCCAGCACCAGCAGCACCAGG
Source organism: Acetobacteraceae bacterium (assembly GCA_035701785.1). Classification (GTDB taxonomy): domain Bacteria; phylum Pseudomonadota; class Alphaproteobacteria; order Acetobacterales; family Acetobacteraceae; genus JAMXLO01. The sequence goes on along the minus strand of DASSRN010000163.1, from coordinate 4,629 downwards.
GTCGCATTGCGCAAGGGCGACGTGGGCAGCGCAGCCACGGCCTCGCGGATCATCGTGTGGACGCCTGGCGCCGCCACCACGAGCATCACGAACGCCAGCAGCAGAAAGGCTTCTCCAAGAATGGCGAACGCCACATAGATCAGGCCGATCCGCCGGACCTCCAGCGTGCCTCCGTCGATGACCAGCCCGTAGGCCGCCAGGCTGACCAGCGTGAACATCAGGTAGAAGCCCGCGAGATCGGCCGCCATGAACACGCCGATGCTGCCGGTGAGCGTCAGCAGCCACCACACGGTGAAGCGGCCCGGATCGGGCCGGTCGCGCAGCCAGGCGTCGGCATACCACCCTGCGCCGACCCACAGGAGACTTGCGGCGCCCAGAAGCAGCGCTGCCGGCGTATCGAGCAGCAGCGCGAAGCCCAGCAGTAGGGGCGGCAGCTTCAGCGATGCACCCGAGGCGAAGAGCGCGGCGCCAAGTGCCGGCAGCGGCGCCACAACCAGTCCGCGCGACATCGAGGCGCGCCAGCGGCCTGACAGGCAGGCCAGCAGCATGGCGAGAGGCAACGCCAGCGAAGCGCCCAGCCATGCGCTCCCCGGGGTCACGGCTGCGAGCGAGGCAGTTGAGTGGCGCCAGCCGTCATCGCGTCAGCGCCGTCACCGACGCGGGTCGGCCAACCTCCAGCAGTTGCGAGGGCCGCAGCGGCATCAGCCCGAGCAGCATGGCGCAGATCGCCAATGCCAGGACCACCGCCTGCCGCGATTGCGGCACCACGACACGGCGTCGCATCGTCACATCGACGGCGGCCAGTGCGGGGGCGAAGACGCGGAACATGTAGCCGGCAGCCAGCAGCCCGCCCACCAGGATCACCACGGCCCACCACCATTGTCCCTCCGCCATGGCAGCCACGAGCAGCATGGCCTTGGCGACGAACCCGCCACTTGGCGGCAGGCCCATCAGGGACATGCCACCAAGTCCGAACGCCAGCATGGTCACCGGGAGGGCACGCCCAAGGCCGGCGAATTCCGCGATACGGTCGTGGCCGAGCGCTTCGGCGATCAGACCGGCAGCCATGAACATCGCCGCCTTGGCGGTTGCGTGCGCCACGAGTTGCATCATTCCGCCGGTCCAGGCGATGCCGTTCCAGTCGTCGCCGAACATTGACGTCGCCTCAGCCGGGGCAGAGGCCAGCGGAAACAGAAAGAACAGGTAGCCGATCTGAGCGATGGTCGAATACGCGATCATCAGCTTCAGCCGCGCCTGTCGGAGCGCCAGCACGCTGCCGAAGAGGACGGCAGCGGCACCCAGGGCGCCCAGCAGCTGGCTCGTTCCCAGATGCAGCAAGCTTGGCATTGCTTCGAACCACAGTCGGACGGTCAGGATGAACGATCCCTTCACCACAAGGGCCGACAGCAGCGCGCTGCCCCCCGCGGGGGCGCCGGCATGTGCGGGCGGCAGCCACAGGTGCAACGGAAACAGGGCAGTCTTGGCGAGCAGGCCGGCAGTCATCAGCGACGCGGCGATGAACGCGGTCGGTTCGGGCTTGATCACGTGGGACAGCAGCACGAGATCCAGCGTGCCGTAGCCGCCGTAGAGCAGGGCGGTACCAAGCAGGTAGAGCACCGAGCCGATCAACGCGAACAGCAGGTAGCGTAGTGCCGCCTCAAGCGTTGCCGCGCTGCCGTCCAGCGACACCAGAGGAACCGCGCTGAACGTCAGCAGCTCCAGCGCGACGTAGAGCGAGAACAGGTCGCCCGCCAGCCAGACGGCGTTCAGCCCGGACCAGACGCCCATCAGCATGATCCAGAACACCAGCGGTGCGCGCCTCTCGTCCGCACCCGCGGGCAGGCCGAAGGAGCCGCGGGCGTAGAGGCAGACGGCGCCGATGACGACCGCGGTGGTCAGTAGCATCACGGCAGACAGCCCGTCCGCCCGGAGCGCGATGCCGAGTGGCGGGTGCCAGCCGCCGACCAGGTAGGTCAGCGATCTGCCCGAACGCCAGATATTGCCGGCGACGACGAGCGCAACGGCAACGCCGAGAGGCATCGTCGCCATTGCCAGGCGCTGAGCACCTCGGCCGCCGAGCAGCAGCGACAGCGCCACCCCGCCCGCCGGCAGCGCGATCGCCAGCACGAGCAAGAAGCCGATGGGTGAGTTGGTTTCCGGTAGCGTACTCGCCTGCCCGGTCAGCATCCGGACGTCTCATCGTCCGTCGCTGGCGGCGTCGGCGCATCGTCGGCTCTGCCAGCTTCATCATGCAGCCGCAGCAGCAATGCGACCGCGAGTGCCGTGGCGGAGAAGGCGACCACGAGGCCGGTGATGACCATGGCCTGGGGCACAGGGTCGCCGCCCATGTCTGCCGCCGCACCGCGTCGGGCGATCACGCCGAACAGCAGGAATGTGCCGCTGCCCACGATGTTGAATGCCAGGATCTTCTGCAACGGCTGTGGCTGGACGATCGTCCCGTACAGCCCAACGCCGACCAGCACGGCGCTGCACAGCCCATACAGTGCCGCGTCGCTCATCGCTGCGTTCCACGCGCCGACGGGCCGAGCACCAGCAGGCCAAGTACCACGGCGATGGAGAAGGTGAGCGCCACCTCGATCACGATGATGAGCGGCTTGGCGAACCCCGCGGGATACGAAAGGAAGCCGCCCGGCAGCGCGAAGCCGGCGAACCCGATCGCGAGGAATACGATCGGACCGATCCCCACAGCAAGCCGCACGCCGATCCGCCCGACCACCGGTGGGTCGGCCAGTCGAGCCATCAGGGCGAGGATCCACATCGCTGCCAGGATCGCCCCGCCCTGAAAGGCACCGCCCGGCGCATCGGCGCCGACCCATACGATGTAAATGCCGGCGACGATGCCGAGTGGCGGCAGCACCTGTCCGAGCAGCGTCAGCGTGCCATCGCGACGGCCGCTGCCCGGGGGGGCCGGCCTGTCGCCCCAGGCGCCATCGCGCGCCAGCGACCAGATACCGGCCAGTGCAAGAAGCAGCACGATCTTTTCCAGCAGTGTATCGACCGAGCGATAGGCGAGCAGGATGCCGGTGATGGCGTTGCCAACGCCCAATTCCGGCAGCGCCGCCGCCGCCTGGGGCGCCAGCGTGGGTGCCGGATCCGTGGGAGAAAGCACCAACGCAGCGAGACCGGCCGATACCAACCCTGCGGACGCTATGGATATCGCGCGTGTCCGCCGCCCGCACCGTGCGGCCGCCACGACCGGCCGCGCGCAGTGCAGGCGCGTGACGGCGGCCAGCAACACGGCACCGGTGACGCCGCTGCCGATCGCGGCCTCGGTCAGAGCAACGTCCACCGCGCCGAGCCGGAGCCAGGCGAGGGACAGCACGAGACCGAAGGCCACGAAGCCAACGACCGCGCCGAACGCCTGGCGTGCGAGGACGACCCAGACCGCGAGTGCCGACGCCAACAGCGCCAGTCCTGCATCCAGCGCCGGCCCGACCGACACCGGCCTAGCCCGGGCGCCCTGTGGCACGCGCGACCAGCCGGGTCGCCGCCGCTCCGGCCAGTTGCGCCAGCAGCCACACCACGACCAGCTTCAGCCCGGCCAGTATGCCGTCTGCCTGTGGCAGCAGGCCGATCACGATGAGGCCCAGCCCGAGATTGTCTGCCTTGGTCAAGGCGTGCAGCCGCGTCAGCGGATCGGGGAAGCGCAGCAGGCCGGCGGTGCCGGCCAGGAAGAAGACGGCACCCGCCGAGACCAGCACAATCGTGAAGAGGTCGCGCAATACACTCATTGCTGCTGGTCGCGCGGCAGGTCAGCCGTCGCATCGCTGTCGAACTGGCTGCTGACGAAGGCCGCAATGGCGAACGCCGCCAACAGGGTTAGGATCACCGCCGCATCGACGATCGCCGGAGAGCCGACGGCGGCTGCCAACAATAGTACCGCCGCGACGGAGCCGGTCCCCAGAAGCTGGGCCGCCATCAGCCGGTCGGCATCCGCTGGGCCCCACAGTACGCGTGCCAGTCCGACCGATACCACGGCCAGCACGACGCCAGCCATCGCGATCAGGAATTCAGCCATCACGCGCCACGCCGCGTATCGCTTGCATGAAGCGCGCTTCCTCCCTGGCCATCTGCTCCGCAATCGGCTGGGTAATGTCGACCCCGTGCACCAGCACGTTGCGGTCGCCACTCGCATGGCACGGTACCGTGCCTGGCAGCAGGCTTGCGAACATCAGGAAGGCCTCGCGTGCCGGGCCCAGCGGCTGAAGCGACGGGCAGCTGACGAAGCCAGGGCGCAGCGGAAGACGCGGCGCGAGAGCACGCCTGGCGACGTCGATGCCCGCGACCAGCGCCTCCATCGGAAAACGCCCCGCCACACGCGCGATGCCGACGGGCGACAGGCGCAGCACGCCTGGCGGCATCAGGCGCAGGCTTGCCCAGACCGCTGCAGCGACGGCAGCCGCCGCGGCGGGGAGATCGGCGGTCTTCACACCTGCCAGAATGAGCCAGAACGCCAGGAACACACCTGACCTCGCGCAAACCGCCAGCACTCTGGCCCGGCCGTTAGCTGCCATAGACGGATGCCATCGCAGGTTCGGAAGCCGACGTCTCCTTGATACGGAACCAGGCCACATAGAGCGCCGGCAGGAAGATCAGGGTTATCACGGT
>DASSRN010000162.1:0-2812 GCA_035701785.1 Acetobacteraceae bacterium | reverse complement strand
AGAACCTGCATGAGCTCCGACATCCCTGGTGAGTTTCACCGCATCCGCCGCCTCCCGCCCTACGTGTTCGCCGAGGTCAACACGGCGAAGGCCAAGGCGCGCGGCTCCGGGGAGGACATCATCGATCTGGGCATGGGCAATCCCGACAGCCCAACGCCTCCGCATATTGTCGCCAAGCTCGTGGAGGCGGTGCAGGATCCGCGCACCCACCGTTACTCGGTCAGCAAGGGGATTCCCGGCCTTCGACGCGCGCTCGCCAGCTATTATCGGCGTCGTTTCGACGTGGGGCTGGACCCGGAGACCGAGATCATCGCCACACTGGGTTCCAAGGAGGGGCTGGCCAACCTGGCATCGGCGATCACCAGCCCCGGCGACACAATCCTGGTGCCCAATCCGTCGTATCCGATCCACCAGTTCGGCTTCATCATCGCCGGCGCTGCGGTCCGTTCCATACCGGCGACGCCGGACGACGAGATGCTGCGTGCCCTGGATCGCGCGGTCCGCCATTCGGTGCCGAAGCCCACGGCGCTGATCGTGAACTTTCCGTCGAACCCGACCGCCTATCTGGCGGATCTGGACTTTTACCGAGAGATCGTCGCGTTCGCGCGCCGGCACGAGATCTGGATCATGTCGGATCTTGCCTACGCCGAGATCTATTTTGGCGACAAGGTGCCGCCTTCGTTGCTGCAGGTCCCTGGCGCGAAAGACATTGCGGTCGAGTTCACCAGTCTGTCCAAGACCTACTCGATGCCGGGCTGGCGCATGGGCTTCGCCGCCGGCAACGCACGCCTGATCAACGCGCTGACACGGATGAAGTCGTACCTTGACTATGGCGCGTTCACCCCGATTCAGGTCGCCGCAGTCGCCGCGCTGAACGGGCCGCAGGACTGCGTGGAGCAGATTCGCGCGCTGTATCGCGAGCGGCGCGACGTGCTGATCCGAGGCTTGGCGGCCGCCGGCTGGGACGTGCCGGTTCCGGACGGCTCGATGTTCGCCTGGGCCCCGATTCCGCCACGCTTCGCCGGCCTTGGCAGCGTCGAATTCTCCAAGCTGCTGCTCGCGCGAGCCAAGGTGGCCGTCGCTCCTGGCCTGGGATTTGGCGAACACGGCGAAGGCTTCGTCCGCATCGCCTTGGTGGAGAACGTGCACCGCCTGCGCCAGGCAGTGCGCAACATTCGCGCCTTCCTGCAGGGTGGATCGAACCAGGCGCAGGCTCCGCTTGTCGATGAGTCAGCGCCCTCGTGATCAGGCGTCTGTGTCGGTGACAAGCAAGACGGCTGCCATCGTCCTCGCCGGTGGCGAGGCTCGCCGCTTGGGTGGCCAGGACAAGCCGCTCCTCCGCATCAGCAACACTTCGATGATCGCCCGGATCATCGAGACGCTGCGCGCAGATGGACATGACATTGCCATAAGCGCCAACGGCGATCCTGCGCGTTTCGCCGAGCTGGCCTTGCCGGTGCTTGCAGATGGTCGCTTCGCCGGTGAAGGGCCACTCGCGGGTGTTCTTGCTGGAATGGACTGGGCGGCGACGCGCTGCGCCGATGACCTGCTGACGGTGCCTGGGGACACACCTTTCGCTCCCGCCGGGCTCGCCGCCGCTCTCGCGCCGCCTCCCGCCTGTGCGGAGAGCGCCGGACGACCGCACTGGCTGGTCGCGTTGTGGCCGCTCGACTGCCGCGACAAGCTGCGCCAGGTGCTGTCGGTCCCCGGGCGTCGCGATATCGCCAGTTTCGCCCGCCTCATCAACATGCGGCGGGTTGATCTTGCCGGAGCGAAGTGGGACGCGTTCTTCAACGTCAACACGCCGCAGGATTTGGTGACGGCGCGCGCCATCGCAGGGGGAGAGCGATAGATGCAGACGGTGGCGATCGGCGGCCTCGGAGCAATCGGCCTGAAGCTGGCGCGTGCATTGGATGCCGGCCTCGAAGGCCTCCGGCTGATCGCTGTCGCGGCGCGCGATTCGGTCAAGGCCACCGCGAGCATCGCCAACTTTCGTGCGCCACCCCGCATCGTCACTCTCGAGCAACTGGCCGAGGCCGATATCGTCGTCGAAGCTGCACCGGCCGCGGTATTCGAGCAGATCGCCAGCGCGGCGATCGAGGCAGGCCGCATCTTCGTCCCCGCATCTGTCGGTGCGCTTCTGCCACGCATGCACCTGGTGCAGCGCGCGCAGCAGACTGGCGCGCGTATCGTGGTGCCGACCGGCGCGCTTCTCGGCCTTGACGCGGTGCGTGCCGCGGCAGAAGGCCACGTGGAGAGCGTGACGATAGAGAGCCGCAAGCCACCCCGCGGACTGCTGGGCGCGCCCTACCTCGAACAGCATGGCATCGACGTGAGCGGCATCACTGCGCCGCAGCGCGTGTTCCAAGGCGATGCCTTCGATGCCGCAGCGGGCTTCCCCGCCAACGTGAACGTCGCCGCTGCTCTGGCACTCGCCGGGATTGGACCGAGCCGTACTCAGGTTGAGATCTGGGCCGACCCGGGCATCGACCGCAACATGCACACGATCCGCGTCGAAGCCGATGCCGCGCGTTTCACCATGACAATCGAGAACGTGCCGAGTGCGGAAAACCCCCGCACTGGGCAGATCACCGCGCTGTCCATGCTTGCCTGCCTGCGCGGCCTGACCGCAACTTTGAAGGTCGGCACGTAGCGCCCCGCGAATGCTCGCGGAGGTCCTGTATTTCATCAGCATCGCGTTGTTGGGCTTCGTGGTGCTTGGCGCAATCAGCATTGGCTCTCTCGCTGCACCGATCGCAGCCGCACTGGCCCTGCGACGCCTGCTCTCCACCCGCGATCTGTTCTTCGCGAT
>DASSRN010000161.1:0-13217 GCA_035701785.1 Acetobacteraceae bacterium | reverse complement strand
GGCGAGCGCTGGCTGCCGGCGGACATGGTGTTCTGGGACGGCCAGCGGGCGATCGGGATCGAACTCGGTTCGCGCGATACGGACCGGCTCAGGGCTCTGCGCGCTGCTGGGGTCGAGGCGCACCGGATCGAACCGACGGGGCTGCCTGATGATCTTCTGCCGTTCCCGCCGGTCGAGGCGCTGCCAGCAAGCCCATTCCGACGCCGGATACCCGACATCTCCTGAGCCCGGTCACTCGCCGGACAGTTCGCGGCGCCTTCGGTCGAGCTCTTCGCTGTAGCGCCGCAGCGCATACTGCTCGGTCAGCAGGCCGATCACGCGTCTGGTCTCGGCGCTGTCGACCACCGCCAGCGCGTCGCTTTCGGCGTTCTCGAACATTGCGACCGCCTCCTTGATGGTCATCTGCGGCAGCAGCACCGTGTCAGCGTAGTGCAGCAGATCGCGTACGTGGTGGTTCTCATCCGCATCGGCATGCACTTCGGCGGGCAGCGCGATCCCGACATACCGGTCGTCCTCGTCCAGCACCACGATCCGCTGATAGGCGCCGAGAGGGAAGTCGCGCTTGAACGCGGCGATCGCCGTATCGGCGCGCACGGTCCGCATCTCGCGGCGCATCATCCGGCCGACGGTGAGATTGCGCATCCAGCCGATATCGACCGCGCTGCGGATCGCCTCGCCACGCAGATGGAAGCGCCAGGTCGCGAATGAATAACCGAAGGTCCGCCGCACCGTCAGCGCCGAGATCACGCAGGCAGCCAGCACCGCGATGGTCAGCGGCAGGCTGCCGGTGCTCTCCAGCGCCAGGAAGCCCATGGTCAGCGGTCCGCCGATGATCGCGACAGCGAGGCCGCTCATTCCGACGAGCGCGGAGACCACCGGCGAGACCGCATGCGCCGTGCTGACGATGGCGAGTGCGCCGGCGAAGGCCTTGCCCACCAGCGCGCCCAGAAAGAGCGAGGCGAAGAACAATCCGCCGCGGAAGCCCGAGCCGATCGAAATCGCCGAGGCGACCGACTTCAGCACCACCAGCATCGTGACGTGCGTCAGCGTGTAGGGCGCCTCGATCACCACGCCCAGCGCGCCATGGCCCGACGACAGCACCGCCGGCGTCATCAGCGCCAGGGCACCAACGGCGAGGCCGCCGCACATCGGCCGCAGCCAGCCGGGCACACCGCTGCGGCGGAACAGCTCTTCGGTCAGCGTCACGCCGCGCATGATGGCGATGCCGATCAGCGCGCACACCATGCCGAGTGCGAGGATCGGGATGTAGTCGAGCGTCTCGACCCGTGTCGGGATCTGCAGGATCAGGTCGAATGGCGCGTTGCCCAGCGCGTTGACGATCGCCACCGCCACAATGGCGGACACCGCGACCGGGGCGAAGGTACCCAGTGAATAGGTGCCGATGACCAGTTCGAACGCATAGAAGGCGCCGGTGAGCGGCGCGTTGAATGCTCCGGCGATGGCGGCCGAGGCGCCGCAGCCGACCAACAGGCGCAGGTCGTTGCGCCGGACGCGGAACATACGCCCGAAGCGTGACGCCATGGCCGAGCCGATCTGGGTGTAGCCGGCCTCGAGGCCGATCGAGGCGCCGACACCATTCGAGATGATCGTCTGTGCCACCACGACCAGGCTGTCGTTCAACGACATCCGGCCGCCGTAGAGCGCGTTGGCCTCGATCGGGTCCACCGCCCGCCGCGGGTGGTAACGCACGATCGCGAGGCCCAGCAGCCCGAGCGCCAGCCCCCCGAGGGTGGGCACGGCGACAGTGCGGATGGGATCGAGCTCTACCATGGCGCTGAGGCGCTCACCTGAGCTGATCCGGAACAGCAGTTCGTGCACGAGCTGGGTCGTCTCGGTCATCACCCACACGGCGAGGCCGGCGCCGCAGCCGATGAAGGCAGCGAGCACCGAAAGCCAGACCTCATCGGTACGAACCAGCGCACGCAGGGTCTGCGGCGCGTGCAGCACGGCGTCGCCGAAGGCGCGCCGCGGCCGGTGATAGCGAGTGGACGCAGTTCTCCCCGCGTGCGGGGCTGTTCGGGCGCCCGCGATGGTTGAGTCGCCAGGCAGTGTCGACATGAGCGACGTCCAGCGGGTCAGCGGAAGACAGCCGCATTCTTGGAACCTGCGCGCGGCAGGATCAACCGCTATGATGCCGTTTCGACACTAGGTGTGGTAAATTTAACTGTTCATCCAGGCGTTGACGGAAGTCCCCGCTCCTGGCGCGTCGCATCCAGGTCATCTTCGACGAATGCCCGGATCACCTCCACCACCGGCTCATGCGCGGTGAAGCCGAGTGTGCGGGCGCGGCCGGGCTCGAAGGTCGGTGGCCAGAGGCCAATGATCGCGGCGATCTCCTTGTCGGCGACCCGGCGCACCAGCGCCGAGGCGCCCGTCTTCACCTGGTCCAGCGCCTGGAGGAGGTGCGCAATGGTGGTGCTGATGCCGGGCGGCGTGACGCTGCGGTCCAACCCCATCGTGGACGTGTCCATGGCGGCGGCGTGCAGCAGCCAATCGACGGCGCGGCGCGGACTGCACACCCAGGCGGCGAAGTCGTCCGGGACGGGAAGGTCTGCGGTCAGCCCAAGGAGCGGTTCGCGGACGATGGCCGAAAAGAACGAACTGGCGGCCCGGTTGGGCCGGCCGGGCCGCACGATCACCGTAGGCAGCCGGATTGACACTGCATCCAGGAAGCCGCGTCGGGACGCATCGGCCAGGATCAACTCGGCGGCGGCCTTCTGCGCGCCATAGCTGTTGGACGGCACCTGGCGGGCATCGTCGTCCAGCACCGCGTCCTGCCCGCCGGAGAAGCTGGCGACCGAGGAGGTGAACACGACGCGCGGCGGCCGTCCGCCAGAAGCGACCTGTCGGCGGCACGCATCCACCACGGCATCCGTGCCGCGCAGGTTCACACGGCGTCCCAGGTCGTAATCGGCCTCCGCCTGGGCGGAGACCACGGCGGCGAGGTGGAAGATCACGTCGGTTGCTGGCGGGATCGCGCCGGGGGGCAGATCAACAAGATCGCCGCCCAGTGTGGTCACCGGGAACGGTGCCTGGGGCTTGGGCGGCGCGGCGAGATCGAACAGCGTCAGGCCGGTGACAGGCTGGTCTCCCAGCCTGCCGTCATGGATCAGCCGTGCGGCGATCTTGCGGCCCAGAAAGCCGCCGCCACCGAGAATGGATATCTGCATGACCGGCCCCCTGACGCTGCGGCCCGCACGATTGCACTGGCCCGAGAAGCGGTCCACCGTCCCGCAGTGCTCGAGCCGCTGCCATTCCGCCTGCTGGCCAATCCGCGCTGTGGCGAGCCGCCAAACGGGGTGCTGCCGGACGGGGGCTTCCGCAGCGCGAAGCGCGTCATCACCTGCTGGGACGGCTACGCGGTCACGCCACTGCACGACCTGCCGGAACTGGCGCGCGACATGGGCGTGGGAGCACTGCGGCTTAAGGACGAGGCGACCCGCTTCGGCCTGGGCAGCTTCAAGGCGCTGGGCGGAGCCTATGCCGTGGCTCTGGCGGCAGCGCAGGCCGGCGATCGGGCGATCACAGTCGCCTGCGCGACCGACGGCAATCATGGGCGAGCCGTGGCATGGGGCGCACAGCGCTTCGGCTGTCGCTGCGTGATATTCGTCCACGAGGGTGTCAGCCAGGCCCGCGTCGATGCCATCGCACGCTATGGCGCCGACGTGCGCCGCGTGCGTGGCACGTACGACGATTCGGTGCGCGAAGCCACACGGCAGGCTGAAGCCAACGGCTGGCTGGTCGTGTCCGACACCGCCTGGGACGGCTACACCGACGTGCCGCGCGAGATCATGCAGGGCTACCGGCTGATGGCGCACGAGGCCGCGGACCAGTGGAGCGGCGAACCGCCGACGCATGTGTTCGTCCAAGCGGGAGTCGGTGGTGTCGCAGCCGCGGTGTCGGTGCAGATGCGTGCGCGGTTCCAGCCCGTGCCGGCGCTGATCGTGGTGGAGCCTGACCGCGCCGCCTGCCTGCTGGCGAGCGCCGAGTTTGGCACGCCGACCACGGTGCCCGGCAACCTCGACACGCTGATGGCCGGACTGGCGTGCGGTGAGCCAAGCCTGCTGGCCTGGCGCGAACTGGATCACGCGGCGACCGCCTTCATGGCGATCCCGGATGAAGCGGCGGCGGCGTGCATGCGGCTGCTGTCGGGACATGGCATAGTTGCTGGCGAATCGGGCGCGGCCGGGCTCGCCGGCTGTCTGCTGGCTGCCGCAGACCTTGCCGCGCGCGGCACGATTGGTCTTGACGAGAGGAGCCGAGTGCTGGCGTTCAGCACCGAAGGGGCGACCGATCCGGCCCTGTACCAGCGGCTGACGGGGTACCCGCCTGCGTAGTTGTACGGGGGTGACGACCGGTTTCGAACGTGCCAAGCTCCCGAAGACGTTTGCGGTCTCAAGGGGTTGTCATGGATTCTGCCCTGAACCGGGCGCAGATTGGGACGTAATAAGCTGGCAGCGAACGGCGCCAAGTAGGAGGGGCGAACGACCATGGTGGTCAAGAAACCACTGATCGGAGCCTTGTTGACGGCGGGACTGGTCTACGGCGTCTATCCTTATGTGACGCTCTATCAATTGGGTCGGGCGATTCGCGCCGGCGACGCCGCCAAGCTGGAAACCATGGTCGACTGGTCCTCGGTGCGCGAGGGTATCAAGGAAGACATCTGCGACTTCGTCGTCGAAGAGCCGAAGCAGGCGCAATCGGACGGCAAGCTGCCGCCGTTCGGAGCCGGGTTCGTTCGTGGCATCGCGACCAACGTGGTGGACAAGCAGGTCACGCCCGAGGCGCTGGTTGCGGCGACGCAGAACCCGGCCGCAGCTGAGGCGACCCACGGCGCGTCGGTGCAAGTGAGTTGGGCGTTTTTCGCCAGCCCCTCAGAGTTTCTGGTCGATCTGTGTGCACCCGGCCAGGCTACGCCGATCCGGCTGCAGATGGATCTGCGCAATGGCACGTGGCAGGTCACCAGGGTCTGGCTGCCGCCGGAATTGTTGGGCCAGACGAATAGTCGGACGTAATTCTCAATATCCGGCGGTGCGGTCTACGATCTCGCGCAATGGGCGGCCGTCGAGAAAGCGTGCCAGGTTATCCACGAATAGCTCCGCCACAGCCTTATCGCGCTGCGGATGACCGCCGCCGATATGCGGCAGCACGATGACCCGCTCGGTGGTCCAGAACGGATGGTCGGCAGGTAGCGGCTCCTGACGAAACACGTCGAGCATCGCGCCCGCCAACTGCCCGGACTGCAGGGCAGCGATCAGGTCGGCATCAGCGATGAGGTGCCCACGGCCGAAGTTCAGCAGCCAGGCGGTCGGCTTCATCAGCGCGAGCCGCCGCGCATTCATGAAATTGTCAGTCGCCGGTGTGGCTGGCAGCAACAGGAGTACGAAGTCGGATTGTTCCAGCACCTTGTCGGTGCGCTCGGGTGGAAACACAGCAGCGACGCCCGGAAGGCGGTCGGACCTACGCTTGGTGCCAATCACCCGCATGCCGATCAGGGTTGCGATCTGCGCCACCTGCTGGCCGATCGCACCTAGCCCGAGAATCCCTAATGTCTGACCGGCCAGCGGCGTCGCCACGCGGCGGACCCAGCGACTCTGCTTCTGGTCCTCGACGATCGCGGCGTATGGCTTCGTCAGGTAGAAGAGCGCGCCCAGGATGTTCTCTGCCATCGACTCGCGGTGTGTGCCGCGAGCCGAGGTCAGCGACAGATCCTTTGGCAGATCGGGCAACGCAAGCCAGCCCTCGATGCCGGCGGTCAGCGCCTGGGCCCAGCGCAGCTTCGGCATCTCCGGCAGCAGACCGGGCGGCGCACCCCATGCCAGCATCGCCTCCGTGTTCGCGCGCTGCGCAGCGGTCGGCTTTTCCCTGCGCGGCAGCGCATCAGTCGCGACGCGCTCCGACAACCCGGCATTACTGATCGCGTCGAGATAGGCATGCGGCGTGTCTGTCCAAAGCAGAAGACGCGTGAGCGGCATGGAGACAGTCCTGCGTTCGAGATTGGCTGCCAATAGATCGGATTCTGGCTCGACGGCCAAGTCAGGAAAATTTTCTGAAGAACTCTTGCGACGGTATGCAACCTATGGTTTTATGTTCGCTAAGTGTTCGCCTCAAAAGGAGATTGGCGAGGATGATCGCGAAGCTTGCCAACCAGCGTTCACCGATGTTGCGACGGGCAGGTGCCTATCGTCGCAACGAACCCTTCCGAGACTCGGAAGAAGCCTGGATGTGGACAATGGCAGCACTCGTCGCCCGCCGCGAAGGGGCCCGATATCAGGCCAATCAGGGCCGTGTATCTCGGCCATGCGAGCCAGATGACGTGGTGAAGTGCCTGGATGGCCTGTATCGCCAGCGGCGCATCGACCTGGTCCACGCACGCATCCTGCGCATATGGGGTGAGCGGCAGGCCGCTCCCAACCCCGCATTCACGCGCGAGCGTGGCGACTGGCGGTTGTGGCGAGAGGCCTTGGACCGTCTGGAGTGGCCGCTCCGCTCCAAGGGTATCGTCGGTTGAGTGTCTCAGATTTAATTCTGTATTTAGGAAGAAAGTCCTTGACAATTCAATCCAAGGTTTCCTAATCTGATCTGGTCAAGGGGCGGACTCCGCCCTTGACCTTTCTCCTCCTCGAACCTCAGGGCTGCCGTCACCACGGCGGCCCTTTCTTTTTGCCAACAGGAGCCGGTGCCAATGTCCTTCGCCATCCGCAATCTTTCAGTCCTCGCCTACGCCAACGGGTTCACGCTGTGGCACTACAAGGCCGGCAAGGACCGGTTGGGTCAGGTCGAGACCGCAGGTTTCTTCGCCGATGCCGGGGACATGCTGGCCGAGGGCGACATGCTGATGGTTTCGGCGGCCGATGGCGGGCGGATCCTGACGATCGCGGCTGATGCGTCCGGCGAAGTCGCGGCAGCGCCCCTGGCGTGATCGCTCAGCCGGCGGAGATCGGGTGTCTGAGCACCTCGCGCGCATGTCGTCGCGCCCCGGTGCAGGAGACCTCGAAGCGTCCGTCGCGCCTGACAATCGCCAACCCCCCGGCCGCCAGCCTTGCGAGGCAGGCGCCGTCCTTCAACCCGTCCGGTCTCCCGGCATCTCCACTCAGCACCAGCCGGTGCAGCGCGGAGCGACAGCATGACTCAAGATATGGTTCGTTCCACACAGACCACATCGTCCGATCCCGAGCCCGAGATCGCAAGAGCGCCAGAGCCCGCGCGCGAGCTTCGCGTGCGTGAGCCGGAGGCGTGGCATGCGCCGTCGAACGCCTGGATCCCCTGGGTAGCCGCGCTGCTCGGTTTCGGCTTCCAGATCGTCTGGTTCAGCAGCCAGTTCGGCGCCCTGAGCGCCAGGATCGAGGACGCCGACCGCAGGGTGCAGTCGATCGAGCAGAACGGCTCGCCGACTGTCCAGGCGATCCGCACCGAGGTCTCGATCAACTCGCGCCGCCTCGGCAACATCGAGGATCAATATGCGACCAGGGTGGCCAGTCTGCTCTCGGATAATGCGGCGCAGAATGAACGCATTGGCCGCCTGCAACAGGATGTCGAGTCGCTGAAGCAGTGGCGGCTCGCGCATGCCACTGACGACAGCAACTCGGACGGCCGCCTCGGTGCACTGGACCGACAGATCCAGCAGATCCAGGCGGAGCAGTCGAACCTGATACGCGACCTCACGGCCGGCTTACGCTCGCGGCAACGGTAGTGAACCAATGCGCCGCAGCATCAATCGTCGACAAAGGGAGAAAGCTCACGGTGTTGATCGTTGCGACTGGCCACCGGATGGCAGGCCTGCGGGGACTGCTGTTCCAGTGGTGCAAGCCCGCATACGCGGTGCTGGCACAACCCCTGATAACCGTCGGCATGCTGCTGTTTGTCTATGCAGGCTGGCACGTGCGTGACGAGGGAAGCATCGCCGCGGGGCTGCGGGTCGCTTTCATCGACACGCGCGCATTCCGCGCCGAGCACGAGAACGAGCGGGAAGCCGCCCTCCTGCAAACAGAGCTGCGCCGCGCAGCAGAAACGGACAGGCAGATCGATGACGCGCTGACCCGCCTGCTGGTTTACGCACCCCTAGCCGCGCGGGTGCGCCTGAATGTGTTCCACAATGGGATCACGGGGGTGACCGGCGCGGCGCTGCTGCGCTTCGACGTGACGAATTCGGTGGCTTCGCCCGGCCATGCGGTCGGGCCATTGGTGCTGAACCAGCCGTTATCCGACTTCAACAACTTCCTGCCGCTGATGCTGGCTGGCAAGTGCTACCTGGGTACCGTATCGGAACAGCCCAATATCGCGCTGCGGGCGAGGTTCGAAGCGCTGGGCGTCGGGACATTTCTGAGCTGCCCGGTGCGCGATGGGCGAAACAGGATGCTGGGTTCGACTGTCATCATGTGGGACGCCCGTGATTTGCCGCCGACCGGCGATCTGCTCCAATCGGTGACGAATTATGCCATCGAGGTCGGGACGCAGATCGCCGCCGCTATCGACCTCCGAGGACGCAAGTCCCCGATGATAGGCGCCCAGGAATCGCAGTGAGGCTTGCGGTGTAGCGGTTGCCGAGTGCGGTCGCGAAGCTTGCCCGCAGGCCTGCCGATGAGAGGCCGCGCGTGATCAGTACGAGGCGCGTCGCGCCCGCAGGCTGAACGTCCTGATCGAGGCGGGCCGGGGGATGCACGACATGATGCACGCTCTGGAGCACGATCGGGCGCTGCTCGCCATGCAGCCAGACGATGCCCTTCAGTCGCAGCACGGCATCGCCCCGCAGCGACAGCACTGATTCGAGCCAGAACTTCAGCGCAGGCCAGTCGACTGGCTGGTCGTGGCGCAGCACCACGGAACCGATCTCCTCGGCGTGGCGGAACGCCAGGTGCCGATGGCTGTGATGCGCGTCGGCATCCAGCGGCCGCAGCCATTGCTCCAGCCTGCCATTGTCCGGACCCAGGTCGAACACGTCGGCCGCATCGGCGGCGCCCCCCAGCACATGGCGCAGTGGGGCGGTGTCGTTCAACGCCGCGATCGCCGCTTCGGTCGCGGCGATCTGTGATACATCCGCGATATCCGTCTTGGTCACCAGGATACGGTCCGCCATCGCCACCTGGCGCCGCGCCTCTGGCTGACGCTGCAACTGCATCGGGCCGTGCAGCGCGTCCACTGTCGTGACGATCCCATCGAGGCGGCAGGCGTGGCGCGCACCAGGTTCGGCCAGCAGCGCGTGCGCCACCGGCGCGGGATCGGCAAGACCGGTGGTCTCGATCGCGATGCGCCGGAATGGCGGGATCTCCCCCGCCTCGCGGCGCTGCCAGAGCATGTCCAACGTATCGGCGACATCGCCACGTACGGTGCAGCAGATGCAGCCGTTCTTCAGCAGCACCGCATCCTCGATCGCCTGCTCGATCAGCAGGTGGTCCAGCCCCACCGCACCGAACTCATTGACGATCACCACGGTGTCGGCGAGCGAGGGCTGGCGCAGCAGGTGGTTCAGCACCGTGGTCTTGCCGCTGCCCAGGAAGCCGGTGAGTATCGTCACCGGCACGGAATTCGCTGCCTCGGTCATAAGGTGCAGCATCAGGGAGAAGCGCGCATGGCACAACCGGAAGCACATAATTTCCGCCTGATCTCGCACGACACCATGCGCGGCTTCGGCAACGTGGGCGAGGGCATGAGCCTGCAGCTGGCTTCAGGCGGGCGGCGCATCATGTGGATGGCGCACGAATGCGCGCCGAAGAACTTCACCGCGGTCGAAGTGACCGATCCGACCAAGCCCCGCGTGATCGCGCAGACCGACCTGCCGCATCGCAACGTGCGGTCGAACTCGCTGGAGATCTGCGACAATCTCATGGCGGTGGCGTATCAGACCGGTACGCATGGTGCGACGCCGGCCGGCATCGAGCTGTTCGACATCTCCAATCCCGAGCAGCCGCGCAGCATCAGCTTCATCGATCGCTCCGGCCCGCGCTCGCGCGGCGTGCACCAGCTGTGGTTCGTCGATGGCAAGACGATCCACTGTTCCAGCGGTGCGGCGGACTTCATGCCGCGCAACCTGAAGGACGACCAGGCCTATACTGCGTTCGATGTGAGCGACCCGGCGAAGCCGCGTGAGATCGGCCGCTGGTGGTATCCGGGAACCGAGGAGCGCGACGAAGCGCCACCGGTACCGCGGCATCCGCAGTTCGACACCGGCTGGCGGGCGCACAACACGAATGTCTATCCGGAGCGGCCGGACCGCGCCTATGTCGGCTATATCGACGGCGGCGCCTGCGTGCTGGATATCTCCGATATTGGCCGGCCAAAGCTGGTGGGGCACTGGAACCCGCATCCGCCGTTCCCCGGCTTCACCCACACGGTGATGCCACTGTTCGACCGCGACCTGCTGGTGGTCAGCGACGAGTGCGTGCGCACCGAGGGGGCGGACTGGCCGAAGCTGGTGTGGCTGCTGGATGCGCGGAAGGAAGACAACCTGATATCGGTGTCCACCCTGCCGCTGCCGCCGATGGAGGACTACGCGATCGGCGGCCGCTACGGCGCGCACAACCTGCATGAGAACCGCCCAGGACCGTCATTCCAGTCGAGTTCGCTGGTGTTCGGCACGTATTTCGGTGGCGGGCTGCGCGTGCACGACATCAGCGATCCGCTGCAGCCGAGGGAAGTTGCGTCCTTCATCCCGGACCCACCGGACGGGTCGCCGATGAAGGCGGCGATGATCAACGACGTGTACGTCGACGAGAACCGGCTGGTCTACGCGGTGGATCGCTTCGCCGGAGGCCTCTATGTGCTCGAGATGACGCTGTAGCCGCCATGCGGCCCGAGGACATCATCGCCGATCGGACCCGGCCGTTCACCGGCGCCGAGTACATGCAGTCGCTGCGCGATGGACGCGAGGTGTATATCGACGGCGAGCGCATCGCCGACGTCACCGCGCATCCGGCGCTGCGCAATTCGGTGCGCTCGATCTCTCGGCTATACGACGCGCTGCACGACCCTAAGCGACGCGACGCGCTGACCTGTCCGACCGATACCGGTTCCGGCGGCTACACGCATCGCTTCTTCCGGGTGCCGCGGTCGCGCGAGGACATGCGCCGCGCGCAGGGTGCGATCGCTGAGTGGTCGCGCATGACCTATGGCTGGATGGGTCGCACGCCCGACTACAAGGCCGCGTTCACCAACACCTTGGGCGGCAATCCGGATTACTACGGCCCGTACGCGGACAATGCGCGCGCGTGGTATCGCCGCGCGCAGGAAAGCGTGCCGTTCATGAACCACGCGATCGTCAATCCGCCAATCGACCGACACAAGCCGGCCGAAGAGGTGAAGGACGTGTTCGTGTCGGTGCAGAAGGAGACCGATGCCGGCATCGTCGTCTCGGGTGCGAAGGTGGTGGCGACGTCGGCGGCGATCACCCACTACAACTACATGGGGCAGAGCTCGAAGACCGCGACCGAGGACCTGGACATGTCGCTCATGTTCATGGTGCCGATCGACGCGCCGGGCCTGAAGCTGATCTGCCGCACTTCATACGAGAAGGCGGCGCTGCTGACCGGATCGCCGTTCGACTACCCGCTGTCGTCGCGGTTCGACGAGAACGATGCGATCTTCATACTCGACAACGTGTTCGTCCCCTGGGAGGACGTGTTCATCTACCGCGATCCGGCACGCGTCCTGAGCTTTTACGTGCGCTCCGGCTTCATCCACGGCGCCCAGTTCCAGGGCTGCACGCGCTTCGCGGTCAAGCTGGACTTCCTGTGCGGCCTGCTGGCCAAGGCGCTGCGCTGCACCGGCGGCGACGAAGCGCGCGGCAATCAGGTGCAGTTGGGGGAGGCGATCGCCTGGCGCAACCTGTTCTGGTCGCTGTCCAATGCCATGGCGAACGATCCGGATTCGTGGGCGGGCGACGCTGTGCTCCCCAACCTGCAAGCCGGTCAGGCGTATCGGGTGTTCGCGCCCGATGCCTATCCGCGCATCAAGGATATTGTCGAGCGCATCGTGACGTCGGCGCTGATTTACCTGCCGTCATCGGTAAAGGACTTCGCCAACCCGGCGATCGAGCCTTATCTGCGGCGCTATGTGCGCGGCTCGCACGGCATCGACTACAAGGAGCGGATCAAGGTCATGAAGCTCCTGTGGGATGCGATGGGCACCGAGTTCGGCGGACGGCACGAGCTGTACGAGCGGAACTACGCCGGCGGCTGGGAGGACATCCGTGCTCAGACACTGACCGGCGCCGAACGCGGCGGCGATCTGCGCGCCATGGAGGCGCTGGTCGAGCAATGCATGGCCAACTACGATGAGAACGGCTGGATAGACAAGACCTGGGTCGATCCAGCATCCGGCGACTGATCTGGAAACCCTTCTCGTCGCGGTACTCGGCGTCTTTGCCGCGGCGGTACTCCGCGGTTTCACCGGCTTCGGCTTCGGGCTGGCTGCGGTGCCGTTGCTGAGCCTGGCGCTGCCGCCGACCAAGGTGGTGCCGTTCGTCGTGGTGCTTCAGGTGATCGTCGGCACCGGTGGGATCCGCAGCGCGTGGAGGCTATGCGATTGGCGCGCGGTGCGCGGGCTGAGCCCGGGTCTCGTGCTGGGCCTGCCACTCGGCGTCGCGGTGCTGACGGCACTCGACGCCAACACTGTACGGCTGGTGATCGGCGGGCTGATCCTGGCCTCGGTTCTGATACTGTGGCGCGGGTTTGCGTTGCCAGCACGGCCATCGCGCCTGGTGACTGCGGTGTTCGGGCTGGCTGGTGGCATCATGAGCGGACTGGCCTCGATGGGCGGCCCGCCGATCGTCGTTTACCTGATCGCGCTGTCGCATCGCGCGGTCGTCGTGCGGGCCTCGTCGATCGTCTACTTCATGCTGGCAGGCGTGTTATCGCTTCTGGTGCTGCTGTGGCGCGGCCTGATCGATCGGCAGATTCTGCTGTGGTCGATTGCCTCGGTGCCGGTGCTGATCGCCGGATCATATGCCGGCAGCTGGGGGTTCCGGCGGTCGAAGGCGCACCATCATCGCAACACCGCGCTGATCACTCTGCTTGTGCTGGGGCTCGTGCTGATTGCGCGCGCATCGGTGCAGGATTAAGGACTACTCATCGCTTCCCGCGCGCCGGTGCTGTTTGATGCGCGCGCGATGGGCCTTCGTCTCCAGGCGGCGCCGCTTCGAGGCGACCGTCGGACGAGTGGCGATGCGCGGCAGCGGCGGCTCGGCCGCGCGCTCGATGAGG
>DASSRN010000160.1:0-25663 GCA_035701785.1 Acetobacteraceae bacterium | reverse complement strand
CTCATCGGTCAACTTCGCCTTTCCGTTCATCACGCGTGCCTTCGGACTGCCGATCCCGGCGATCCAATGGGTGGTGATCTCCTATACGCTGACCTACGCCGCGCTGATGCTGGTGTTTGGCCGCGTCGGCGACATGCTGGGGTATCGGCGTGTGTTCCTTGCCGGCAGTCTGTGGAGCGCGGTCGCCTTTGTGCTCTGCGCGCTGGCACCCAGCTACGGCGCCCTGCTGGCGGCGCGCGTGCTGCAAGGCGTGGGTGCGGCACTGGTGCTCAGTTGTGGTCCCGCGCTGTCGACCAGCCTGCATGCGGAGACGGCGCGCACCCGCATACTCGGTGTCTATACCATGGTGATCGGGCTGGGCGGTGCCTTGGGCCCGCTGATTGCCGGTCTGCTCGTGCCGCTGATCGACTGGCCGGCGGTCTTCTGGTTCCGAGCGCCGCTCGCTGGGCTCGCGTTCCTGCTGGCGTGGCTGCTGCCGACGGACGCGCGCCCAGCGCAGCGCGAACGGTTCGACGCTGCCGGGGGCTGCCTGCTGGTGGTCGCGATCACCGCGCTGCTGCTCGCGCTCAATCAGTTGCAGCAAAGCCCACTGTGGTCATCGCTTGCAGCCTTGCTGTGCGTGGCAACCACGGTCGCGTTCGTGATCCAGGAAGGGCGTGCGCCGCGGCCGATCATCGACCTGCGCTTTTTCCGCGATCTCGACTTCTCCTTGCTGAACGCGGGACACGCCTTGCTGAACCTCGCGGGTTTTTCCGTCCTGCTGCTGGTGCCGTTTTATCTCAGCCGGCTCGGTGAGCTGACGCCGTTCGCGACGGGGCTCTTGCTGGCCTGCTCGCCGGCCGGGACCGCCGTGGCCGCACCGCTTGCTGCACGCATCGCTTCGCGCGTGCCACCGCGACGCCTGGCGCTGCTGGGTGCGTCGTGCATGGCCATCGGACAGCTGCTGATCAGCACCGCCGATGCGACGCCGGACATACCAAGGCTGGCGGTCGCAATGGCGGTGCAGGGCATCGGCGTCGGGCTGTTCCAGGTGGCGTATTTCGACATCGCCACCGCCTCGATCCCTCGCGCCGATCGCGGCGTGGCCGGCAGTCTGGTGATGATGACGCGCACGCTTGGAACGGTGACCGGGGCGACCGTGCTGATGCTGCTGTTTCAGTCCTGGCGCGGCAGCGCGCTGGCAGGCGGCGCCACCGAAATCACGGCGTTTCTCGCCGGCTTCGGCTTCACGTTCCGGGCCGCTGCGGTGCTGCCGGCGGCGGTCGTCGTGCTGGGTCTGATGCGGGGCTGGGGCGGGCAGCGCAGCTGATCAGTGGGTCCAGTTCTCTATGCGCCCGTAGCGGAAATTATCGGCATACGCCTTCGGCTTCACCCGCCGCGGCTGCGGCAGCTCCAGGTCAAAGGTGATGCCGTTGCGATCGGCGTAGGCCACCGCCTCCTCGCGCGTGCGGAAGTTGAGCCGCACCTGGGCCCGCGTATCGGCGCTGCCGATCCAGCCCATCAGCGGATCCGGCCGCCGCGGCGATGACGGCTCGAACTCGAGCACCCATTCATGCGTCGCCGCCCATCCGGACTGCATGGCGTTCTTCGGCGGCTGGTAGATGCGCGCGCGCATGAGACCCTCTCGTTGCAACTGGTCGGGGCGGCGGGATTCGAACCCACGACCTCCTGTACCCAAAACAGGCGCGCTGACCAGGCTGCGCCACGCCCCGCTGGCGGGGCGCAACCTAGGTGCGGGGTCACCTGTGTGCAAGGGCGATCACGAGCCAGCCTGACCGCCCGAGTTGGGAAAGGCTCCCGCCAGACGCCGCACGTAGGGCACATAAGTGTTCACGAGGTCGACGTAGCGTGCCGCCCCACCGAAGTCAGCAGCCGATACGCCGGCCTGTGCCGACGCACGCGACTCCACGATGGCGATGTAGTCGGAGCCTTCGGGTTGGCGCGCGCGAAACAGGCGCGCCTGCGCGGTCTCCGGTCCGTCCGGATACAGCGTGCGCAGGCCTTCGAGGATCGCAGCCTCCGCGCTGTCCGGCGCATGGCGGAACCGCCAGATGACCAGTCGCGCCGCAGCGCCTGCAACACCCAGCAGCGCGTCACCCGGATGCACCTGCACCGCATCAGCCCGGTATTGGCCCCACACGCGCGACATGATCCGGTGAGTCCACGGCGAGTAGTGCTCGACCGCGATCCGCGCATATGCCGCGCCGCGCAGCACGTTGTCGTCCGCCAGATCGTACAGCGCGAGATAGCGCGGCCAGCCGTCGATGCAGACGAAGCGGCTGGCGGTCAGGAAGCCTTCGCACGTGGCACGCTCGGGGAAGTGCTCGGTGTCATACCAG
This sequence comes from Acetobacteraceae bacterium, assembly GCA_035701785.1. Classification (GTDB taxonomy): domain Bacteria; phylum Pseudomonadota; class Alphaproteobacteria; order Acetobacterales; family Acetobacteraceae; genus JAMXLO01. Next base: position 23,324 of record DASSRN010000160.1, on the reverse strand, counting down.
TCCTGGAACTCCTCCTCGATCGCCGGGGGCGGTTCCATCATCGCGAGCAGCAGGCCTGTCATCCCAGGTCTGCCGGCCGGAAGCCGAGAAGGTCGGTGAAGCGCTCGGAGTAGCGCGGCCAGGCTTCGGGGTTCACCAGCCGCGGCGGCACGCCGCCGTCGAAGATGGTGAGCCATTGCAGCGCGGTCGCCTCGCACATCTCCGTCATCGTCTCGATCGTCATCCCGGCGATGTGCGGGCTGGCGATGACATTGTCCATGTTCAGCAGCGGATGCGCCGGATCGGGTGGCTCCTTCAGGAACACGTCCAGTCCCGCGCCGGCGATGCGCGCCTCGCGCAATGCCGCCTCGAGCGCGCCCTCGTCATGGATGCCGCCGCGGGCCGTGTTGATGAAATAGGCCGACGGCTTCATCGCCGCGAACTGCGCAGCACCGAACATGCCGAAGGTTTCCGAACTGCGGGGGCAGTGCACAGTCACGTAGTCCGATCGTTGCAGCAACTCATCGAGCTCCACCTTGGTGGCGCCACGTTCGGCGATCTGCTCCGCCGAGAGATACGGGTCGTAGGCAAGCACCGTGTTGTCGAACAGCACGCCGCACAGCTGTGCGACGCGCCGGCCGATATGGCCGATGCCGATGATGCCCACCGTCTTGTTGCGGAGGTTGTTGCCGGCATAGGCGCGGCGGTCGAGGTCCGGCGTGCGCTTCATCGCACGCTCGGATTGCGGGATCTTCTTCGTCAGCGCGAGCATCAGCCCCAGAGCGTGCTCGGCCACCGGCTCCCAGTTGGTGCCCGACTGGTTCACCACGATGACGCCGGCGGCGGTGCAGGCGTCCACGTCGATCATATCGTAGCCGGCGCCGGTTGAGCTGACCGCCAGCATATTGGGGCAGCGCGCCAGCAGCGCCGCGTCGCCGAACCACGGCTCGCGCAGTTCGCCTCTCGGCTGGATCTGGTAGCCGTGCGCCTGGGACATTTCGCTCCAGTTGGTGTCCTGGGGCGTGGCGTATTCAAGCCGCACCAGGTCGATGTCGTCACGCCGGCCGATGATCGCATTGGCGATCGGGTCCATGAAGCTGTCGAAATACACCAGGCGCTTCAGGTTCACCGCCATTCTGTCCCCCTCATCCGTATCCGGTACAGGTTGGCATGAAGCGGCGCGATGGTCATGGCCTGGTCACGTTGATTCCGCCGGTCCTCCTGCCTAGCCTGGGGTTCATGAGCGATCTGTTCGCACCGGATGGCGGTTGGCGGGTGCGCATCCTCGACCTGTCGGGCGGTGCCGAGAACAACATCGTCGAAGAGGTCGGCGGGTTCGAGACACTGATGCTGGCCAACGGCTTCGCGCGCCGCTATGTGCGCGATTCGGTGGAGCGCTGTCGCGTGCCGGGTGCTACGGCGAAGGAAGTGCTGGAAGCCTGGTTCGCGTTCGGCGAGGACGCCGAGGTGATCGACGCGGGCGAGTCCGGCTGGCGCAGCGCGACCGAACTCGGCGACTTTGTCGATCACCCGGCAGGTGCCGAAGACCGGGACTGGCGCGCGCTCGATCCGCGGCGCGTCGAACCCGATGAGGACGATGAGTGAGGTTCAGCATGGCCGCGTATGAGTTCGTCACCGTCGATGTGTTCACCGATCGCCGGTTCGGCGGCAATCCGCTGGCGGTGTTTCCCAACGCACAGGGCTTGAGCGATGAGCAGATGCAGGCCTTGGCGATGGAGTTCAATCTGTCAGAGACGACCTTCGTCCTGCCACCCGACAATCCGCAGCACCATGCGAAGGTGCGGATCTTCACGCCACGTGCCGAGTTGCCGTTCGCGGGTCATCCAAATGTCGGCACCGGGTATGTACTGGGGCAGCGCGATTCAAATCCGCCGGAACACTATGTGTTCGAGGAGCTTGCCGGACTGGTGCGCGTGCATCTGCTGCGCAGCGGTCATGCGATCAACGGTGCCCGTATCTCCGCGCCGCGCGCATTGTCGATCGATATCGACATCCCGGAGGAAATCGTTGCGGCCTGTGCCGGGCTGAGCGAACAGGACATCGCGACCACGGCGCATACGCCTCTGGTCGCCTCGGTCGGCACGCCGTTCGTCATCGCCGAAGTGGCAAGCGTGGCGGCACTGTCACGTGCCAGTCCGGATATCGGCGCATTCCGCGCTGCCGCCGAGAGATTCCCTGACACCGCGTCACGCTTCTCGCTGCACCTCTATGCGCGGCGCGACGGCGATGCGACGCGGCTCGCAGCGCGCATGTTCGCGCCACTCGGCGGCGTGCTGGAGGATCCGGCCACCGGCAGTGCGAACGCGGCGCTCGCGGCGCTGCTCACGTCGCTGGCGCCGGGGGAGAACGCTGATCTTTCCTATGAGATCCTGCAGGGCGTCGAGATGGGGCGGCCCAGCCAGGTCATCGCCTCGGCTCGCAAGACGGCGGAGGGGCCGGTGCTGGCGACGGTCGAAGGAAGCTGTGTGCCGATGTTCCGCGGGAGTGTAGAGCTGTAGCTTCACCCCCTCCCCGACCCTCCCCCGCTTCGCGGGATAGGGAGTTCAGCGCCCACTACTCCACCGTCACCGACTTCGCCAGGTTGCGGGGCTGGTCCACGTCGGTCCCCTTCAGCACCGCCACGTGATACGCCAGGAGCTGCACCGGGATCGCGTAGAGGATCGGTGCAACGAACGGATCGACCTCGGGCAGCACGATCGTCTCTGTCGCGATGCCGCGCAGCTTTGCCGCTCCCGCTGCATCGCTGAACACCATGATCTGGCCGCCGCGTGCCGCGGCCTCCTGCAGGTTCGACGCCGATTTTTCGAACAGCGGGCCTGATGGCACGATCGCGATCACTGGCACGTCCTTGTCGATCAGCGCGATCGGCCCGTGCTTCATCTCGCCGGCGGCGTAGCCTTCGGCGTGGATGTAGCTGATCTCTTTCAGCTTCAGCGCACCTTCCATGGCGATCGGGAAGCAATTGCCGCGCCCCAGGTAGAGTACGTCGCGTGCCTCCGCGACACGCTGCGCCAGCGCTCTGATCTCGTCGTGGCGGTCCAGCACTTCGGCGGCCCGGCCAGGCACTTCCAGCAGCGCCGCGGTCATCGCTGCTTCCTCGCTGGCTGAGATCGCGCCGCGCGCGCGCGCCGCCGCGATGGCGAGACAGGCCAGCACCGCAAGCTGCACGGTGAATGCCTTCGTGCTGGCCACGCTCATCTCCGGCCCGGCGACGGTTTCCAGCACCGCGTCCGACGCGCGGGCCATGCTGCTTTCCGGCACGTTGACGATCGACAGCACGTGCTGGTGCTGCTCACGCATGTAGCGCAGCGCCGCCATGGTGTCGGCGGTCTCGCCGGACTGGCTCACCAGGATGCCGAGTCCGTCGCGAGCCAACGGCGGCGTGCGGTAGCGGAATTCGCTGGCCACGTCCGCATCGGTCTGGATGCGTGCGATCGCTTCGAACCACCAGCGACCCACCATCCCGGCGTAGAACGCGCTGCCACAGGCGCTGATGGTGATGCGCGGCACCGAGGCGAAGTCGAACGGCAGGTCCGGCAGCGCAACCGCGCGCGTCGCCGGATTGACCATGCGGTGCAGCGTGTCGCCGATCACCGCCGGATGCTCGTGCAGCTCCTTCTCCATGAAGTGACGAAAGTTGCCCTTACCGATCGCCGAGCCCGTGAGCCGCGTCAGCTTCACCTCGCGCTGCACTTCAGTGCCATCGGCATCGAAGAAGCGCGCGCCGCGGCGGCCGACAACGGTCCAGTCGCCGTCGTTGAGATACGCGATGCGCTGCGTGAGCGGCGCCAGCGCGAGCCCGTCAGAGCCGACAAACATCTCGTGGTCGCCGAAGCCTACCGCCAGCGGCGCACCGTGCTGTGCGCCGACGATCAGCTCGGGGTGACCAGAGAAGATCATCGCCAGCGCATAGGCGCCCTCGAGACGGCGGAACGCCGCGCCGGCGGCGGCGACCGGATCCATGCCGCGCTGGAGGTTCAGATCGACCAGCTGGGCCACGGTTTCGGTGTCCGTCTCGGTGCTGAACTCCTGACCGGCGGCTTCCAGTTCGGCACGCAGCTCAGCGTGGTTCTCGATGATGCCATTGTGCACCACGGAAACGCGTGATGTGCCGTGCGGGTGTGCGTTGCTCTCGGTGGGCGCGCCATGCGTTGCCCAGCGCGTGTGGCCAATACCAGTCGTGCCGGTCAGCGGCGTCCGGTCAAGGACGGCCGCCAGATTGCCCAGCTTGCCCTCGGCGCGGCGGCGCTCGATATGCCCATTTACCAGCGTGGCAATGCCGGCGCTGTCATAGCCCCGGTACTCCAGCCGACGCAGCGAATCGAGGATCAGCGGAGCTGCAGGCCGCGCGCCGATAACGCCAACAATGCCGCACATCTAACGACGCTTCCCTTGCAGCTTCTGCCGGATCACCACTGCACGCCCGGGCTTGTTCTCCTGCCGTCCACGGGCGACTGCCAGCGCGTCGGATGGAACGTCGTCGGTGATCACGCTGCCTGCGGCAACGATCGCACCATCGCCGACAGTCACCGGCGCGACCAGTGCGGTGTCCGAGCCGATGAACGCCCGCGCACCGATCGTCGTGCGGTGCTTGTTGTAGCCATCGTAGTTGCAGGTGATGGTTCCCGCGCCGATGTTGGTGGCGGCACCGATGTCGGCGTCGCCCAGATAGGCCAGATGGTTCGCCTTGGCACCGGCACCGAGTTTGGCTGCCTTCACCTCAACAAAGTTGCCGACATGCACCTGCTCGCTGAGTTCGGCTCCGGGGCGCAGCCTGGCATGCGGCCCCACGATGCAGTCAGGGCCGATGCTGCAGCCTTCCAGATGAGTGAACGCGCGGATCTGCGCGCCTGTCGCGATCTGCACACCGGGCCCGAACACGACGTTCGGTTCGATTGTCACATCGGGGGCGAGTTGGGTGTCCGCACACAGGAAGACGGACGACGGATCGGTCATGGTGACACCGGCATCCATCGCCGCTGACCGTAGCCACGATTGCACCACCGCCTCGGCGGCCGCCAGTTCGGCACGGGAATTGATGCCCGAGAGTTCTGCCGCAGGTGCCTCGACTGCAGCAACGCGTGCGCCGCCGGCGCGTGCGTGTGCCACTACATCGGTGAGGTAGTACTCGTTCTTGGCGTTGTCGGCACGCACTCCGGCAAGCCAGCGCTCCATGTCCGCCGCAGAGGCACACAGTGCGCCGCCATTGCACAGCGTCTCGGCGCGTTCGTCTTCTCCAGCGTCGAGCCATTCGACGATGCGTTCGACATATCCGTCCTGCGCTATCACCCTGCCATAATGCGCCGGGTTTGCCGGACGGAACGCGAGCAGAGCCAGACCCACATCGCCCGCGGCGCGACGTTGCAGCAGACCCCGCAGCGTGTCAGCACGGATGAGCGGGCAATCGGCATACAGCACGGTCACCTCGCCATCGCCGAACTCCGGCGCGGCGACCAGGGCCCCATGTGCGGTGCCACGCCGCTCCTGCTGGACCACGCAGACATGCGGCGCCGCCTCACGTTTGACGGCTTCCATGCCAGGTCCGACCACCACGACAATGCGGTCGAAGACCTGTTCACAGCTGGCCAGCAGGTGGCGCAGCATGCTGCGACCGGCGATCCGGTGCAGCGTCTTGGGCTGCGTCGATTTCATGCGTGTGCCGAAGCCGGCGGCGAGGATCACAGCGGTTGTAGTCATCGCGGTCTCGTGCTTGCCGTCCGTGCTTGTGGCGGGACAGGCTACGCCGTGTCAAAGCCTGTCGCTATCCTGCTGGTTCAATTCCCGTATCGGAGTGCAACACCTTGAGCCGCACCCTGCTGTTCGACCTTGACGGGACGCTGGTGAATTCGGTCCCCGACCTTGCAGCGGCGCTCAACCGGCTCATGCGGTCGCGCGGCCTCACGGGGTTCTCCGAAGCCGAGACAGCACTGATGGTAGGAGACGGCGTAGCGAAACTGATCGAGCGTGCGTTCGCCGCGCGCGGGCGCTCGCCCGACCCCGAGGCGGTGGCCGAATATTCAGCCGACTATGCGGCGCACGCTGCGGAACAGACCCGGGCTTATCCGGGCGTGGCCGAGGGGCTGGGTGCGTTGGCCAGCGAAGGCTGGCGACTCGCGGTCTGCACCAACAAGCTCGAGGCCGCGGCGCGCCTGCTACTGGCCGAACTGGGCCTCGCGCACTACTTCGCCGCGATCGGCGGCGGCGACAGCTTTCCGGTGCGAAAGCCCGATCCGGCGCATCTGCTTGCGACGCTGAGAGCAGCGGGGGGAGAACCCGAACACGCTGTAATGGCCGGCGACCATGCGAATGACGTGGCGGCGGCGAGCGGGGCAGGGGTGCCCTGCATCTTCGTCACCTGGGGCTATGGGCTGCCGGCGATGGCAGCGGGAGCGGCTGCCAGCGCCAATGATTTCGCCGAACTCGTCAGCGCGGCGAAGCGGCTGGTTGCCTGACCAGGAAAAGCTGCGCCGCGCGACCCTGCCGCAGCACGACGACGCCCAACTGGCGGAAGCGCGCCGCGATGCGGATGATCCGACGCGGATCGCCGCCGACCAGCAGCATCGGCTCGTACCATTGATTCAAGCGCCCTGTCGCCTCAAGGGACGACAGGCGGCGCAGGTGCTGGCGCAGACGCAATTGCATCTGCGAGTTCCATCCGTTTGGGCGGCGCCGGGACATCGGGTTCCAGGCGGTCATCAGCGTTGCGCTGCGGCTGCCGAGGCGGGCGAACAGAGTAGTCGGCACCCGGCGGCCGATCCGCACGACGAAGCCGTCGATGCGGTAGTCAGTCAGCCGCCAGGCACGCAGCAGGCGAGCTGGAGCAGTCACTCGGCCGGGGCAAGCGCCGGGCGTCTGGCAATCCGCAGCACCAGCAGCGATGCGATCAGGCACGTCGCGCCGCTTACCATGAAGGCGCTCAGATAGCTTCCCGTCGCATGCCGCATCACGCCCGCGCCCAGGGCTGCCAGTGCGCCACCCATCTGATGCCCGCAGACGATCCATGACACGATGACCGGGGCGTCGCGGCGGCCGAAGACCTCGTTCGTGAGAGCCACCGTCGGCGGCACCGTCGCGACCCAGTCCAGGCCGTAAAACACGGCGAAGATCGACAGGCTGACGATGTCGAACCCGGTGAACGGCAGGATCATCAGCGCAAGCCCGCGCAGCCCGTAATACCAGAACAGCAGGACGCGCGCGTTCAGGCGGTCGGTAAGCCAGCCGGATGCCGTGGTCCCGATCAGGTCGAAAACGCCCATCGCGGCCAGCAGGCTGGCGGCACTCACCTCCGGGATGCCGTGGTCAATGCAGTATGGGATCAGGTGGGTCGCCACCAGGCCATTGGTGGAGAAGCCGCACACCGCGAAGCTGGCGAACAGCAGCCAGAAGTCCGGCGAGCGCATGCCACGCGCCAAGCCCGCGAAGGCTACCATGACCGGATTCGCCGAACTCACAGCGGTCGGTGGCTCGGCCGATGCGCCATACGGCCCCAGGCCGACGCTGCCAGGGCTTTCGGCCAAAACGAGCGTCACGATCGGGATCAGTGCGAGGATCACCAACGCCACCAGCCAGGGCACGCTCTGCCAGCCGAAGCGCTCGGCGCAGGCGGCCAGCAGCGGAAGGAAGACAAGTTGGCCGCTGGCATTGCTGGCGGTCAGCAGTCCGACGACCAGGCCACGCCGCGCCACGAACCAGCGATTGGCCACAGCGGTGGCCATGCCGACCATGCCGGCGCCGGACCCGACGCCGACGAGTACGCCCCAGGTGGCGTAGAGCTGCCAGGGGGTCGTGGCGAATGCCGCGCCGATCGAGCCCGCAACCAGCAGCGACAGCGAGCTAAGCACGGTACCGCGCATGCCAATGCGCTGGATCAGCGCGGCACCGAACGGGCCAACGAGACCGCCCAGCAGGATATTCAGGGAAACGGCGCCGGAGATCGTCGCCGCACTCCAGCCGAACGCATGCTCCAGCGGCACGATCAGCACGCCGGGTGCCGCACGCACGCCGACCGTAGCCAGAATGACGGTAAACATCACGCCAACAACGACCCAGGCGTAATGGATACGGCCGCCAAGCATCTGTGCAATGCGCCTCGGACCCATCGGTGCTCTCCCCGCGTGCTTGCCTTTAAGATGACGAACGTCATATCCTGGTCAAGCGCTTATATGACGGTCGTCATGCAACCAGGGGATGGGACCTATGCGCACTTCGGCGGAACGGAAGGCCGACACGCGTGAGCGGATCCTCGCAGCGGCCGGTGAGCTTTTTCGTTTGCATGGGATCGATGGCGTCGGTGTCGATGCGATCATGCATCGGGCCGGGCTGACACATGGCGGCTTTTATGCGCATTTTGCCTCGAAGGAAGCGCTGGTCGCCGAGGTGTTCGCGGCATCGCTCGCACGGTCCGCCGATCGGTGGGAGCGGCTCAGTCGGGAAGCGGACCCTGCGGGAGCACTGAGCAAGATCGTGCGGAACTACCTGGACCCGGCGCATGTGGCCGCGCTTGAAGGGGGATGCGTGCTGCCGACGCTGGGTCCAGACATCGCACGTCGCACAGGCGCGCGTCCGACCATCACCGCATCGATCGAGCGGATGGTCGATGCGCTGACGCGTTGCCGGCAGGATGGCCAGCGTGCGGCTTCACTGGCCTCTCTCTCCACTCTCGTCGGCGCGGTTGTGCTGGCCCGGCTGTGCGATGATCCGCAGCTTGCAGAGGAGTTCCTGGCGGCGGCCGAAGGAGCAGCCGCTCAGCCTGAATAACACAATCGAAAAGACCTTCTGCATTTTCTCTGGCAACGGGAAAGTTCCCGCGGTATGAGATTCGCGGGGGCCTATAACAGATGCTTGACGCTGCCATCGCGGCCGGGCCGGCGAGGCGAAACCGGTGACTCCGCTGGACCGGCATGTCGGGCGTCGGATCAGGGGTAAGCGCCGGGCACTTGGGCTTACGCCGGACGATCTGGCGAAATCACTCGGGATCGATGCGGTGACGATTGCAGCCTATGAACGTGGGACCGAGCGGGTGCCCTCGGAGCACCTGGTGCGACTCAGCGAAATCATGGATGTGGCGCTCAGCTACTTCTTTCCCGGATCGCAGCCGCGTTGAGCAGGACCAGGTCGAATGCCAGATAGGCCTGGGCGATCAACTCCACCGCGTCGTCCCGGCTGCCATACAGCAGTGCAAGATCTGCCTTCTGCACGTACCGATACGGATTGAGTGACAGGAGATCCGGATCGTCTGGGTCGGTCTGGCGTTGCATGTGGCTCAATTCCCCGAGGCCGCGGACGCAACAATATGGGGCATACTAACGATTGTGCAACGTTGCCCAATGGCTGCCCTGTCCACACAGGGGAATTGTGCTAAGGGCTGCGCTAAATGCGCCACTACCTCGACTTCGAAAAGCCGATCGCCGAGTTGGAAGGGAAGATCGAGGAACTCCGGCGCATGTCGGAGCCGGGTGGGCTCAACATCGCCGAAGAAGTGTCCCGCCTGACGTCGGTCGCTGACCGACAGCTGCGCAATACCTACGCCAAACTGACCTCGTGGCAGAAGACACTGGTGGCCAGGCACCCCGACCGGCCAAAGGCCATGGACTATATCGGTGCGCTGATCAGTGACTTCACGCCGTTGGCCGGCGATCGGGCGCTCGGCGACGACGCTGCGGTACTCGGCGGCCTGGGCCGATTTCGTGGCCGGTCGGTGATGGTGCTGGGGACAGAAAAAGGCTCCGACACCGACACAAGGGTGAAGCACAACTTCGGCATGGCGCGCCCAGAGGGCTATCGCAAGGCGCGACGCCTGATCGAGCTGGCGGGCCGGTTCGGCCTGCCGGTATTGAGCTTCGTCGATACCTCGGGGGCGTTCCCCGGCATCGATGCCGAGGCGCATGGCCAGGCGGAGGCGATCGCCCGATCGATCGAGGCCTGTCTGGAGGCTCCGGTGCCGCTGGTCGCCACCATCATCGGCGAAGGGGGCTCGGGCGGCGCGATCGCGCTCGCCGCCGGCGACCGCGTGCTGATGCTGGAGCACGCAATCTATTCGGTGATTTCGCCCGAAGGCTGCGCCTCGATCCTCTGGCGGGATGCGGCCCAGGCGCCGGCGGCGGCCGAGGCGCTGCGGCTGACCGCGGAGGACCTCAAGCGGCTCGATCTGGTGGACGTGGTGATCCCCGAGCCCTTGGGAGGGGCGCAGCGCGATTCGGCCGCCACTGTCGCCGCGGTCGGCGACAAGGTCGCCGAGGTCCTTCAGCCGCTGATCGCGTTGGACGGACCGACGCTGAAGGCGCGGCGGCGGGAGAGATTCCTGAACATAGGTCGCGAAGGACTCGCGTAGCGCACGGCGCGCGCGAATGCGTCACGATTCCCAGGGCGGCCCCTTCAGCTCCACCATGTTGCCTTCAGGGTCCGGCACGTAGATCGATGGCCCTTGCCCTTTCGCGCCATAGCGCGACTCGATCTGGCCCGGCTCGCAGCCGTGCTGCTTCAGATGCGCGATGATCGCCTCGCCGTCGAACGGTTCCACCTGGAGGCAGAAGTGGTCCATGTTGCGGCCCTCGCGGCCAGGCGCGGCGCCGCCTTTCTGCCCGGCTGGGCGATCGACCGGCACCAGGTCTATCAGTGCCGACCCGGCGCGCAGCTGCCAGAGGCCGATCTTCTCCTGCACCTTCTCCAGCGTGCAGCCAAGGACGTCGACATAGAAGCGCATCATGGCCTGCAGGTCAGTGACCCGCAGCACGACGTGATCGAGATGGCGGATCTGCAGCATCGTCCCTCTCCTATGGCTTGTTCCCCATCATCTGCTTCATGTTCATCTTCATGCCGTTCGGCATCATCACATCGCCCGCCACCATGCCGGTTGGGCAAGGTCCGGTCCACTTGGCGTCCTGGGTCACCGTGGACTGTTCGCGACCCGCCATCGGCGGATTGAATTTGGTGTTCGCATCCGTGTGGTACGCGGTGTCGCCGGTGAACTTCGTCACTGCCTGAGTGGACATCTGCGAGTCACCCATCCTGCATACCGTGCTTACGGTCACGCTGCTTCCGTTGCGCCGGACGTCGGGCTTGTCACACATACCCTGGCTGGCGTTCATGCCCATCTTGAACATCTCGGCATCGGTGCCCTGGTCGATGCACATCTTCATCTGCTGCGGCGGCATCGGACCGCCGGTCATGGCCATATCCACCTGCCACAGCCCAGGCTTGCGCGGCGGGAATTCGTTTTCGGCCCAGGCGCTGCCGGACATCACGGCACCCGCGATCAGCAGGGCCGACAGCCAGGTGGCTGTAGTGATCCGATCCATGTCGCGCCTCTCCCAGGTTGATCGTCCGACGCTAGGACAGGATGGTCGGCCGGAACAACTCCACTGCGGCATCTTGCTGTGAGCCTCCCCGAACACACCGATGGCCACTTGCTGGACGGCCGGGTGAGCTACGCGCAACCGCGGCATGGGTTCCGCAGCGGCATCGAACCTGTCCTGCTGGCGGCAGCCATTCCGGCACAGCCCGGATCGCGCGTCCTGGAAGGCGGCAGCGGCGCGGGCGCGACGTTGCTCTGCCTTGCTGCCCGCGTCCCCGGGATCGTGGGAGTCGGAATCGAGCGGGATGCTCCGCTGGCTGCACTGGCGCGGCAAAACGCTGCGGCAAACCGCTGGAGCGATCTGACCTTCGACGCCGCTGACATCACCTCGGCGCAGCTGGCAGATACGTTCGACCACGCCTGCGCGAACCCGCCCTATCACACCGCCGGGGGCACACCTTCGCCGGACCAGGCCAGGCAGGCGGCCAAATCCGCTGGAGCCGGACAGCTGGCAGCCTGGGCAGTTGCTCTCGCGCGGCCATTGCGGACGCATGGCACGCTGACCTTCATCCTTCCGGCCGCGATCCTTGTCGAAGCCATCGACGCATTCGTTCGGGCACGCTGCCCACCGACCGCTCTATTGCCGCTATGGCCGCAGCCTGGCCAGGCGGCGAAACTGCTGTTGCTGCGCGGTGTGAAGGGAAGCCGCGCACCGCTGCGACTGCTTTCGGGCCTGACGCTGCATACTCCGAGCGGAAGCTTCACTGCGGAAGCCCAGTCGGTGCTGCGCGATGCCGCTCTGCTTGAGCTTTAGACCAGCGCCTCGTCGTTATGCGGATGCCGGAGGTGCCATAGGCGCTCGTGCGCCGCCACCAGGCTTTCCATGTTCCGCCGGCGAGTACCGTCCGGTGTGAGCGGGCGGCGCATCAGCATCATCTCCAGAATGTGGAGCAACTGTTCCGCCACCTCGAAGTCCGACTGATCGCAGGCGTGGTGAAAGGCGATCAGGATCTTGTCCGATAGGCGGCGCGTATAGCGAGGTGTGCCGCCGCCCGCGGCGCTCTGACGTCCGCCTGCTTCATCAGGCTGGTTCACGTTGCCTTCTATGGTCGTCCCCATCGCGTTCCATCCTGCATTGCGCCCACCAGGAGGCTGCCGGACTGCTGTGGACCAGCCGCCCCTCACTTCGCGTTATTCTGGCGCTATGCAAGTGTTATTTATCCAGATTCACCGAGAAGCTGCTCCATTTTTTGCGGTGGCGGCTGGAAAATGTCACATGGAGGAGGTCCAGTGGCCGGGTTAGGACCGATCACGGGGCTGCTGGCACGATCTGGGCCGGAGCGGTGAAAGCCTCCTCCCAGGTCCCTGTGGTGGACGCCTTGCTGTACTCCGTGGCTCGGTTTTCGAAGAAGTTGGTGTGCTCCACCGCGTTCAGCATCTCGTCCAGCCACGGCAGCGGATTGCGCGATACCTGGTACAGCGGGTTCAGCCCAAGCTGCATCAGGCGGCGATCGGCGATGTAGCGGATATACTGCTTGACCTCGCGCGCGGTCAGCCCCTCGACCGCACCCTGCTCGAAGGCAAGGTCGATGAACGCATCTTCGTGGTCAACGATGGTGGCACAGGTCAGATAGATTTCGCGCTTCAGTTCAGTGCTCCAGATCTCCGGGTTCTCCTGCACGAAGGTGCGGAACAGCCGGATGATCGACAGGCAGTGCAGCGTCTCGTCCCGCACCGACCAGGAGATGATCTGGCCCATCCCCTTCATCTTTCCGAAGCGTGGGAAATTCAGCAGGATGGCGAACGAGGCGAACAACTGCAGCCCTTCGGTGAACGCGCCGAACGCGGCAAGTGTCTTGGCGATCTCGAACCGCGAGTCGACTGTGAAGCTCTGCATGTAGTCGTACTTGTCCTTCATCTCCTTGTATCGGAGGAAGGCTTGGTACTCGACCTCCGGCATGCCGATGGTGTCGAGCAGGTGACTGTAGGCGGCGATGTGCACGGTCTCGATGTTGGAGAAGGCCGACAGCATCATCAGCACCTCGGTGGGTTTGAACACCCGCGCGTAGTGCTTCATGTAGCAGTTGTTCACCTCGACATCGGCCTGGGTGAAAAAGCGGAAGATCTGCGACAGCAGGTTGCGCTCGGCATCGCTCAGGTTGCGATGCCAATCCTTCACATCATCAGCCAGTGGCACTTCTTCCGGCAGCCAGTGCACGCGTTGCTGGGTCAGCCAAGCCTCGTATGCCCAGGGATAGCGGAACGGCTTGTAGACCGGATTCTCGGTCAGCAGGTCGAACCGGACCGGGTGCTCGTCCGCGGGTCGGATAGTGCCGTCCATAGATTGCCTCCTCAGCACGGAGAGAACGCTACCACATGTAGTGGCAGGCCGTCACCTGGGCCACTAAAGGGGCCCTGAGGGCCGTATGCCAACAGCAATAAACGCAGCGATCGGCACGTCGATGCCGGCCTCGGCACGGTAATCCCCGGCTTGGTGGTCGATCTCGCGGACTATGGCGGCGAGCGCCGAGGGCGATTGCGCCTCGAGCACCGCCGCCATGCGAGCGGTTCCGGCAGCGAGCGCATCCACCAACTGCCGCGCGTCACGGTGACGCCACGTTGCACGCACCAGCCGTGTGGCACAGGCTTGGAACCCTGCCGTCGCGAGCGCAGCGTCACACTGGGCAGCTGTCCCAAAGCCGCCACCCGGCGCCGGAGTCTGTGCCGCAGCCGGATCCCCGTGACGCGTAACGGCGTCGAGCACCAGTTTCCAGGCGAGATTCTCCCGCGGATCCGCCCAGAAGCTGACCGCGACGCGACCGCGCGGGCATAGCACCCGGTACGCTTCACGCAGTACGAGCGCTGGCCGCGGCACATGGTGAACGCCGAAGTTCGCCGCCACCGCGTCGAACGACGCATCGGGATACGGCAGCGCCTCGGCATCCGCTTCATCGAAGCGGATCGTGGGTTCCCGCGCCCGCGCCACTGCAAGCATCTCCGAGGAGAAGTCCAGGCCCCGCACCACTGCAGCACGACCGTGTGCCGCCGAAGCGAGGAAGCCCGGACCGCAGGCAAGGTCGAGCAGCCGCGTGCCGCGCACCACCTCCGCTGCGTCCAGCAGTGGCTCGATGAACGGCCGCGTCGCGCCGGCGAAGGTCCCCTCATACACCGCGGCAGCACGCTGCCAGCGCGTATGCTCAAAAGCCCGGACCGCTTCGCGATCGAACGCGGGTGCCGCCACCTACACCACGGGTCCGGCGAGGTGCTTCTTGTAAGCCGGGCTTTCCAGCAGCCGCTCGTACCAGGCGCGCAGATGCGGCACCTCGGGGCGGTCGAAATCCATGTTGAACCAGCGGTGCAGATGTGGCCCCCACGGGATGTCGGCCAGGGTCAGTTCATCGCCTGCAAGGTAAGGATGCTTTGCCAGTTCCGCCGACGCCATGCCCCAGATGCGCGCCGCGTCCTTTACACCCTGCCTGATCGCCGCCATGTCACGCTTCTCGGGCGGTGTGCGCACCAGACCCCAGAACACCGTGCTGATCGGCCAGTTCAGCAGGGTGTGCTGCGCATCCATCCAGCGATCCACATTGGCCCGCACCTGCGGGTCCTGCGGCCACAGCGTCGAGTGTGGTGCGTGGGCGTGGCACAGATAGCGGCAGATCACGTTGCTCTCCCACAGCGTGAAGTCGTCCTCCTGCAGGGTTGGCACGAGGCCGGTGGGATTCATCGCCCGATATTCCTGTGTATCGGTCTTGCCGAACGAGCCACCGACATCGATACGCTCATAGGGCAGTTGCAGTTCCTCAAGCGTCCAGATCACCTTCATTACGTTGCTGGACGTGGCGCGGCCCCACAGGATGCGACGCATCTTCGTTCTCCCTCGCGGTTGGCCGGACCCTATGCCGGCACCCCAACCGTCGCAACGCCTTGCGCCCCCCGGCGAAGCAGGGCACATCGCGCGCATGACGCTGCCTTCCATCCGCGGCATCGCGTTGCTGAGCACCCTCGCCGCCGCCTTCGCGCTGGGCCTGGCGCTCGCGTCGGAGCAGTGGGAGGGACTGGTCCCCTGCGCGCTTTGCCTGCTCGAACGCTGGCCCTATCGGGTAGCGATCGCGGCAGGACTGGCAGCCTGTGTGCTGCCGCCGCGCTGGGCCTGGTGGCTGCTGTGGCTCGTGGTGGTTTGCATGTTGGTCAACGCGGCCATCGCGGTTGTGCATGTAGGGGTCGAACTGCACTATTGGCCAAGCCCATTGCCCGAATGTGTGGCACCGCGCTTCAGCGGCGGTAGCATCGCGCAGCGCCTGGCACAGATGCCGGCGCGCCCGGCCAAGCCATGCGAGGACGCGGCTTACTTGATCCCCGGCCTGCCGATCTCGATGGCGGCGATGAACCTGCTCTACACATTGGGTTTCGCCACGGTGCTTGGCTTCGTGCTGTGGCGCCCGAGGCGCGTGACGTGACCGAGCAATTGCCAGGCGACCTGCCGAAGGACACGGAGTTGGCACGCATGATCCGTGTCGATCACGCCGGCGAATACGGCGCCGCGCGCATCTATGCCGGACAGCTTGCCGTACTCGGTCACCGGCCCACCGCGCCGGTGCTGCGCGAGATGCAGGCTCAGGAGAAGCAGCATCTGGATCGGTTCGCCGATCTGATTGCGCGGCGACGCGTGCGTCCGACCGCACTGTTGCCGCTGTGGCATGTTGCCGGCTTCGCACTCGGCGCGACGACGGCGGTGCTGGGCGAGCGCGCGGCGATGGCCTGCACGGTCGCGGTCGAGGAGGCCATCGACGAACACTACTCGGCACAGATCGACGCGCTCGACGACAGCGAAGGTGAACTGCGCGACACGTTGCGCAGCTTCCGCGACGACGAGTTGCAGCATCGCGACATCGGGCTGCAGCACGGCGCGGAACAGGCACCTGGCTATCGACTACTGTCGGCAGTGATCAAGGCGGGCTGCCGGGTGGCGATCCGCGTGAGCGAACGCATCTAGGAGAGCGATGGCGATCGAGCGACTCTCAGTACGCGGCATCGACCTGGAGGTACTGCGGACCGGCAAGGGGCCGCCGATCCTGCTGTTGCACGGACTGGATACCGTGGATCCGGCGGCACCTTTCGTTGCGCAGCTGGCGGCGCATGGCGAGATCATCGCGCCGTCGCATCCCGGGTTCGGCCTTTCGCCGCGACCGGCCGATTTCGAGACCGTCTACGACCTGGCGCACCTCTATCTCGATCTGCTCGAGGCGCTGCCGTACGAGAAGGTGACGCTGCTGGGCTTTTCGTTCGGCGGATGGCTGGCGGCTGAAATCGCGGCGGCGTGCTGCCATCGGCTGGCGCGGCTGATCCTGGTCGATCCTCTCGGCATCAAACTCGGCGATCGCGAGAGCCGCGACATCCTTGACCTGTTCGACGCCTCGCCGGCCGAAGTGGCGCGATGCACTTGGCACGACCCGGCGAAGTGGACGCTGGACTTCAACACGATGTCGGACGATGCGATCGTGGTGCACGCGCGCAATCGCGACGCGCTGTGCCTCTACGGCTGGCAGCCGTTCATGTACAACCCGCGCCTGCCGCGCTGGCTGTGCCGCATCGCGGTGCCGACGCTTGTGCTGTGGGGTGCGAGCGACCGGGTGGTGACGCCGGCGTATGGACAAGCGTATAGCGGCCTCATCCCCGGCGCACGGTTCGAGCTGATCGAGGCAGCAGGCCACCATCCCGAGATCGAGCAGCCGGCGGCGTTTGTTGCCCGCGTTGCCGCATTCCTTGCGACCGAAGTCTGAACGTTGATCCTGCGTCTGGCGGCGCTGCTCTGTGCGTTGCTGCCGCCCGCGGCGGTGGCTGCGGAGCTGAAGCTCGCCACCTGGAACCTCGAATGGCTGACCACCGACGCGCGCGATCTCCCGGCCGATGTGCATCCGAAGCGACCCGAGGACATCGACCTGTTGCGCCGCTATGCGCTGGAGTTGGATGCGGACGTGATTGGCGTGCAGGAGGTCGATGGACCCGCGATTGTCGCGCAGGTGTTTCCCCCCGACAGATATTCGATCCATCTGACACGTGACCGCGTCGTGCAGCGCGTCGGCATCGTGGTGCGGCGCGGCATCCGCTACAGCGTCAATCCGGACGTCACCGGCCTGGTCGAACCGCACCGAGAGCTGCGCAGCGGCGCCGACATCACCTTGCTAACCGAGCCGCCGCTGCGCGTGCTGGCGATCCACCTGAAGACCGGCTGCTTCGACGATCGGCTGAATGGCCGTGTACATCGCGCCTGCGCCGAACTGCGCGAACAGGTGCCTGCGCTGCTGGACTGGATCAGTGCGCGGCGAACCGAGGGCATCGCGTTCGCCCTCCTGGGCGACTTCAATCGCCATATGGACGGCCCGGATCAGTTCTGGGCAGCCCTGCGTCATGCCGCACCGCTGGCGCGCGCCACAGAAGGGCACGCGAGCCCATGCTGGGGCGGTGAGGCGTTCATCGACCACATCGTCCTGGGCAACGCCGCGCGTACCTGGCTCGAACCCGACACGCTGCGGGTGATGATGTATCGGGAGGTTGGCGCCGAGTGGAAGCTGCGGCTGTCGGACCACTGCCCGGTGTCCGTGCGCTTGCGCCTGCCCGACTGACGCCGTTCAATGCTGCGACCGACGCAAGGGACAGCGGCATGAAGATCACCGGCATCACCACCAAGGAATACCGCTGGCCGCGGCACAAGCCGATCACCAACGGCAAGCACACCTATACGCACGTGACCTTCGCGGTGGTGGAGATCGCCACCTCGGACGGCATCACCGGCATCGGACTTGGCGGTGGCGGCGACATCGAGCGCGCCGCCGTGGCGCGCCTGGCACCGATGCTGATCGGCGAGGATCCTGTCAACGTAGAGCGGCTGTGGCACCGGATGTGGGAGCCGAAGCTGATCGGCCGTCGCGGCCTGACCACGCGCGCGATCTCGGCGATCGACATCGGGCTGTGGGACATCCGTGCCAAGTTCGCCAACCTGCCGCTGTATAAGCTGCTGGGCGGCTTCCGCGATCGCGTGCCGACCTACATCGCCGGCGGCTACTACGAAGAGGGCAAGGGCCTGCCGGAACTCGCGCGCGAGATGGAAGACAATGTGCGCATGGGCGCCAAGGCGGTGAAGATGAAGGTGGGCGCCGTGCCGATCATGGAGGACGTGGCGCGCGTGCGCGTGGCGCGCGAGGCGGTCGGGCCGGACGTCAAGCTGATGATCGATGCGAACTGCGCCTATCGCCACTACGAGGCGATCCAGCTCGCGCGGCGCATCGAGGAATACGACATCTTCTGGTTCGAGGAGCCGGTTGCACCAGACGACTACGACGGCCATCGCAAGCTGGCGCGCGCCACCGGCATCCCGATCGCGACCGGTGAGAACGAGTACACCCGCTACGGCTTCCGCGACCTTATCAAGAACGAATGCGCCGCGATCCTGAACGCCGATGCCAAGATCCTGGGCGGCGTCACCGAGTTCATGAAGGTGGCGGCACTGGCGCAAGCCAACGACCTGGACATCGCGCCGCACGGTTCGCAGGACATCCACGTGCATCTGGTGGCGGCGATTTCGAACGGGCTGATCCTGGAGTTCTATCGGGACACCGTCGATCCGATGTGGGGTCGCGTGTACCGCCACACGCTGCGGCTGAACAGCGACGGCACGGTCAGCCCGCCGGACGTGCCGGGCATCGGGGCTGATCCCGACTATGATTCGCTCGCCGAATTCCGCGTTGCCTGACAACGGAGAGTACGCATGGTGAAGATCCTGGTCATCCACGGTGCCGGCATGAACATGCGCGGCAAGGTGCAGACCGAAATCTTCGGGCCGATGACGCTGCCCGAATACGACGAACGCATCCGCGGCTACGCCAGCGAACTCGACGTGGAGATCGAGATCTTCCACTCCAACGTCGAGGGCGAGGTGATCAACCGGCTCTATGCCGCGAACGATCAGGGGTTTGATGCGGCGATCTTCAATCCCGCCGGGTTCTCGCGCGGCTATCCGGCGCTGGTGGCCGCGCTCAGCCAGGTGAAGTTCCCGACCATTGAACTGCACATGTCCAATCCGGTGCGGCGCGGGCCGGTGTCCGAGACCGCGACGGTGAGCCTGGGCATGGTCACCGGCTTCGGCATCGTCGGCTATTACCTCGGGCTGCGCGGCCTGCGGGACACGCTGAAATAGTAGCCGGCATTACCCCGCGCGTAATCGATCGACGCGCGGGCACTCGCCACGATGGGAACCACGGAAGGAGGTTCCCATCATGCACAGTACAATCGTTCCGCGCCGCTGGTGGGCGCTGGGCAGCGTCGCCGCAGCGCAGTTCCTGGCAGTGGCCGATGCATTCATCGTCAATGTCGCCATGCCGGCGATACGGGCCGACCTGCACGCCGGGGCCGCCGAGATCCAGGCGGTGGTGGCGGTCTACCAGATCGCCTACGCGTCACTTGTGATCACCGGCGGCCGGCTGGGCGACATCGTCGGCCGCAAGCGCGTGTTCATCGCCGGCGTACTCGGCTTCACTTTGGCCTCGCTGTGGTGCGGCGTCTCGGGGTCGCCGACGATGCTGATCTTCGCGCGCGCCGCGCAGGGCGGTGCGGCAGCGATGATGGTGCCGCAGGTGCTGGCCACGATGCACACGCTGTTTCCCGACGCAGCGCGCGCCCGTGCCTTCACGTTCTTCGCGGTCGCGATCGGACTGGGCGCGGCGGTCGGCTTCATGGCCGGCGGCTGGCTGGTGACACTGAACATCGGTGGCCTCGGCTGGCGCGCCATCTTCTGCGTCAACGTGCCGGTCGGCGCCGCCATCGCGCTCGCCGCGGCGTGGCTGATGCCGGTGGCGCCGCGCGACGCGACCACACGGCTCGATCTGCGCGGCGCGTCGGCGCTGTTCGTCGGACTGATCGGCGTGGTCGTGCCGCTGATGTTCGGGCGCGAACTCGGGTGGCCGTGGTGGATGTGGGCGACGGTGGTCGCCGGCGTTGGCGTGCTCGCGGGCTTCCTGCGACTGCAGCGCGCGACCGAGCGCAGCGGAGGCATGCCGTTGATCGACCTCTCGCTGCTCGAGGATGACCTGTTCATCACCGGGATGGCGGCTACGTTCTGTTTCTTCGCCGCGAACCTGTCGTTCTACTTCGTGCTCACGCTGTATTTGCAGAATGGCCTTGGCTTCGCGGCGAATGATGCAGCGCTGACCGTGCTGCCGCTGGCAATTGCCTTTGTGGTTGGCTCGCGCAGCACGGGGCGCCTGGTCCAAGGATGCTTTGTGCAGGCAACCGGGCTGGCAGTGACCGCACTGCTGGCCGGATCGGTGGCGCAGCCGACGATGACGATGCTCGTGCTGCCGCTCGCGGTGTTCGGCTATGGCCAGGGCATGGTGCTGGCGCCCCTGTTCAGTGCGGTGCTGACCCAGGTGCGCCATGCGCATGCCGGATCAGGCGCCGGCATCCTCACCACGACGCAGCAGGTGGCGAACGGCGTCGGCGTCGTGCTGGTGGGCACATTGTACTTCGCGGTGCAGGCTGTCGCTGGCAATCGCTGGGCGTTTCTCGCCGCGCTGGCGATGCTCGGATGCTGCGTGCTGGCTACCGCCGTGTTCCTGCTGCGCATGCGCTTGGCCACCTGCCCCGCGGCAACGGTGCCGTTGCGATCCGGCTGAACTGACGACACCCTGCGTGCAGAGCATCGCAAGAGGGGTCGCCATGCGCCTGGACGGACAAGCGGCAATCGTGACTGGGGGCGGCTCGGGGCTTGGCGCCGCCACTGCGCGGCGTCTGGCACACGCGGGCTGTCGCGTAGCGGTGCTCGACGTCAACGAGGCCGCGGCGACAGCAAGCGCGGCGGGTAGCGGCGGCATCGGCATTGCCTGCGATGTCGCCGATGCTGCTTCGGCAGAGGCGGCCGTTGCGCGGTCGCGCGAGGCGCATGGCCCGGCCCGACTGTTGGTGAAC
Organism: Acetobacteraceae bacterium; assembly: GCA_035701785.1. Lineage (GTDB taxonomy): Bacteria > Pseudomonadota > Alphaproteobacteria > Acetobacterales > Acetobacteraceae > JAMXLO01. The sequence continues at coordinate 2,068 of DASSRN010000160.1, read as the reverse complement.
TGCGCCGGCGTCGGCACGGCAGGGCGCATCGTCGGGCGTGATGGGCCGCTGCCGCTCGCCGCGTTCGAACGCGTGATCCGCGTCAACCTGATCGGCAGCTTCAATCTGCTGCGGCTGGCCGCGGCCGACATGACCACGCTCGACGCACTCGATGACGGCGAGCGCGGCGTCATCATCAACACCGCATCGATCGCGGCGTACGAGGGCCAGGTCGGGCAGGCGGCCTATGCCGCGTCGAAGGCGGGCGTCGTCGGCATGACGCTGCCGGCAGCACGCGAATTCGCCCGCGTAGGTATACGCGTAGTGACGATTGCGCCGGGGCTGTTCCACACGCCGATGGTCGAGGGGCTGCCGGCCGAGGTACAGCAGAGCCTCGCGGCCGGCATCCCGTTCCCGCAGCGGCTTGGGATGCCGGAGGAATACGCGGCACTGGTGGAGCACATCGCGGGCAATCGCTTCCTGAATGGCGAGACGATCAGGCTGGACGGTGCGCTGCGCATGCCGCCGCGCTGACGCACCGGGGCAGATACAATCAGCGTAGAGACCTGAACCCGGCACGGACTTCGGAGACGAAGAATCCCGGCTGTTCCCACGCTGCGAAATGGCCGCCTTTGAGAAGGCGGTTGTAATGGATCAGCCTTGGATAGGCCTGCTCTGCCCAACGCCGCGGCACCGTATAGATCTCGGTGGGATAGGCGCTCACCGCCGCGGGGATCTTGACGCCCTTCGGAGCGAAAAATGCCAGCTTGTTCTCCCAGTAGAGCCGCGCTGACGAGATCGCTGTATTGGTTAGCCAGTAGAATGTGATGTTGTCGAGAACGTCGTCACGCGACAGCCCTTCCGGCTGGCCGTCGAAGACGCGCGCGATCATCTCGTAGCTGTCGATGTCGTGATCGATTATCCACGCTGCCAGGCCAACAGGGGAGTCGGCGATGCCGGCCAGTGTCTGTGGTTTCTTGCCCATCTCGAGGGCGTAGCTGAGACCCTGTGTGTAGAAGCGTGCGAGCTGGTCGTAAGCATGCCGTTCGTCTGCTGCGAGCCCGGCGGGCGGTGGCGCACCGGTGAGAGCTGCCTTGTCGATGTCAGGTGGAACCGCACCAGCCATGTTGGTGTGAATGCCAAGCAGTTCCGGGGGTGCCAGTGCGCCCATCAGATCGGTGACAAGCGCACCCCAATCACCACCTTGAGCCACGAACTTCTCATATCCAAGGCGCTTCATGAGCGTGATCCAGGCACGTGCTATACGCTCTGGGCCCCAGCCGGTTGTCATTGGCTTGGCTGAAAACCCGTAGCCCGGCAGCGACGGGATCACTACGTCGAAAGCATCCGCTCCGGTACCGTCATGCGCTGTGGGATTGGTCAGCGGGTCGATGATCTTCAGCTGCTCGATGATCGAACCGGGCCAGCCGTGGGTGACAATGATCGGCAATGCATTCGGATGTTGCGAACGGACGTGGATAAAGTGGATGTCGAGCCCGTCGATCTCGGTGATGAAGTGAGGCAGCGCTTTCAGGCGCGCCTCGCACCGGCCCCAATCGTATTCGGTCGACCAGTGGCGTGCGAGCTTCTGGGTTGTCGCGAGCTGCACACCTTGCGATGCATCCATGACTGTTTCGTGGTCGGCCCATCGGGTGGCCGCCACGCGCCGGCGCAGTTCCGTAACTTCCGCTGCCGGGAAGCTCACCTGAAAGGGACGAATAGCGGTTGTATCGGCCATCTTGGCCTCCTGTGGAGATGATGACTTCAGTTTCGTTCGTAACCAGTTCCGCAGTCGGCAGGCAGGATGCCGCGTCCTAGTACAGCAACAGCAATGATTGTCCGCACGGAACCGCGGCGCAGCAGATGAGGTAGGAACAAGCTGCAAGCTTTCCGTGGCAGAGCAGCGGCGCAAGAGTCAAGGCTTTCGAAAACTCAGCTTCGGATCGATTCAATAGCCGAGGCCGACCGTCCAGTAACGTACAAACCCAGCAGCACAACTCACGCCAGCACCGCGTCCGCCTGCGTGCCGGCGCGTGCCGTATCGGCGAGGCGGTGCACGGCGGGATAGTCCACCTTGCCGGTGGCGAGC
>DASSRN010000159.1:0-3105 GCA_035701785.1 Acetobacteraceae bacterium | reverse complement strand
ATGCGCCCGACGTCCTGCTGCTGATCGAGGTCGCGGATTCGAGCCTGGCGTTCGATTGCGGGGCGAAGCTCGAACTCTATGCGTTCAGGGGTCCGCGAGTACTGGGCCGTCGACGTGATGGCGAACCGGGTGCTGGTGCATCGCGAACCGAAGGACGGCCGCTACGCCTCGGCCATGGTGTTCGACATAGCGGGCACGCTGCACGTCGAGGCGCTTCCCGACGTGACAATCCCGATGGCGCGAATTTTCGTGTAGCTGCGTCTCATCATTTTCTCGCCGCCCAGTCGCGGAACACGGCACCCGTCGCTTCGTCGATTGGGAAGAAGCTCTCGATCCGCAGCTCCTGCAACGTGATGTCCTGCGGCGTGCCCAATGTGGCGATCGTGGTGAACAGGCGCAGCGTTGTGACGCCTTTTCGGAAGTGCATGGGCAGCACCAGAGCATCGATCGCACCCGGCGCAATCGCAGCCGCCGCCCGCACGCCCTCGTAGCCCAGGAGCCGCTGCAACAGCGTTGCGGTCTCCGCCGTCCCGTCGGCCAGCGCGTCAGCCTCCACACTGCGCAGAAAGTATCGGACGACCTCCGGCCAGTTGACGAGATGCGGTCGCAAAACGTCTGGCGCGCACAGCGCATCGGCGAGGTTGACCGCGGTGCCAGGTGCCAGAGGTCCCACCAGGAACTCGACCAGCGCAATGGCACCCTGGTTGGCTTGCAGCAGGTTCCATCTTCGGTCGACCACCACGGCTGGAAACGGCTCCTGCTGCGCAAGCATATAGTCGAGCGCGCTGCGCACCGGCGCCAGCATCGCCGCATCGAATGGCGTCTCGTTCCATACCGGTGCATAGCCGGCGGCCAACATCATCTCGTTGGTCGCCCGCAGCGGCACGGCCAGCACACTTGCCAGCCGCAGCACCATGTCCCTGCTCGGTCTGGTGCGGCCCAGTTCGAGGAAGCTGACGTGGCGCTGCGAACACTCGGCGCCCAACGCAAGCTGTAGCTGCGACAGGCCACGTTGCCTGCGCCACGAAACCAGGCGCGCTGCGAAGCCGGGTGGCGCTTGCATGACTACCTGACGCGTAGTTGCCCGAGGTCCGACGTGCCGGATAGTGCACAGCGCCACCACAGAGCAAGAGGACAGCAATGAAGGTCGCATTTGCCGGTTCGTTCGCCGTGCGGCTCGCCGATCCGGTGCGCGCGCGGCTCGCATGTCCCTGCGACATTGTGGTGGATGCCGATGAAGCGGGCATCGTCGATCGGCTGCACGACGCCGACGTGCTGGTGTCGATGGGATTTTCCGCGCGCATGGCAGCGGCTGCGCCACGCCTGCGGCTGGTGCAGGTGCCGGGTGCCGGCGTCGACCGCATCGATCAACCGGCGATGCGACCCGGCACATTGCTGGCGAACGCATACGGCCACGAAGCCGGCATCGCCGAATACATCATGGGTGCGATGATCGCGCTCACTCGGAGCTTCGCACGCCTCGACGCGGAATTGCGTCATGGGCGGTGGGAAAGCCAATGGGCGATCGGCGCTGCGCCGCCGCCGCTCTGGCCGGAACTCGCGGGCAGGACACTCGGCATCCTGGGCTTCGGCCATATCGGCCAGGCGCTTGCCAGGCGTGCCGCGGCATTCGACATGCGGATCTGTGCGGTGCGCCGCAACGCGCAGTCGGAGGTGCCGCAGGGCGTTGCCTTTGTCGCGGGTCCTGAACGTCTGGACCAGGTGCTGCAACAGGCGGATTATCTCGCCATCACGCTGCCGATGTCATCCGAAACACGCGATCTGCTCGACGCGAGGCGGCTCGGGCTGATGCGGCCGACCGCGTTCCTGATCAATGTCGGGCGCGCAGAGATCTGCAACGAGGCGGCGCTCTACCAGGCGCTGGCGTCAGGCAGGATCGCCGGCGCGGCGCTGGATGTCTGGTATCGCTATCCGGATGCAGCCGCGCCGGCCATGCCGGCGACGCAGCCGTTCCATGAACTGCGCAACGTGATCATGACACCGCATGTCTCCGGCTGGACCGAAGGCATGCTGGCGGCACGCGCGTCGCTGATCGCGGAAAACGTCGCTCGCACCGCGCGCGGTGAACCGCCCCTCAGTCGTGTGTGAAGAGGAATGAACAGACAGCGGCGCGGCTAAGACAGCGCAAACCCCTCGTAGCCGCGGCGCGCCACGCTGTCGCAGATCTCGCGATAACGCACCATGCCGCCCGCGTACGGCATGAATACGCGTGGCTTTCCCGGGATATTCGCGCCGAGATACCAGGAATGCTTCGCCAGCGGCAGCAACGTCTTGCTGGCGGCGTCGTTCACCTCTTCAACCCAGCGGTCCACCGCTTCAGGCGCGGGCTCGATCGTGTGCAGGCCCTTCGCGTGCATGTGCTCGATGCAGCCGGTTATCCAGTCAACGTGTTGCTCGATCGCCACCGGCATGTTGCACAGCACCGACGGACTGCCCGGGCCGGTGATGGTGAACAGGTTGGGGAAGCCGGCCACCCCGAGGCCAAGGTAATTGCGCGGCCCCGCGGACCAGACGTCGCGCAGCGCGACGCCGTCGCGACCGCGGATGTCGATCCGCTGCAGCGGCCCGGTCATCGCGTCGAAGCCGGTGGCGAACACGATGATGTCGAGCGGGTACTCGGCCTCGGTCGTGCATACACCCGCCGCACTGATGCGCGTGATCGGCGCGGCCTTCACATCCACCAGCGTCACGTTGGGACGGTTGTAGGTTTCGAAGTAGTCGGTATCGATCGGCGGCCGCTTTGCCGCATACGGATGATCGATGTCTGACAGGATCGCCGCCGTCGCAGGGTCCTTCACGATCGAGCGGATCTTGCGCTTGATGAAGTCGGCAGCGGTGTCGTTCGCCGCCTTGTCCACCATCATGTCCTGGAACGACGCACGGAACTGCAGGCCGCCGCGCTCCCATGCTGCCTCGTAGATTGTCTCGCGCTCGTCTGGCGCAGTTTCCACCGCCAGGCGCTGCTCGATCCGGAACCCCATGCCGTTGAGCGTCTCGCGGGTGATGGCGCGGATCTCTTTGGCATTCTCCTTGATGTAGCGCTGGAATTCCGCGGTGAGCGGCTGGTTGCGCGCCGGCACCGAG
>DASSRN010000158.1:0-15981 GCA_035701785.1 Acetobacteraceae bacterium | reverse complement strand
GTATTGTCCCTCGTCGTCCGTTGAAGGTCACCTTCACGGTCAGGCCTAGCTGTTCGCTCAATGCGGTTTCCAGTGCAGCGGCGTCCGGCCCACGGCCGCGCAGCAGATCGTCGGCCAGCGTGCGCTCGCCCGGCGGCTGGCGCGCTGCCGCCAGCGCTTCGGTCTGCCTCACCGAGAGCTGGCGGTCGATAACCTGGCGCAAAGCGCTTTCCGGCATAGGGTGAGTGAGCAGTGCGCGAGCATGGCCGGCGGTGATCTCGCCGGCTCGCAGTGCCTCCTTAACCGATTGCGGCAGGTTCAGCAGGCGGAGCGTGTTTGCGATGTGGCTGCGCGACTTGCCGACGGCCCGGCCAAGCGCATCCTGGGTCAGGCCAAACTGGTCCAGCAGACGATGGTAGCCCTCGGCCTCGTCCATCGCGTTGAGGTCCTGGCGCTGCAGGTTCTCAACCAGCGCGACCGCCGCAGCCTCGGTGTCGGTCATCGTCTGCACCAGCGCGGGCACGTCGTGCAGTCCTGCTGACCCGGCCGCGCGCCAGCGCCGTTCGCCGGCGACGATCTGGTAGCGATCTTCCGCTGACGGATGCGGCCGCACCAGCAGCGGCTGGAGCACTCCGCGGGCCCGGATCGACTGAGTGAGTTCCTCCAGCGCCCCCGTATCCATCGTGGTCCTAGGCTGGAACGGGTTTGGCTCCAGCAGATCGATCGGCAACTGCCGGACGGACACGCCTGCGGTCGGAGACGGCTGAACAGCGGCATCGCCCATCAGAGCCGCCAACCCCCGCCCCAACCGTGGAGCCGTGTCACGTCTGGCGTTCATGGCTGCGCGCGCTCCCGCCGCAACAGTTCGCCCGCCAGCCGGACATAAGCCTGGGCGCCAGGAGAACGAAAGTCGTACAGCAGCACTGGCTTGCCGTGGCTAGGCGCCTCGGAAATGCGAATGTTGCGCGGAATGACAGTTTCGTAGACCGCTTCGCCGAAAAAGCCACGGGCATCGGCGGCGACCATGTCGGAGAGATTGTTCCGCCTGTCGAACATCGTCAGCACAATCCCTTGCAGGCGCAAATCGCGGTTGAGGCCCCGCTTGACCATATCGATGGTCCGCACCAGCCCGCTAATCCCTTCAAGGGCATAGAATTCGCATTGCAGGGGCACCAGCACGGCATCCGCCGCGACTAGGCCGTTGAGTGTGAGCAGCCCGAGGCTGGGAGGGCAATCGATCAACACGAAGCTGAACGCGGCTGGTCCCGTCCGCAACGGCGCCAGAGCATCCCGGAGGCGGAATTCCCGCCGCTCCAGGCCAACCAGTTCGATCTCGGCGCCGGCGAGGTCCGCCTCGGCTGTGATCAGGGAAAGATTGGAGATCGCCGTGTTGCGGATGGCACTTGGCAATGGCAGATTCTCGGTAAGGATCCGATAACTGCCCACAGCGCGATCGGTACGCGCGACGCCCAGACCTGTTGAGGCATTGCCCTGCGGGTCCAGGTCGACCAACAGGACCCTCTCGTCGTTTGCAGCCAGCGCCGTCGCCAAGTTGATAGCGGTAGTGGTCTTTCCGACGCCACCCTTCTGATTGGCGATGGCCAGGATACGCGTGCCAGCCTGTTGGAAAACAGGTTCGGCTACCTCGGCGTCAGTCTGAGAGAGCGACACGTCGCAGATCACTGATCCTGAGAATGGAACCATCCAGAGCCGTCCGGCTCTTGATTCGCTCAACCCGCATGTGCCACTCGCAGGTGGAGTCGGTCAATTCGGTTTCGACTGCTCGGCCCTTCATGAATAGGCACACGCCGCCCGGGGCCAGGAACGGAAAGGCCAACCGAAGCAACTTCGGTAGCGGCGCGAGCGCGCGGGCAGTGACCAGCGGAGCAGGAGGGATGCCGACCTCCTCTATACGCTTCCCGTGGACGCGGACTGGTGCCGATGTCTCCCTGGCAGCTTCGCGCAAGAACGCCGCTTTGCGATGGTCGGCCTCCAGCAGCTCGAACGGGATCCCCGCAGCGATCGCCAGAATCAGCCCAGGAAAACCGGCCCCGGAACCAAGATCAATCCCTCGTTCTGGTCGGGGGTTCAGAAATTCAGCGAGCTGGACGCAATCGGCTATATGGCGCTCCCAAAGTTGCCCCTCGTCTGCTTTCGCGATCAGATTGATTGATGGATTCCAACGGATGAGCAGTGTGGCGAAGCAATCCAACCTGCTCAGTGTTTCACGTGAAACGCTGTCGGCGACTTCAGACCGTTTCACGTGGAACGCTGTGAGAGTTCTGCTTGCGGACGTGAGCTGCAATGGCTGCAAGAGCCGCGGGAGTCATGCCTTGTATCCGGCTGGCAGCCCTGAAGGATGCGGGCCGCGCGCTGGTCAGCTTGGCTACGAGTTCAGCGGAGAGGCCACCAATCCCAGCGAAAGCAACGGCCGATAGATCCATGCCCTCTTCACGCTCGAATGCCCGAATCTCAGCCGCTTGCCGCGGCAGGTAACCAACATAGCGGGCCTCGGTCTGCAACTGACCTAAAGCGCGCTTCGGTAACTGGGTGAGCCAAGGAAATGCCATTGCCAGAGCAGAGAGGCTCAGATCGGAATTCCCCAGAAGCTCGAAGACCGAGCGCCAGCGACCATCCGCCCTGACGGCAACGCCCCTTTCCCCCAACTCGCTGGGGTGTCCACCTTCCTCAAGAGCCCGGTGCCGGGCAAGCGCAACAGTTGAACTGTGCACCTCAAAAACAGCCTGCCGCGTACCTCCCACGCATCCCCACTCACAGCCTTTCCCAGTCAGACGGAGATCCGCGTTATCCGCCCGCAAGCTCAGGCGGAACTCCGCGCGAGAGGTGAACATACGGTACGGCTCGCTAACCCCTTGGCTGGTTAGGTCGTCAACCAATACCCCCGTATAGGCATCGGACCGAGACAACACCGCAGCCGCCAGATCGCCGGCCCGGTGTGCGGCATTGACCCCTGCAAGTAGCCCTTGTGCTGCCGCCTCCTCGTACCCCGTTGTGCCGTTGATCTGTCCGGCCAGAAACAATCCCGGCAGAACCCGCACCTCCAACGCCGGTGACAGCGCGCGTGGGTCCACATAGTCGTACTCAACCGCATAGCCAGGCCGCACCATGCGGGCACGCTCAAGACCTGGAATGGTGGTCAACAGGTCGGCTTGCACCTCCACCGGAAGACTGGTGGAAATGCCATTGGGGTAGACAACTGGATCATCAAGCCCCTCGGGCTCGAGGAAGATATTGTGGCTATCCCGCCCCGGGAATCGCACCACCTTGTCCTCGATCGAAGGACAGTAGCGCGGCCCCGTCCCCTCGATGCGGCCTCCGTACACCGCCGACCGGTGCAGATTCGCGCGAATGATCGCGTGGGTGGCCGGCGTGGTCCGAGTGATGCGGCACTCGACCTGCGCCGTCTCTATCCGCTCCGTCAGTGTGCTGAACGGTTCCGGCTCGGCATCGCCCGGATCCGCCGCAAGTGCCTCCCAGTCGATCGTCTGCCGGTCCAGTCGAGGTGGCGTGCCGGTCTTCAGCCGCCCCAGCGGCAACCTGAGCCGCGCCAATGTGCGCGCCAGACCAATCGACGGCGCCTCCCCTACCCGCCCGGCCGCACTCTGCTGCTCACCGACATGGATGACGCCACGCAGAAACGTGCCGGTAGTCAGGACCGCGGCGGCACATCGGATGGTCGTGCCATCGGCGCAGACAACCCCGGCCAGCCGTCCATCACGACCGATCTCCAGGTCCTCCGCAGCGCCCGCGCGCACCGTCAGCCCCGGCGTTTCAGCCAAAAGACGCTGGATCGCACGACGGTAGAGTTTGCGATCGGCCTGTGCCCGAGGCCCGCGCACCGCGGGCCCCTTGCTGCGGTTGAGCAGCTTGAAGTGGATGCCGGCCGCGTCCGCCGCCCGGCCCATCAAGCCATCGAGCGCATCGACCTCGCGCACCAGGTGCCCCTTGCCGATCCCGCCGATCGAGGGATTGCAGGACATCTCGCCAATCGTCTCGAGCCGATGCGTGAGCAACAGCGTCCGCGCACCGACCCGCGCCGCTGCTGCTGCCGCCTCGCATCCGGCATGCCCGCCGCCCACCACAATCACGTCGAAACACTCTGCCGTCATCGGTCCCTTGTTACACGGCGCTCAGGACGCCTTATAGCCCGCATGTCATTCTTTTCGCTGCACCATCTGATGGAATTGCTGCACAGCTACGGCATCGTCGTGGTGGGCGTGATCATCGCACTGGAGAGCCTGGGGCTGCCGCTGCCTGGCGAGACGCTGCTGATCGCCGGCGCGGTGCTCGCCGGCACGACGCACCAGCTCAACATCGCGTTCGTTATCGTCGCCGCGGCCGTCGGGGCGATCGTCGGTCAGGCAGCCGGCTACGCCATCGGATGGAGCATCGGCTTCCGGCTGCTGCGGCGTTATGGTCGCTACATTGGATTGACCGAGCAACGGCTCGAGCTTGGCCGACAGCTGTTCGCCCGCCATGGATCGAAGGTGGTGCTCGCCGCGCGCTTCGTCGTGCTGCTGCGCACCCTGGCGGCGCTGCTGGCCGGCGCAAACCGCATGCCACTCGGCAGCTTCATGGTGGCGAACATCGCGGGCAGCGTGGTCTGGTCCACGCTTTACGGCCTTGGCGCCTATTTTCTGGGGCACGAAGCAGCGCATCTTGCTGGTCCCGTTGCCATCGGCATCGGCGCTGTCGTCGCCGTAGCGCTGGTCGCGGGATTCCTCATCCTGCGACGGAACGAACACCGACTGCTTGCGGAGCCAGTCCGGACCGCACCCGAGTAACGAGTTTCTGGGTTCCGTTTCAGCAGAGCGATCGTCACAGCAAATTCACACGCAAACCCGCCCTCGTGCCGCTTAAGGCCGGGACAATCTCGTCACGATCAGGGGGAAGACACGATGCATTCATGCAAGTGGCTGCCGGCGGGCGCGGCGGCGCTCTGCCTAACAACGGTCGCGCGTGCGGAAGACGATCACCGGTCTGCTGTGCGGGTAGACCACGTTCGGCGCTTGCAAAACATGGGACTGTCTACACACAAGCATACACAACTGCACCCTCGGACAGCTTCCCCGGCATGCTGGCCCAGGTAACCGGCGGAACATCGTTTTCCACCGGCGTGTTCCACGACGACAGCTATGATCGGACCTTCTTTCCGCCCAGCTTGAACTGTGCCGGGACCGCGGGCGCCGAGACAACCTTATGCCGAGAACCTGGACAGAAGCCTGGGCGATGTCACCGGAGGCGGGACGCTTGGCGACCCCCTGTCGCAGATCGACCCTGCCAATCTGCCGATGACAAAGATCCATGGCGCCTGCACTGTCGTCTTCCCGCACCAGTTCGTCCGCGTGAACACGATATTCGAGGTTATGCGCACGCACGACGAGCTTCAAAGGCGTGCGCGACTATGACTCGATCAAGGTCGCCGCTGTGCTGAACCAGATCGACGCGAAGCACAGCACCGGCTTCTTCGTCGGCCATGTGCCGGCGGTGCGGATCGAGCACACCCGCGCACTGCCTCACTTCGATCACTGAGCGCTTGGCGCTGCATCATGCTGGCACAGGGCCAGCATGATGAACGTGCATGGTCACTCCTGCGGATAGCGCCAAGGCTTCTCCGGCTGCGTAGCACTTTCGTCGATGGTCCATTGCGGCAGCGACAGGCCCGCTGCGACGTCGCTGAAAACCATCCGCATGCGCGAACCGATGCCGACGCGCTTCACCATATCCGGCGGCGCCAGTACGCCATCCGGTGTGGTCAGGTTGCCGATGACGCGCAGCGCTTCATGCTCGGTCGGCTTGCCCTTCTGCGTCTCTAGCTCAACCAGAAGCACCATGTACGGCGTGCGCGCCTGGAACGCCGGCTGGATCCCGTGACGCACCTCCTCATAGGAATACACCTCGCCCTTGCCTTCGACCTTCGTCCACTTCGACGTCAGGCAGCTGCACCACGGGCAGGCGGTGGCCGGCGGATAACGCAGCAGCTTGCAGTCGTCGCACTGCTGCAGATGGAAGTCGTGCTCGGCGCAGTGACGGAAATACTCCAGGTTTTCGCCGTCCAGATCGTCGATCGACAGCGACATGTCGAGATAGGTTCCGCGAACTGACATGATCCGTTTCTCCTCAGCCGCGCCGCATGACCATGGCCGATCCGGTCATCGGATTGGCCCAGCCCAGATTGGCGGTCACCTCGACATTGCGCACCTGGCGGCAGCCGCCCTCACGATAGTCGAACGTGTGCTGCCGCTTGCCATCCGATCCGACCGGGCATGAATCGTCGGCATCGTGGCGTAGCTGACGCACGTTCTCGATCACCATGTTCATGCCGTGCGTGTAGCCCTCGCACAGATGGCCGCCCGAAGTGTTCTGCGGCCGTCGGCCGCCCAGCCGTGTGATGCCCGAGGACACATATTCGCCGCCCTCGCCCTTCTTGCAGAACCCGTAGTCCTCGAGCTGCAGCATCGAGGTGAAGGTGAACGCGTCGTACGCGCCGACGGCGTCGATGTCCTCGGGACCCACGCCAGCGTTAGGCCATAGGATGTCTTTGGCGAAGTAGCCGGCGACGCGGGTGATCGGGCCGCACTGGTAGTGCATGTCGGTGCGCGGCTTGCTGCAGCGCCCGACCACGCTGCGGATCAGCGGCGAGCGGTGGCGCAGGTCACGGGCGCGCTCTGCCGTCGTGACGATGATGCAGGTCGCATTGTCGGTCTCCACGCAGCAGTCCAGCAGATGCAGCGGTTTGCAGATCATCCGGCTATTGATCACGTCGTCCACCGTATAGCGTTTCTTGTAGAACGCCTTCGGGTTGTTCGACGCGTGCTCGGAGTGCACCACTTTCACCATCGCCACCTGCTCGGGTTTGGTGCCGTATTCGTACATGTGGCGCATGAAGGTGGGCGCGAACATCTGCCCCGCGCTCTGCCAGCCATACGCACGACTGTGCAGCGCATCGCCGTTGACCGGCGCGGCGGAACGCGCGCCCGTGCCGCCGATGCGGACCTGCGAATAGCCGTTCATCGAACGGAAGATCGCCACGCATTTGCACATGCCGGCTTCGATCACGCCGATGGCGATGCCGATCAGCGCCTCGGTGGACGAACCGCCACCGTTCACATCCATGAAGAAGTTCAGGCGGATGCCAAGGTCGCCGGCCAGGAATGGCGACGGCGTGGAATCATTGCCCGAGTAGGACAGCATTCCGTCAATGTCGGACGCCTTGAGGCCCGCGTCCTGCATCGCGGCACGCACCGCGAAGGTGCCCATCGCACGCGTGGTGCGGCCGGAGCCGCGGGTATACGGGGTCTCGCCAACGCCGACGATCGCGTATTTGTCGCGCAGATATTTCGGCGTGCTGGCATCGGTATCTGCCGGTAGCGGCATGTACGTTCCCTCTCTCTTCTACTGCATTCGTCAGGCTGGACGCGATGCCCGAGGCCGTCAACGGAGCGCCGGGGCAGACCCCAGGGGCGCAGATATGCACCAGCGCGCTGTGAGAGCACTCACACAGCACAGCTCAGGACGGCGATAGAAGCGCGGCCGGATCGCCCACTGAGCGATCCAATCACGCCGATCCACACATCACTGGGGAGTATCGTCCCATGCCTGCTTTCCGTTTCGGCAAGCATCCACCGAAGACGGACTATCGAACGCTGCGCTTCCGGCGCTACGCGACCGCCGGGCTGGCTGCCCCGCCAGCCTCGTATGACGTGTTGAGCCACGTCTACGACAAGCTGAAGATGGCACCTGATCCGAGTGCTCTGTTTCCGATGGACGGCAACGACACGCTGGGCGACTGCACGATCGCGGCGCTGGCCCACGCCATCACGACCTATCGCGGCCTGACCGGCCATAAGGACATCATGCCGCAGAAGGACGTGGTCAAACTGTATATGCATCTCACGGGAGGCGTGGACTCGGGTCTCAACGAACTCGACGTGCTGAACTATTGGCGCAAGCATCCGGTGACCCGCGACAAGATCCTGGCCTTCGCGAGCATCGATCCGAAAAACCATACGCACATCCAGCAGGCGATCCAGCTGTTCGGCGGCGTCTATCTGGGCTTCCAGGTGCAGCAGAACTGCGTCCAGGACTTCAACGCCGGCAGGCCGTGGACCCCCGGCCCGCTGACCAACGATGGCCATGCCGTCTTTGCCGTCGCCTATGACGCCAATGGCGTGACCGTGCTGACCTGGGGCAATATCCAGCGGGCCACCTGGGCCTGGTGGGACGAATGCGTTGATGAGGCCTATGCGATCCTATCGCCGGAGGCGACGACCTTCGACGGCTTCGATCTGGCCCAGTTGCAGCAGGACCTGTCCGAAGTGGCCGCCTGAAGCGGGATTGGTGCCGGGCGCAATGCCCGGCACCTGTCAGCGCACGATAGCGGCGAGCAGGGCATCCAACCTGAGCCGTCCCGCTTGCGTCGCCATAAGCGCAGCGCCACGCCATGCCACTAGGCCTTCATCGATCGCCTGACGCAGGACGGTGCGTTCGAGCGCATCTTCAAGTGCTATGCCGGTGCGTGCCGCGAACCGGTGGCGATCGATGCCTTCACTCAGCCGCAGGCCCATCAACAGCATCTCACGTGCGCGCTCGAGGGAAGCCAGCGGCGCTTCCTCGACGCTGCCGTGGCCATCGCGCTCGACGCGCTCCGCCCAAGGTTCCGGCGCGCGATGGCGACGCGTGGCGACAAGATGGTCTGGCCCCGACAGCGTGAGCCGGCCATGCGCACCAGGCCCGATGCCGATGTAGTCGCCATAGCGCCAATAGGTCAGATTGTGTCGGCTTTCACTGCCCGGCCGGGCGTAGTTCGACACCTCGTAGGCGGCGAGGCCAAAGCGCACTGCTTCCTCGCCCGTCGCCTCGTACAGCGCCGCGCCCAGTTCCTCGTCCGGCAGCACGAGTTCTCCGCGGCGATGCATCGCCTCGAACCGCGTGCCCGGCTCGATCGTGAGCTGATAAAGCGACAGGTGATCCGCCGCGAGCGCCAGCGCCTGGCGCAACTCCGCCCGCCAGTCCGCCAGCGTCTGGCCAGGTCGCGCATAGATCAGGTCGAACGACAGTCGCGGAAACACGGCGCGCGCGATCTCCAGCGCCGCAACCGCCTGCGGCGCCGAGTGCTGCCGACCCAGGAAGCACAGCGCGGCAGGATCGAGGCTCTGCAGCCCGATCGAGACCCTGTTCGCTCCCGCGTCGCGGAACGCGGCGAAGCGCTCCGCCTCCACACTGGTCGGGTTGGCTTCCAGCGTAATTTCGATGTCCTCCGCCGGGTCGAACAGTCGCCGCGCATCGTCGATCAGCGCGGCAAGGGTCTCCGGCTCCATCAGGCTGGGCGTGCCGCCGCCGAAGAAGATCGAGGTCAGCCGCCGGCGCCCGAGCCGTTCCGCCTCCCATGCCAGTTCCCGGCGCAGCGCCGCACGGAAGCGCGCCTGCGGCAGGTGGTCCCGGACATGCGAGTTGAAGTCGCAGTACGGACACTTGGCCAGACAGAACGGCCAGTGGATATAAAGCGCCAGAGGTTCCATTGCAGGGAGATATAGGATGTCCGCCAGCGAAACCGGCGGCTCGGTGGAGCGTGTGCGCGCGGCACTTTTGGCAGCCGGGCACGAGGACACCATCACCCAGTTCCCGGCCGGCACGCGCACCGCGGCCGATGCCGCCGCAGCGGTCGGCTGCACCATCGCGCAGATCGCCAAGTCCATCGTGTTCCGCAGCGGCGCGCGCGCCGTTGTGGTGATCACCTCGGGTGCCAACCGGGTGGACCAGGCGAAAGCGGAGGCCGCGCTCGGGGTGAAACTGGGACGCGCTGACGCGGACTGGGTTCGGCAGACCACCGGCTTCGCGATCGGCGGCGTCGCGCCGGTCGGCCACATCAGCGAGCCGCTCTTGCTGCTGGACGAGGACCTGCTGGCGCTCGACCCGGTGTGGGCGGCGGCCGGCTCGCCCAGCCATGTGTTCCGCACCTCCGCTGCCGAGTTGCTGCGCATCACCGCGGCGCGGGTGGCGGTGGTAAAGAACCAGTAGTGGCGCGGAGTGGCAACACGGCGCGCAGTACCGGTTCACGCAGCCAAAGCCCGCCCCAGGCAAACACGCCCAGATAAACCCCGAACAGCACGTGGCTCGCCAGTGGATCGCCAACCCGGAGGTGGCTGGCGATCGCGCCGCCGAATACGCCGGTGAACAGCACGGCGCCGAGTACAGCAGTGCGCGGGACGAGATACAGCGCCAGCAGCACTGTCTCGAGAACGCCGATGCCGAAGCCCAAGCCGGCAGGATAACCGAGCTGCGCCATCGCCTCATCGACGACCGGCAGGCGCAGCAGCTTGATCGCCACGTCGAACAGCATGAACACCACGAACAGCGCGCTCAGCGCGCGACCGCCCCACAACACGAGAGTGGCATGCCGCATCGATTGTTCGCCCTGCTGGTTCGTCCAAAGGACGCAGCAAGGCCGGGGAACCCGACAAAGACGCTCAGGTCGCGGCAGCGATCCTCGCCGCCAGAAGCTGGGCAAACGCGCGGGCGCGATGGCTGACGGTGTGCTTCTCCGCCGCGTCGAGCTCACCAAACGTCTGCGCGGCGCCGGTCGGCACGAACATCGGATCGTAGCCAAAGCCTTTATCGCCGCGTGGCGGCCAGCTCACGGTGCCGTCCACTCGGCCGACGAATGTATCCGTCACCCCATCCGGCCAAGCCAGGCACAGCGCAGCAATGAACCACGCGCGGTGATCGTGCGCGTCGCGCATCTCGCGCACCACACGGGCCATGGCTGCCGCGAAGCTGCCCTCCGCACGACCCCAGCGCGCGGAGTGCACACCGGGCGAGCCGCCCAACGCGGCGACGCAGAAGCCGGAATCATCCGCCAGCGCCGGCAACCTACTCGCCCGCGCCGCGGCCAGCGCCTTGATGCGCGCGTTGCCGACGAAATCGGGCGCATCCTCCACCGGCTCTGGCAACCCAAGTGCGCCAGCCGAGACCGCAGCCACGCCCAACGGACTCAGCAGATCGTCGAGCTCCACAAGCTTGCCTTGGTTGTGGCTCGCCAACACCAATTGATCGCCGCGCCGCAGCCGACGCTGCATCAACCAGCGCCGACCGCTTCGCGCTGTGCCGCGAACAACGCCGCCACGCCCTGCCGCGCCAGGCCCAACATGCCGAGGAACTGCGCCTCGCTGAACGCACTCTTCTCGGCCGTGCCCTGGATCTCGACGATCCCCCCGCTATCGGTCAGCACGAAGTTCGCATCCGCGTCAGCCGAGGAATCCTCGGCATAGTCCAGGTCCAGCACCGGCTCCCCGCCGCTGATGCCGCACGACACCGCAGCAACCTGGCCCGTCAGCGGCAGAGTCTTGATGACATTCATCCGCACCATGTGGCGGAACGCCAGGCTGAGCGCGACCCAGCCGCCGGTGATCGCCGCACACCGCGTGCCGCCATCGGCGTTCAGCACGTCGCAATCCAGTGTCACGGTGACCTCGCCCATCTGCGCGCGGTCCACCACGGCACGCAGCGCACGCCCGATCAGTCGCTGGATCTCCTGCGTGCGCCCCGACTGTTTCCCGCGCGCCGCCTCCCGCTCACCGCGCGTATGTGTGGCGCGTGGCAGCATGCCGTATTCGGCGGTGACCCAGCCCTGGCCGGAATTGCGCAGGAACGGCGGCACGCGCCCTTCGACGCTGGCGGCGCACAGCACCTCGGTGTTGCCCATGCGGATCAGGCACGAGCCTTCGGCATGACGCGCGAAGCCCGGCGTCAGCGAGATCGGGCGCAGCACGTCGGCAGCGCGGCCGGATAGTCGCATGGTGGGTCCTTTGGCATTGTCTGTGTCGGCGAAGATAGCGACGGCGGCGAGCGGGCGCCATGCGCATGCCCCCGACGTGGCGTCGTCTACGCGCCGTGGGCCGCACGTTTATTCTGTCTCTTGTGCCCCGCGTTAGCGTCCACAATCAACCCAAGCGTCACAATCCAGTTTGTTGACGCCTGGCAGCCTCGCTGCATACCGTCTGCGCGAGGCCGGCACAGACCGGCAAAGGGAGAGAACATGCCGCACCCGCTGCGCACATTTCTGGCCGCCGCCGTCGTAACGATGTGCGCACATGCCGTTTCCGCTGAAACCGTCGCCCGCGTCGGCGTGGCCCAGCGTGACCTCGGTGCGATGGACCCCGCCTACGGCATCGGCAATGGCGACGAATTCATCATTCGTCAGATCTACAGCACATTGGTCAGCCCGCCCGACGGCACCACGCTGATCAAGTCCGACCAGCTACAGGGCGAACTTGCCGAGAAGTGGGAGATGTCGCCTGATGCCCGCACCTGGACATTCCACCTGCGGCACGGCGTGCAGTGGCACAAGGGGTTCGGCGAATTCACCGCGGACGACGTGCTGTTCACCGTCAAGCGGATGTCGGATCCCAAGACCGGCTCGCAGTACTCCGCCAACTATCGCCAGATCGCCAGCGTGGAGACGCCGGATCCCTATACCGTGGTCTGGCACCTGACCCAGCCCAACCCATTCATCTACGCATTTTGCTGCATGCCGCGCTTCGGCGGCTACGTGCAGAGCCGCAAGGCGGTCGAGCAACTCGGCGACAAGATGCGCCTCAACCCGGTCGGCACCGGCCCATTCGAATTCGTGAGCTACGAGCCGAAGCAGAAGATCATCACCCGTGCATTCGATCAGTATTACGGCGGCAAGCCGAAGATCGACCGCCTGGAGGAATTGTTCCTGACCGAGACCGCCGCGCGCACCCTTGCCTTCGTCAAGGGCGACGTCGACATGATCGAAGGCGCCGCGGTGCCCGGCTGGTTCCAGAGCCTGAAGAAGCAGAAGCCCGACGCGATCTTCGACTATGGCCGCCCCGGCGGCACCTGGGCGCTGTTCCTCAACATGACCCGCAAGCCGCTCGACGACATCCGCGTGCGCCAGGCGATCGCGCACGCGATCGACCCGACCGCATGGCTGAATGCATTCGGCGACTTCGTCGAGCCGATGTACGGCATTTCTCCGCAGGGCTTCTATGGTTCGCTGGGCAAGGAGGACATTCCGCCGGACTGGCCCTACACATTCGATCAGCAGCGCAGCAAGAAGCTGCTGGCCGAGGCCGGGATGCCAAACGGCTTCAATGTCGATGTGTTCATCAGCGAGCGCGAAGAATACAAGACCAACCTGCTGATCATTCAGGAGCAGCTTCGCAAGGTCGGCATCCAGATCAACATGCGGCTGATGGACCACGCGACCTATCACGTGGACATCAGGCGCGACCTCGACCCGCTGGTGGTGTACGGCACCGGTCAGCCGCCGCTGACGCAGGCGATCCTCAATGCGTTCTATGATTCGCGCTCGATCGTCGGCAAGCCGACGCACAACATGAATTTCTCCCACTTCGGCGACGTCGCTGGGAACGTCGACGACCTGATCGACCAGGCGCACCAGGAGGTGGACGATGCAAAGCGCCTGGCGCTGCTGAAGCAGATACAGATGAAGATCCTCGAGCAGGTGCCAGTGATTCCGCTGCCGAGTCCGGCCGGCACGTGGGTCCATAATCCGCGGCTGGAGATCGGCTTTCCGGTGAAGGCGTTCATGGGCACGTTCACGCTGGGTCGGGCCAGCGTACACTGAAGCAATGTCCGGCTACATCCTGCGTCGTGGCCTCGAAGTCATCCCGACCGTCCTTCTGGTCCTGACCCTGGTATTCCTTGCGCTGCGCATCCTGCCGGGCGACCCGGCGATCGCCGCGCTGGGCGAATATGCGACCCCTGAGGCGCTTGCGACGTTCCGCCAGAAACTGGGACTGGATCAGCCACTCTGGGTGCAGTACCTCGCCTTCGTCGGCCATGCACTCACCGGCGACTTCGGCGTGTCGATGACCAATGGCACGTCGATCAACGCGCTGCTGCTCAGCAGCCTGCCCTACACGATCGAACTGGCGCTAGCCGCGACGCTCATCGGCGTCGTCATCGGCGTGCCGCTTGGCGCCTGGGCCGCAGTGCGCCGCAACCGCTCGCCCGACCTGATCGGACGACTGTTTGCGCTCGCCGGCTTCTCGCTGCCCGACTTCTATGTCGGCGTGCTGCTGCTGATCGCATTCTCGCTGCATCTCGACTGGTTCCCGATGCTGGGCGGCGGTGAGGGCTTCCTGGACAAGCTGCACCACCTTGTACTGCCCGGCATTACACTCGGCGTTGTCATGGCGGCGTTCGTCATGCGCCTGACCCGCAGCTCGCTGCTCGAGGTGCTGCGGCGCGACTACGTGCGCACCGCGCGCGGCAAGGGCGTCGCTGAACGCTGGGTGATCTTCAAGCACGCGCTGCGCAACGCGCTGATCCCGGTGACCACCGGCTTGGGCATCTACCTGCTCACGACGCTATCCGGCACCATCACGGTGGAGCTGGTGTTCTCGCGGCCAGGCCTGGGCCAGTTGCTGATCGGCGGCATCACCGCGCGCGACTACACGATGGTGCAGGCCGGCCTTGTGGTGTTCGCGTTCTTCGTCGTGCTGGTCAATCTGGCGACCGACCTGCTCTGCGCCGCGATCGATCCGCGGATCACGCTGCGATGAAGGCGGGGCGATGAGCGATCTCGCGGAAAGGATCGAGGTCGCGGCACGCCGCGGCGTCATCGCATCCTATCTTGCCGGCAATGTGCTCACCGCGATCGGCGTCGCGCTGGTCGCCGTTCTGGTCGTGCTGGCGCTCGCCGGCCCGTGGCTGGTGCCGCACGATCCGCTCGACCAGAGCTTCCTCAGCGCCAGCCAGGGCCCATCCGCTGAATACTGGTTGGGCACCGACTCGTTCGGCCGCGACGTGTTCTCGCGCGTGCTACTCGGCGCCCAGGCGTCGCTCGCAATCGGCGTGACGGCGCCGGTGCTGTCCGCACTGGTCGGCTGCTGGGCAGGGATGCTGGCGGGCTATTTCGGCGGCTGGACCGACCGGCTGCTCAGCCGCTTTGCCGACCTGCTGATGTCGTTCCCCTCGCTGCTATTGGGCGTGATGATCGCCGCGGCACTCGGGCCCGGCTTCCGCACCGCCATCGTCGCCATCGCGATCGCACTGTTCCCCCGCTTTGTGCGCCTCGCACGATCCGCGACGCAGGTGGTGCGGCGCGAGCCGTTCATCGACGCCTCGATCGCGGCAGGACGCGGTCCGTTCGCCATCATGGCGCGCCACGTGCTGCCGAACATCGCCGGCCCGCTGATCGTGGCGCTCAGCTTGTGGATCGCCACCGCGATCCGGCTTGAGGCTGCGCTGTCGTTCCTTGGTCTCGGCACGCAGCCGCCGGCGCCAAGCTGGGGGAACATGATCCGCGAGGGGATGGGCGACCTGGTCGGCGACCCATGGCCCGCGGCATTCGCCGGTGCTGCGATCACGATCGCCGTGCTGGCGTTCAACATGGTGGGCGACGCACTGCGCGACCTGCTCGACCCGGAGCTGGAGACGTGACCGCGCCGCTGCTGACGGTCGATGATCTGCGCGTGCATCTGTTCACCACGCGCGGCGTCGTGCGGGCGGTGGATGGCGTCGACTTCTCGCTTCCGGCGGGCGAGTCACTCGGCATTGTTGGTGAGTCAGGCTGCGGCAAGACAATGACCGCGCTGTCGCTGATGCGGCTGATCCCCTCGCCGCCGGCGCGCATCGCGTCGGGACGCATCCTGTTCGACGGCGAAGACGTCGCGGCGCTGGACGAAGCACGGCTGCGCCAGTTGCGAGGCGATGCGATGGCGATGATCTATCAGGACCCGATGACCTCGCTGAACCCGGTGTTCACCGTAGGTGAGCAGATCGCCGAAGCGGTGCGGCTGCATCGCGACGCGTCGCGCGCTGCCGCACTCGACCGGGCGGTGGAAATGCTGGGCCTGGTCGGCATCCCCGACCCGTCGCGCTGTGCCGCTTCCTATCCACACCAGCTATCGGGCGGCATGCGCCAGCGCGCGGTGATCGCGATGGCGCTTGCCTGCCATCCGAAGCTGCTGATCGCCGACGAGCCGA
>DASSRN010000157.1:0-2122 GCA_035701785.1 Acetobacteraceae bacterium | reverse complement strand
CCCGATTCGGTGCAGCCGTGGCAGCAAAGGACCGCATCGAACAAGAGCACGCCAGCTAGGACGCAGCCACAAAACCCAACAGAGCAGCCGACATGAAGGAGATGCCATGCCGTTGAGCAGCACCCAGCTGGCCGCCTTGGTCGAGCGCGCCAAGGCCAAGGCACCCCCAGCCACCAGGCCCGTAGCACGGCCTGTGCAACGCCTCGCACCAGTCCCGCCGACACCCAGGCCTGTACCGCCTCCGCCGCGGCCTGTGCCACCACCTCCACCACCAGCGGCCGCCAAACCGGGGTCCACCGTCGAGCCGACCACGCAAGACCGCTTCCCGATCGGCTGGCAGCTCACCAAGGAGTCTTGGCACTTCCACCGCAAGTTCCACCGCCTGTTCCGCCGGCCGATGCGGGAGGGCGAGTACTCCCATCTGCTGTGGCAGGTCCGGCGGCGCACCGCCGAGCATCTCGGCGAAAACTACTGGCGGGTCACCCTGCCCGACCGCAGGACGAAGCTGGCGATCGTCGCCAACGCTGATCACCATCCTGCCGAAGGGCTGGAAACCGCCCCAGGAGGCGGCAGTCGGGGAGCAGGCGTGGACCGAAGACGCATAGGCCGTGCTGGCGCCGAAGAGGAGAAGCGAGCCGTTCGTGCCAACCAACTGCGTGCGGTTGATCATCTAAACTATGGCAGCCATTCACTTAGCCAGCGGTCCTGGTCCGCCTGGGACTGTTCCAGCTCATAGGCCCTTCTGAACTGGCTGGCGTAATCCGCCGCGCGCCGTGCCTCACCCTCATTCCCTCGCGCAGCGAATGATCTCACTGCGGCTTCATTCGCTTCGACGCCGTCCTGCGCCATCCGAGCAAGCATCTCATGATGCTCAGCAGCAATCCTGTAACGGTCTGGGGTGTCGCAGCTTGCCAAGGCAACAGTGAGGAGTGCAGCGACCACAGCCCATGCCGCTGATATGTTCATGTCGGTAGTCCTGAGGCGGTCAGCTCTATTGAAGCTACTGAACGGCTTTCTGCGGCATCGGTTGCCGTCCAGCCGAAATCGGGGCCGGAGCCGCCGTGCGCTAGCGTAGCCCAGCGCATTGGGGGGCTGGGTGTGCGTCGTCTTCTCGTGACCGCTGCTTTGCTATCGACGGCGTGCCAGCCCGACTACCGGGACCTTGCCGTCACATCGGTCACTCCTTACCGACCGGCGGCTACGCACTACGCACGCCGCAGTAGTAATTCGAGCGGCAGTTGCTCCCGTGACCCTCAAGCCTGCCCCGCGCCGCCACCAGCAGAACCAGCCATTACCCACAGCCCAATGCTTGCCAGGCCGTCGTACGACTAACGGTCACGCGAATGACGACGGCAGCTTCTGAATACACGAAGATGACCTCCGCGCAGCGGGTCGCCTTCCTGCGCTTGCTGCCGCGCGTCACGGTGCAAGAGGCCGACGCGCCGCGCTGCCAGTGTCACACATTCTCGCTCTGGCGATCCGGCGGTGCGTGGCGATGTCTGACTTGCGACCCGCCGGAGCCCACCGGCACCGTGACCGAAGCTGCGCGCGCCATGATCCCGGGCCGTCGGGTGTGGGATGGAGCGCAACGCCGCTGGGTGGCATCGGATGGGTTCTGATCCCGCGCGTCGGACCGTGTCACTCAGCCGCGTGCAGCTTCGCCTTGGTCACACGCCGCATTATTGGCGGCTTCGGTAGCGGCTTCCACCCGGCGATGATGCGCGCGCATTCCCTCGCCTGGGCGGTGCTGAAGATGCCCGGGAAGCGCCGGCGCAGCTCCACCGCGGCGGACAGTTCACCGCGCTGCTCATAGACGGCACGGATAGCGGCAGCTTCCGCCTCGGACACGGTGAACATGCGGCGAGCATGGGCCTGCGACCTGGGCCCAGCAAGCAGCATATCGGCGCCGGCCGGCACGCCATAGCGTGCACACGAAGTCGGTGCGGACTTCGAGCAGCGATCAATGCTTGCGTCTAGCTGCGATCTCGCACTGACTTGCCTAGGCGGCGCAGCGCGAGGGCGAAAGCATCTGCCATGGTCGCCTTAGATGAAACGGTGAGGTCGAGGCCAAGATGAACGACAGTCTGGGCAATTTGTGGCCGGATGCCGCTGATGATGCAGT
>DASSRN010000156.1:0-2396 GCA_035701785.1 Acetobacteraceae bacterium | reverse complement strand
AGGAACAGGGCTCCGCCAGTCACCTTCTGCAGCTTGGGACGGATGCGGGTAATGAAGTCCTGAGCGGTCCCGGCGACGCGCTCGTCCCATGGCTTCAGCGCGATGAACATGCGGCCGTTGTTGGTGGTCTGGCCGCCAACGCCGGCGCCGATCGTGACTGCATAGGCCTGCACGTCGGGATCCTGCGAGACGACCTCGTTCAGCGCCGACTGGATCTTGGCCATCTCCTTGAACGAGACATCCTGGGCGCCCTCGCTGATGCCCAGCACGACGCCGGTGTCCTGCGGTGGGAAGAACCCCTTCGGGATCTCGATGTATAGCCAGACGGTGAGCGAGACGGTGGCAAGGAACGTCAGCAGAGTGATGAACTGATGCCGCAGCGCGATGTCCAACGTGCGGCGGTAGCCGGCGATCATCGCGGTGAAGAAGCCCTCGATGATGCGGTACAGCAGCCCGTGCCGCCCGGTGTCGTGGCGCAGAAAGCGCGAGCACATCATCGGCGTCAGCGTCAGCGATACGATGCAGGAGACCACCACCGCGATGGTCACGGTCATGGCGAATTCGCGGAACAGCCGGCCGACGATGCCGCCCATCAGCAGCAGCGGGATGAACACCGCGATCAGCGAGAAGCTGATCGACACGATGGTGAAGCCGATCTCCCCGGCGCCCTTCAGCGCCGCCTCCATCGGCCGCATGCCTTCCTCGACGTGGCGGTAGATGTTCTCCAGCATCACGATGGCATCGTCGACCACGAAGCCGACCGCGATGGTCAGCGCCATCAGCGACAGGTTGTCCAGGCTGTAGTTCAGCAGGTACATCACCGCGAACGTACAGATCAGCGCCACCGGCACGGTGATCGATGGGATGATGGTGGCCCAGACGCTGCGCAGGAACAGGAAGATCACCATCACGACCAGGCTGATCGACAGCAGCAGCGTGAATTGCACGTCGTGTACCGAGGCTCGGATGGTCAGCGTGCGGTCCATGACCACGCTCACGCTGATCGCCGGCGGGATAGCCGCGCGCAGCGCCGGCAGCGCCGCCTTGATCCGTTCCACCGTCTCAATGACGTTGGCGCCGGGCTGCTTGAAGATCACCAGGATGATGCCGCGCTTGCCGTTCTGATAGCCCGCGAGCAACTGGTTCTCCGGCCCGTCCACCGCCTGGCCGATATCGCTCACGCGCACGGGCGCGCCATTGCGGTAGCTCAGGATGACGTTGTTGTACTCGTCGGCCTTGGTCAGCTGGTCGTTGGTGTACAGCGACAGCGAACGCCGGTCGGTATCGACCGAGCCCTTGGGAGCATTGGCGGTGGAGTTGACCAGCGTGCCGCGCACGTCCTCCAGCGTAAGACCCATCGAAGCGAGCCGCCCGGGATCCACCTGCACCCGCACCGCACGCTTCTGCTCGCCGCCGATGAAGATCTGCGAGACACCGGTGATCTGCGACAGTTGCTGCGACAGGATGTTGTCGGCGTAGTCGTCCACCTCGATCAGCGGCACCGCGTCGGACTGCACCGACAGGATCATGATCGGCGAATCGGACGGGTTGACCTTGCGATAGGTGGGCGGCGACGGAAGATTTTTGGGCAGCTGTCCCGACGCGGCGTTGATCGCCGCCTGCACGTCACCGGCCGCGGCGTCGATGTTGCGCTCCAGGTCGAACTGGATAGTGATCGACGACTGGCCCAGTACGTTGACGGACGTCAACTGCGAGACGCCCGCAATCTGGGCGAACTGGTATTCGAGGGGCTGGGCTACCGTGCTCGCCATGGTCTCGGGGCTCGCGCCTGGGAACTTGGCGTTCACCGAGATGGTGGGGAAATCGACGCGCGGCAGCGGCGCGACCGGCAGCAACGGATATGCGGCGATGCCGACCAGCACGAAGGCGGCCATCAGCAGCGAGGTGGCGACCGGCCGGCGGATGAACGGGGTGGAGATGCTCATGTCGCGGGCCGGTCCTTCTGTCAGCCGCCGTTCTTGGCAGACGTGACCGCCTGCTGCTTCGCGTCGTTCGCTGCGACCCTGGTGCCTTGCTGCAGTCGCGACTGGCCGTCGGTGACGACGGCCTGATCATCCTCCAGTCCCTTGGCGATCACCGAGACGCTACCATTTTCCCGCACCACGTCCACGTCCTGCCGCGCCACCGTGGAGTCAGGTTTCACAACATAGACATAAAGCCCGGCCGGCCCATGCTGGACGGCAGCCGACGGCACTGTCAGCACATTGTGCTCGGTGCCCATCAGCAGGCGGGCATTGACGAACTGGCCCGGCCATAACGCGTTGTTGGGATTGGGGAAGACCGCCTTCAGCTTGATCGTGCCGGTGCTGGTATCGATCGAATTGTCCGGCGTCAGCAGCGTTCCCTGGTCCAGTTCGGTCCGGCCGTCGGGAGAC
>DASSRN010000155.1:0-2563 GCA_035701785.1 Acetobacteraceae bacterium | reverse complement strand
GTCGGGTAGTAGGCGAACGACGAGGGCTCGCCCTGCGCCTGTGGCATCGGCTCGGCGTAGAGGTTCAAGCACCGCTGCGCCGAGGCGATCACGCTGCGCGCCTGGTAGGCCCCGCCGGTGAGCTGCTGACGCGGCATCTATGCGAGGACCATCACGCGCGCCTGGGAGCCGCCGCCGCCAGCAGACACATCCGCGGTCAGCGCATCGAATATCGCCTCGCCGCACGTCGCTGTGCCAGAGAACGAGTTACTAAGAGCTGTGCCACTGGTGACGGTGATACCGCTTTGCAGCGTTGAGACCTGCTGGGCATCCACTGCCGCCATACAGGCCCACGAACCGCCGCCGTAAGTGGGGTGTGCTATGTTGGTAAAGCCGGTCGGTGGCGTCCAAGCCCCGGTTGGACTGACGCTTCCTGCAATAAACAGCAGCGTGTCATGGGCCTGGCTCGTATTGATGCCAGAGAATGATGGAGTCCATGTCACGGTCGGCGCGGATAGCGCTGCTGGCAGGCCAGCATTGGTATCGAATGGCGCGCTTTGGTTTGCGCATCCGGTCACGGCACAAACGTTGATCACCGCGTCGTCGTAGGCACCGGAGAAGTTGACGGTGAGGTTGACGTTGGAGAGGTCGCCGGTCGCGTGCCCCCACCAAAGGTCCAGGCCACCCGTGGCGCTGCCGTTCGATCGCTTGCGCAGTGCGAAGGTTGCACCGGCTCCAGTGACGGATGATACAGTCGCTGCTGCCGTGCCGGTGTGTTCGTTGTAGACGGTCACCAGCAGGATGCAGTCGGTGATAAGTGTTGAGATATGGACGGTCGCGGCAGCCGTATTGGTCCACGATGCGTTGTTCAGGAATGTGACGGTAGGGGCGCCGCTGTCATAGGCGACAAATCCGCTAGGGAGCGCTGCGGCAAACCCAGACACGCCGAAATTAAATGTCCACGGGCCGCCTACCGTGCTCGGCAATCCCCCGATGGGATACAGCGTTGCATCCAACCCCGACAGCAAATAGCCGCCGGTATTGGTTGCGGGGTCGGCGCCCCCACCATTCCAGGTCGTTGGCGTCGCGGTGGCATTGCGTATCCATAGCTTCCCAGCGCCGAAATCGATGGCAAAGCCCATCCAGGCGTTTACCGATACAGCATTAATAGTCCCTTGGCTGACGCCGTTTTTGTAGACGTTCCCAGTCGCTGGATAACAGATGATCGCGCCGGTTGGTCCACTCATAGCTGTTGCTAAATTGGCGCCGATATTTGCTAAGCCAGCGCCCTGATCGCCACCTGCACTGGCGGCAAACTTGGCTTCAAAATATACCTTCCCACTGGAAAGCCCGGTGGTGGCGCGGGCCGACTGGTCACCGCTCCCACTGGTGTAGCTCATCACCAGATTGCCGGACGACAGCGTGATGCCAGCGCTTTTATCGGCTGGGTTGAGCGTCGTCGTCATGCGCGGCTCGCCAGCACCGTGATGCCGATGTCGGCCAGCGTCGCGTCCTGCGTGCCTGGCGCCACGATCTGCAAGCAGTCGCCGACCGCCAGCGAGCCGCCGGCACCCGACAGCGTGCAGCTCGTGTGCGAGGCCGTGGTGATCACCACAGTGCCCAGCGCGATGGTGCTACCGCCGGAGATCTTGTTGAGCGTGAACGTCGCCGAGGCGGTCGCCTGCGTGGTGTCGTAGACCACAGTCCCTGCCAGGCCGCTCGGCACCGTCATGGCCATGGCCACCGGCACGTTGACCACAGCGGAGGCTGTGGGCTTGCCGGCGAACGGAAACGACACCGGCACCTGCTGCACCGCGGCCGGCAGCTGCGCGTAGGTGGCCGAGCCAGTGAGCCCGCTGAACGAGG
This sequence comes from Acetobacteraceae bacterium, assembly GCA_035701785.1. Taxonomy (GTDB): domain Bacteria; phylum Pseudomonadota; class Alphaproteobacteria; order Acetobacterales; family Acetobacteraceae; genus JAMXLO01. Next base: position 718 of record DASSRN010000155.1, on the reverse strand, counting down.
TGGCGCCAGCTGCACCAGCCGGCCCCTGCGGCCCAGCCGGCCCCTGCGGGCCGATCGCGCCGGCGCCGGTGTTCAGCACGCCGCCAGACAGCGTCAGGCCGGAGCCCAGGCTGTTGACCGTGCCGGCGTTCCAGTTCTGGACGATGTCCAGCAGCCCGCCAGCGAGCGCCAGGCGGGCGCTGAGAGCGGTCACCGTGCCAGCCTGCCACTGCTGCACCCCAGGCGGCCCAGCCGGCCCAGCGGGGCCAGCAGCGCCCGCAGCGCCCTGGTTGGCAGCGATGGCGGCATTGAGGTCCGCCGCGGTCAGGGTCTCGTTTGGGTGCCAAGGATATGGCATCAGAGCACCGCGCCCTGGTCGAGCACGAACGCGCGCCCGAGCCCCTGGCCGACCAGCGAGAGGTCGGAGCCACGGCGCATCGCCGGCACCGGCACCACCAGCTCGGCGATCTGCGCGTTGGCGTTGCGCAGCGTCGCCATGGCCTGGTTCATCGCCGCGACATGCCCGGGGTTGGCCGGCAGCCCGTAGCTGATCTGCATCCGCACGCAGAGCGACCAGATCATCGCCTCGAGGTATTCCGGCGGCAGGTTCAGCGGATCGACCAGCGTGGTGTAGGTCGGCAGCGGTCCCTTGATGACCAGATAAAGGCCATAGAGGTTCGCCGGCGGCACCGGCCAGAACAGCACGCGCCCGGTCGGCCAGCCCGACTCGTAGAACACA
>DASSRN010000154.1:0-6098 GCA_035701785.1 Acetobacteraceae bacterium | reverse complement strand
TTGACCAGGATGTCGAGCTTGCCGAAACGGCCGACCGCCGCCGCCACGGCGGCGTTCCAGTCCTCCTCGCGGGTCACGTCGAGGTGCAGATAGACGGCCTCTGCGAGTGCACGCGCGGTTTCGCGGCCCTTCTCGTCGAGCACGTCGCCGATCACCACCCGGGCGCCGGCCTCGGCCATCAGCCGCGCCGTCTCGCCGCCGATGCCGCGCGCCGCGCCGGAGATCAGCGCAGTCTTGCCGTCCAGACGACTCATGTCGCAACCACCTTCCGTCATTCGCTTGCCCGGGAAGCTTACGGACCTTCCGGGCAGCTTCGCAAACCCGCCCGGATTCCAGGCATCGCGTCGCCTGCGCCCCGGTGCTAAGCGCCGACAGCAGCCACGAGCGCCCGGAGCCACGACGATGGACAACTCGCCCGAATACGTGCCGCCAAAAGTCTGGAGCTGGATACCGACCACGGAGGGGCGCTTCGCCAACATCAACCGCCCGATCGCCGGCCCAACGCATGACAAGGAGTTGCCGGTCGGCCGTCATCCGCTGCAGCTTTACTCACAGGGCACGCCGAACGGCGTGAAGGTCACCGTGATGCTGGAGGAACTGCTCGCGCTCGGTCACGCCGGTGCGGAATACGACGCCTGGCTGATCAGGATTGCCGATGGGGACCAGTTCGGCAGCGGCTTCGTCGCGATAAATCCCAATTCCAAGATTCCGGCACTGCTGGACCGCAGCGGACCGCAGCCGATCCGGGTGTTCGAGTCCGGCGCGATCCTGGTCTATCTTGCCGAGAAGTTCGGCGCCTTTCTGCCGACCGAGCCGGCACCGCGCGCCGAATGCCTGTCCTGGCTGTTCTGGCAAATGGGCAGCGCGCCATATCTCGGCGGCGGCTTCGGCCACTTCTATGCCTATGCACCGGTCAAGATCGAATACGCCATCGACCGCTACGCGATGGAGGTGAAGCGCCAGCTCGACGTGCTCGACCGTCGCCTGGCCGACAACCGCTTTCTTGCCGGTGATGAGTATACGATTGCCGATATGGCTGTGTGGCCGTGGTACGGCGCGCTGGCGAAGGGTCTGCAGTACGGGTCGGGAGAGTTTCTGTCGGTGCAGGACTACACGCACGTGCGCCGCTGGACAGACGACGTCGCCGAGCGCCCGGCGGTGAGGCGTGGACGTATGGTCAATCGTATCAACGGCAATCCCGCCAGCCAACTGCACGAACGACATGACGCCAGCGACTTCACCACCAGAACGCAGGACAAGCTCGCCACCGGGAGGTGAAACCGATGCCGCAGATCAGCAACGCCCGCACGATCCGCTCTCCCCGCGGCAGCGCGCTCACCGCGAAGTCATGGCTCACCGAGGCGCCGATGCGCATGCTGATGAACAACCTCGACCCTGAAGTCGCGGAACGCCCGGGCGAGCTGATCGTCTATGGCGGAATCGGCCGCGCCGCGCGCGACTGGGACAGCTACGACCGCATCGTCGCGACGCTGCGCCGGCTGGAGGTGGACCAGACGCTGCTGGTGCAGTCGGGCAAGCCCGTCGGCGTGTTCCGCACCCATGCGGACGCGCCGCGCGTGCTGATCGCCAACTCGAATCTGGTGCCGCATTGGGCGACGTGGGAGCACTTCAACGAACTCGACCGCAAGGGGCTGATGATGTTCGGCCAGATGACGGCCGGGTCGTGGATCTACATCGGCAGCCAGGGCATCGTGCAGGGCACGTACGAGACCTTCGTCGAAGTGGGGCGCCGTCACTACAATGGCAGCCTCGCCAAGCGCTGGATCCTGACCGCCGGCCTGGGGGGCATGGGGGGCGCGCAGCCATTGGCCGCCTCCATGGCAGGGGCGTCGCTGCTCGCGATCGAATGCCAGGCGAGCCGCATCGAGATGCGGCTTGCCACTGGCTATCTCGACCAACGTGCCGACACGCTGGACGAAGCGCTGGGGATCATCGAGCGCTCCTGCCGCGAGCACAAGCCGGTGTCGGTCGGCCTGCTCGGCAACGCAGCCGATGTGCTGCCGGAGCTGGTGCGTCGCGGCGTGCGGCCGGACGTGGTCACCGACCAGACGTCGTCGCACGATCCGGCCAACGGCTATCTGCCGAAGGGTTGGACCGTCGCCGAATGGGAGCATCGGCGCGAGACGGCACCGAACGAGGTCGCCGCCGCGGCGCGCACCTCGATCGCCGAGCACGTCCGGGCGATGCTGGCGTTCCACGCGATGGGTGTGCCGACGCTCGACTACGGCAACAACATTCGCCAGGTCGCGAAGGACGCAGGCGTGGCCAACGCTTTTGCCTTTCCGGGCTTTGTGCCGGCTTACATCCGGCCGCTGTTCTGCCGTGGCGTCGGTCCGTTCCGCTGGGCAGCGCTGTCCGGCGATCCCGAGGACATCTACCGCACCGACGCCAAGGTGAAGGAGCTGATGCCTGGTGCGGCCCATCTGCACCGCTGGCTCGACATGGCGCGCTCGCGCATCCGCTTCCAGGGGCTGCCTGCGCGCATATGCTGGGTGGGGCTGGGCGACCGGCACCGGCTGGGGCTCGCGTTCAACGACATGGTCGCGCGCGGCGAGCTGAAGGCGCCGATCGTCATCGGCCGCGATCACCTCGATGCCGGCTCGGTCGCTTCGCCCAATCGCGAGACCGAGGCCATGCTGGACGGGTCAGACGCCGTGTCCGACTGGCCGATGCTGAATGCACTGCTCAACTGCGCGTCGGGTGCGACCTGGGTGTCGCTGCACCATGGCGGTGGTGTCGGCATCGGCTATTCGCAGCATGCCGGAATGGTCATCGTGTGCGACGGCACGGATGCCGCCAGTCGGCGTATCGAGCGTGTGCTGTGGAACGATCCGGCGACCGGTGTGATGCGTCACGCCGACGCCCGTTACGACATCGCGCTCGACTGCGCGCGGGAGAGTGGATTGGATCTGCCTGCGATCCTGGAACTGCGCTGATGCACGCTACAGCGATACGTCGTGTCGTGGACGGCCCCAGTCGGCGGCGGCTTCGGCACAGCGCTCGACATCCTCCTCCAGCATCAGCCGCTGGCCCACCAGCTCGCGTGCCGCCGCGGTGATTGCGGCGACGTAGGCAGCCTTGTCGGGATAGCGCTCCAGGATCGATGCTCGCGGATCCCCGGTCACCCGGCGTTCCTCCGGCGATTCGGGAAACGGGATGTAGCTGCCTTCGAAGCGAAGCTGCGCGCCGTGTCCGTGGCCGCGTACCCGCGGGTTCCAGCCGGTGTAGGTGCCCAGCGGTGCGGCAACCGTTGGCGCGCGCACGCCGGGCACGTCGTTGCCGTCCCGGTCCACCGACGGCACCAGCACCGTGTACTGCTTACCAGGTGAATCCGGTGTGTTGCCGGCCGGCACCAGACGCGGCGGCTCGCGCAGAATGCCGCGCTCAACGTCCGGACCGAAATCGAGCAGCGGGAGCACGTTCGGCGAAGCCGGGATGGCCACGCCGGGAATGGCGGGAAACTGACGGCGCCATTCTTCGATCGGTACCATCGTGCCATCGGCGCGCAGCGGAATGCGCGAGGGCGGCGGCGAGGTGCCGTGAGTCGCCCAGGCATCCATCGCGTCGAGGTTGGCGCGGAAGAACATCGACGTGGACACCACGTTGGAGAAGTTCTGTCCGTGGCCGCGCGACGGTCCCCGCAGCAACGGATCGGAGAAATGCTGCGAGCTGGACCAGCAATAGACCCGGACGTTATCCGGCTGAGGCAGGTCGTTGCCCTCGGTGTCGGTATGCGCCAGCGAACCCCGGCGCACCCAGTACTCCGTCGCGGTCTGGGTATGGAACACCAACGGATCGGTCTCGGGCCGCTTCAGGATCGCGTCCTGCCTGCCCGTCAGGTGGTCGATGGACCAGGCATAGGAGAACGGGAAGCTGTCGGCGATGTTGAAATGATCCTCGTACTGCTGGCCGCCGGAGACGATCGGGCTGGCGAACCGATGGTTCAGCCACTTGCGCCCGGCACCCGCGACGTGCGGCAGCACCCCGTCAAACACGCGGCGGCCGGCCACATCGGCATTGAAGCCGCGGTAGACGAAATCGCGCAGACAGCGGCCGGTCTGCGATCGGCCCCAGGCATATGCCTTCTCCGTGCCGCGCAGCGGATTGGCGGCGGACGTGTCGTATTTCAGGAAGCTGATGAAGTCGCGCACCGCGACGTGGCCCAGGCCGTGCACCAGCGGGTCCTTCGCGGTATAGACGAGTTCATAGATCCAGCCAGGCTGGAAGCCCGCCGGCAAATAGATGTGCCGATCGGACGGCACCACCGCGTGCTCCAGTGACTGGGTTTCGCCACCACTGCCAGCCTCGGCGCAGGCAAAGCGCCATTGCTCCGATGGGATCACCTGCGGCGGGTCATACGGATAGCGCCGGCGCGTCAGCACGGCATCGCGATTGTCGAGCGAAACCGTGGCATAGGAATGCGCCGCCACCCGGCCACTGAGCGGAAAGCAGGTGATGCCGGGCGTCTCGGCGATGTACTCCGCGCGGATACGCCCGGTGATCGGCGTGCCACCATCGGTCGCCACCGGCACGTCGAGCACCATGCGGCCGTCGCCCGGCAGCATGTCGCCTTCCCAGGCGAGCCAGGCCACGGCATAGCCCCGGCGCATGAAGAACCCGTTGCCGGCATGCGCGGGCGTGATCGGCGCATTGCTGTGCGGCGCGTCGTTGTAGAACTGGAGCGCGCGCTTATGGCCGCGGTTGCCGTAGTCGTAGAATACCCGGCGGTTGCCGCGCGAAAGCTCCACCGGCTTCAGGATCATGAAGTCGGCCGCGAACCGGACCAGGCCAGCCAAGTCCACCGGCGCCTTGTCCAGATCGACGACGTCCGCCTGCGCCACTGCACGCGGATCGACAGCGAAATGTGCCCGGCCGGAGAGCCGCTCATAGGTCCCCACATCGCCGAGGGGATGTCCGCCAGCGAACGGGATGCACTCGTCAATGCGAAGTTCGATGCGATTGGTCATGCCCGGACTGTGCGGGCGGCTGCGGCGAGCAGCAAGTGCGCCACTTCGCCCAGCGTCTTTACCGCTCCACCTCGATCCAGGCCCAGGCACGGACCGCCTCCGGCACGCGGGCGATGATCCCCTCCGGCTGTTCCGGTTCGGGTGCGGCGGGCAAATGCAAGGTGAACACGATGGTAGCCCGATCCCGGTCGATCCGCACGGCCTTGTCTGCGTTGCGTGGCATCGGCATGCCGGCGCGGTTGCAGTACGAGATCAGGATCGCTCCCAGCGCTTCGGCACGCAGCACGAACACGCGCGTCGAGGTCAGCTCGCCATAGCTGACCTCAACCGTGCCCTCCGCGGCGCTGCAGTGCACCGAATGCGGGATCAGCGGCGGCAGGCCAAAAGACTGCGCCGAGCGCGGCGACCATTCGAGTACCAGTCTGATCGCCTGCAGGTCGAACTCGATTTCGCGCCGATCGGTGATCGCCACGACAACGCCTCCGTCTTGCGGCGCATTGTCGCACCGGGGTGTGAAGGCGCGGTAAAGCCCTCAGGCGTAGCCGGCGACGTAGGCCTTCAGGCTGTCGACCTCGTCCTCCTGATCCATGATGCGCGCCTTCACCACGTCGCCGATGCTGATCATCCCCACCAGCGTGTTGCGCTCGATCACCGGCATGTGGCGGAAGCGGCCCACCGTCATCATGGTCATTGCCTCGGCCACGGTGGTGTCAGGATGAGCCACCTGCAGCGCCCGGGTCATCAGCTGGCCTGCCGTCATCTCCAGCGTCCGCACGCCATTCGCCGCCAGGCATCGCACGATGTCGCGCTCGCTCACGATGCCCAGCAACTGTTCGGCCCGGTCCATCACCAGGACCGCGCCGATGCGCTGTTCGGATAACACGTCCACCACCTGCGCGATCGTCTGCGTGGGATCGACCGTGGTCACCCGGTAGCCTTTGTGCTTAAGGATTGCCGAAACTGTAGTCATGGCCTCGCTCCCTGGCGTTTATGCCGGGCGGACCATGATCCGGTCAGTCGTACCGTCTAGCTGGGCCTCGGACCATCTACCCGCGCGGCGCCTCCAAGAAGAGCATGCGCCTTTGAGGCACCGCGCGGCAAACAGTAGCT
>DASSRN010000153.1:0-6323 GCA_035701785.1 Acetobacteraceae bacterium | reverse complement strand
GTGTAATCCGACGTGACGACCCGGTCGCCCGGATGCAGTCCGTTCAGCACCTCGACCATCTCGGCCGTGCGGCGCCCCAGCTTGACCGGGCGCCGCGTGGCGCTGCGGCCATCGGCACCGAGCACGAACACCCACGCGCCGCCGGAGACTTCCAGGAACGGGCCAGCCGGCAGCACGGTCGCCGGCGTGTCGTTGCCCAGCTCGAGCTTGCCCTGCACCGCCTGGCCGCGCCGCAACCCTTCCGGCGTCTCGGCTTCCCACGCGAGGTCGATCTCGAACTTGCCGTCCTTGACCTGCGGATAGACCTTGGTGACGATGAGTCGATGGGCTGCGCCATCAATCGTCGCAGCGACATGCTCGCCTGGCTTGACGCGCGCCAGATAGAACTCATCGACCTGGATCGTCACCTTGAAGCCGGCATCGCGATCGATCTGCCCGAGATGCTGGCCTTTCGTCTTCTGCTCGCCGATATGCGCATCCAGCGCGGTGAGAACGCCATCCGCTGGCGCACGCACGGTCAGCGTGTCGAGCTGCGCCTTGGCGGCTGCAAGATTGGCGTCGAGCCTCGCCGCCGTCTTCTGGATCAGCTCGTTGCTGCGGCTGATCACTGCTGCGTTGTGCACCAGCGCTTCGCCGGCAATCAGCGCCATCCGCTTCTGATAATCCAACTCATCAGCCGACTGGTCGAGCTTCTCGCGCGAGGTGAACCCCTCGGCGGCGAGCGGACGCCGCCGCGCGACCTCGCGGCTGAGACGCACGATGTTGTACTGCGCACCCGCCAACGCCTTTTCGTCGTTGGTCTTGGTCAGCTCGAACGTGAGCTGCAGCGATTGCTGGCTGTTCATCTGCGCGATCACCTGCGTCTCGCGCGCTATCGCGTCCAATTCCAGTTGCGGATCGGATAGCCGGATCAGCCGCTGCCCGGCCACAACGTGTTGCCCGGCTTCGGCCAGCACTTCCTCGACGCGACCACCCTGGACTGCGTCGAGCATGACACTGACCAACGGCACGACCTTGCCGCGTAGCGGGATGAAGTCGTGGAACGGCGCAGTCGAGACGGTGGAGATCGCCACCCGCGATGCATCCAGACGGAAGCTGCGCTCCGGCTGCTGCAACAGCATCCAGCCCGCGGCCAGCGCCGCAAGCAGGATCGCGCCACTCAGCAGCATGCGCAGTGTGATCCTGCGCCGCGCCAGCGGGCGATCCATGCCGACAAAGACCCCGGCCTGGCTGACGGCAGTCATGTCAGCGCAGACCCGGCAAGCTGTGCCGCGATCGCCAGATCGCGCTGGCACAGCTCGCGATGCTCGGTCGCCTGGTATATCGCGGCGCGGTTCTCATAGTGTGCCGGGTTCTGTGCGTCGCGCGCGATCACGTCGTTCATATCCGCAAGCGCCAGATCGTAGGATCCCTGGTTGAAATGCAGCACCGCGCGGTTCACCCGCAGCGCTATCGACTCGCCATCGCCGGCGATCGCGCGATCGAACTCCGCCAGAGCGGCATCGACCTGCCCCAATTCGGTCAGCATCTCGGCGCGCGATGCGATCAGGTCAGGCTGATCGGGACTGAACTCCAGGCATGCCTCGGAGCAGCTCAGCGCCTCCGACAATTCGCCTTCGCTGGCATGGCAGATCGCTTTCCTGAACAGCACTTCAGGATAATGCGGGGTGCATCGCAGCGCCTCGGCATAGCACGCGATCGCTTCGCGATTGCGCCCAAGCTGCTGAAGGATGTTGCCGCTCTCTGCGTGATATTCGGCATAGAACGGATCCATGGCGATCGCGTGCCGATAGCACGCCAGGCTTTCGTCATGGTGACCGAGCATCGCATAGACCTGCGCCATGTTGTATTGCAGCACCGAACGGTGCAGCAGATGGCGGTCTTCGCCTACCTGACGGGTGACCGCCTCGTAGGCCGCACCGCACAGGTCCAAAGCCTCCTGATGCCGCTTCTGGCGGACCCGCAGGAACGCCAGCCCATTGTCGATGAACGCCCGCAGGAAGGCGTGCTCTTCGAGACGTTCGGCTTCTTCTGCCACCCGGACATTGTGGGCCGCGTCCAGGATGAAATGCTCGGCGCGATCAACATCCTTTGCCTCGAGATAGCGCAGGTGGTGCATTGCCAGCACGTAGTTCATGTGGGCAAGCAGCGATGCCTTGCCGACGTACGGGACAGCAAGCTCGCGCACGATCTGCAGCGCACGGTCGCCATCACCGGTGGCGACCAAGCAGCTGTTGATCTCGCTGACGCTGCTCATCCGCTTTGCCTCGTCGCTACCCACCAGCTGATCGAAGCAGGGCAGGATATCGGGCAGCAGGCTCTTGCCTTCGTGGTAGTAGCCGCGGCGATTACAGATGACCAAGGCCTTGAATGCGAGCTGTGCCACTGTCAGGCGATCATCGGCGTTGCGATAACGCTGAAGCAGCACCGGGAACCGCTCTTCCAGGACTGCTTCGGCACCGCCGTCTATCTGCTGCATCCAGGCAGCTGCATCGGCCGGCGCGACAGCCATCTCGGGCACATCGTTCCCTTGCGGCTGCACCACTACGTCGATCCCATGTGCCGGGCCGCGTCGCGTCAGCTCGCCGATGGCACGCGCCGATAGATGTTGTGCGCGGTCCAGATTGCGCACTACGACGGTCCAGCGACGGTCGTCGCACAGTTCACGCTTGGCGTGCAGCACGAAGCCGACCAGCCCATGGATCACGCGATAGGCGCGCTCTACAGGATAGAATCGCGTGCGCTCGATGCCGACCGCAGTGTCGGTCAGGCACTGGCGTCGTGGCCGGATACAGTGCCGATGTCGCGGCAGGGCCAAGTATAGCGCATAGTCGTACTGCGCGATGATCGCCGACACTCCCGCCTCGACCAGCCTGAGATAGGCAGCCTCGACCAACTGTCCAATCGCCGCCCAGGCGCCATTGACTTCGAAGTCGGCATCGAGCTCGAAGGTGTCCGTCGGCACCAGCATATCTTTCATTGCCCTGCTTCCTTTACTGGCCGATGTCGCAACCACATGTACATTCCGGCAGTCAGCATGGTGAGAAGGATCGAGACGTAGATGATCGTGTCGCAAGCGGCGTATACCGAGGTCGGCGGTCCGCGCAGCATGTCCGCGGCCGAGCCCAGGTATTGCCACATCGTTGGCAGGAACACGGTGAACAGCAGGACCAGAGACATGATACGGCCGGCAGCCCAGACCATGGCGAACACACGCAGCACCAGCAGATTGCTCTCGGTCTTCGGCCACGCTCGACCGAAATGGCCGAATGTCATTCGGTAAACCACGCCGTGCAGATAGCTGCGCGCATCCCGGTCAAGGTCTGGCTGGCCAAAATAGTTGCACAGCACAAAGTAGATGTCGGTTTTGACGAAGACGTTGAATTGCCACACCAGCCCGATGACGGTTTCCAGCACCATCACCTGGATGACCTGGATGCAGAACGCTCCCGCCCCATGTCGACGCAAAACGTCCAGCGCTATGGTCAGCAGCGAAAGCGACAGCACATCGACCAGCATGCCAGCCAGCATCGGCAAGTACCGCTGTGCTCTTGGCAGCGCCAATATGCCGGTGAGATCCGACTCCGCCACGATGGTCCACAGTCGGTTGCCGATGCCGTATCGCGACGTTATCCCATGGCGCGCCGCGGCGAGCATGTGGCCGAGTTCGTGCAGCACCGTCTGCACCGACGCGAATGCCAGCACCAGGACAAGCAGCAGCGTCCGGTCATGCTCGACGTACAGAGCGTCGGTGTTGAGGCGCAGAGCGGGATCGCGCACCGCGGCGACAAACGCATATACGACGATGGCCAGATAGCCTGCCAGCAGAGGCCGGGAGAAGATTGCTCTTGCCAGCCGCTGATCCACGTTGAAGATCCGGCCGCCGGAAGTCTGTGCACGCTGTTGCGGCAAGGGCATCTCGCCCTTGGGATGGATGAACCCGATCTCCGCCATCTGGGTCACAAACGTATCTACGTCAACGAGCTCGGCTTCATCTCCCAGCCGGCACTTTATTTCGGCGATGCTTTCACCTGAATCGAGCATGCGAAGAATGCTGACGCCGATCTCCGGAACCTTGTAGAAGTCGCCCGTTTCCGGATTGCCCACGATGTGGCCGTCGCCCTCGTCCTGCAACGACAGAGGAATCAGCCGGTACTGTTGTGCGGTTGAAGTGGCCATCGCGGGTTGGCCTCGCGAACAACGATGAATCGTTGAACCGGCTCCCGCGCGTAGCCGCCCACGCGCGGGAACCGACTTTCGTCACACCAGGACGCCGCCCAGGCAGTAGTGGCCGATGACGGTAACCGCGGCGATGCGGGTGGTCTTGATCTGCTGCATCTTCGTGATCGGAATCGCCTTCATTTTCGTTCCTCCAGTTGCTTGACAGGCTGGTGGTCGGATCTTGTTCAGGTCCGGCTGTTACCTGGACCCGTCCCAACCACCGATTTCGGAATTACCAAGGCCTGTTATGGAGGAATGTGACGTATTTCTCAGCGGCAGAGGAATATTTGAAGCGCTACGCGTGACGAGCGCTCTGCCGCGCAGAGCACCGGCGCGCATGCTGCCCAATATCGCTTCTTAGCGACTAATATACAATCGTGGATACGTTCGTAGGGCAGCCTGCGCCAGTGGTGCGTCGAGTGGCGCTATGCCACCTCAACCACTGCATCGACCGCGAACGCGCCCTGCCCCTCCGGCATCGCGAACACGGGGTTGAGGTCGATCGACGCCAGGCGTGGACCAGCCGCCGAAGCAAATGCGGAAAGTCGCGACAGCATCTGCGCCAGCGCCCTGATATCCGCCTTCGGTCGGCCACGCGCGCCCATCAGCAGCGGAGCGCCCTTGATCGAGCGGATCATCTGTTCCGCCACGTCCTCGCCGAACGGGCAGCGGCGGAACACCACGTCTTTCATCACCTCGACGAAGATGCCGCCCAGGCCGAACATTGCGATCGGGCCGAACACCGGATCGCGATGAATGCCCAGAATGCACTCGACGCCGCCCTGCAACTGCTTGGCCACGAGCACGCCCTCGATGCGCGCCTTGGGTGCCGCACGTTTCGCACGATCCATCAGCGTGCCGTAGCCGTCGCGTACCGCTGCGGCATCGCCAACGTTCAGCAGCACGCCGCCGATCTCCGACTTGTGCAGGATGTCCGGTGACAGGATCTTCATCACCACCGGGAAGCCGAACTTCTCGGCCGCAGCAACGGCGGCCTCGGGGCTGTCGCACGCACTCTCGGGCGCCGAGGCGATGCCGGCGCCGGCCAGCAGGCGCTTCGATTCGACCTCACTCGGCGTGGTCGCCGGCAGCCCGACCTTCGGCACTGACGGCGGCGCGGCGCCGCGCGGTGCGGCAAAGGCGGCGCCGAACCTGCCCATTGCGGCGATCGCGGTTACCGCGCGCGTCGGGTCCTCGTGCACGCACCAGCCGTCCGACTCCAGTTCGGCACGCCGCTCATCGGTCGTGATCACCGACAGCGCGTACAGCCGATCGGGATAGGCGGCACGCACCTTGTTGATCTGCTCGCGGATGCCAGGCCAGCGGCGCGACGATGCGGTCATGCTGAAGAAGCCAAGCACCGAGGCGTAGCCGCCTTCCTTCACCATTGCTTCGGTGAAGGTGTGGATCAGCGTCACGTCGTTGCTCACCTGCGCGGTGGCGTCCACCGGATTGCGCGGCGCACAGAATGGCACCAGGTCGCGCAGCCGCTTCTGCGTTTCCATCGGCATCTCCGGCATCGGCAGGCCGGTCGCATCGGCGACGTCGCTCATCAGCACGCCGGCGCCGCCCGATACGGTGATGACGCCCAGCGTGTTGCGCGCCGGATAGATCTTGCGCGTCGCGGTATGCGCAATGTCGAGCATCTCTTCCGAGTTTTTCGCGCGCACCACGCCGAACTCGGCCATCACCGCTTCGGTCACCGCATCGTCGCCGGCGATCGACGCGGTGTGCGACTTCGCCGCTTTGCTGCCCAGTTCGCTGCGGCCGACCTTCTGCATGATGATCGGCTTCTTCGCCGCACGCGCCGCCTCGAATGCAGCGATCAGCCCGGGTGCCTCGCGGATGCCTTCGGCGTACACCGCGATCACATCGACCGCCGGATTTTCCGCCAGCCAGCCGATACATTCGCCAACCGTCACGTCGGCCTCGTTGCCGGTCATGATGCACAGCGATGCACCGATGCCCCGGTTGCGCGCCAGTGTGTAAAGATGCGTGCCATATGCGCCGGACTGCGACGCGATGCCGATACGCCCGGGCACCGGCCAGCCGCTGTCGAACGACGAAGAGAACGTCGCATAATAAGCGGTCCGCGCGTCGAA
>DASSRN010000152.1:0-12203 GCA_035701785.1 Acetobacteraceae bacterium | reverse complement strand
GGAATCCGGCATTCCCGATTTCCGCAGCCCGGGTGGCATCTGGACCAAGATGCGGCCGATCGACTTTTCGGACTTCCTCGCCTCGGAGGAGGCCCGGCGCGAGACCTGGCGGCGCCGCTTCGCCACCGATGCAACGATGCGCAAGGCGGAGCCGAACCGCGGCCATCGTGCGGTGGCCGCGCTGGTGAACCGCGGCAAGGCGTCGGCGGTGATCACGCAGAACATCGACGGGTTGCACCAGGCATCGGGCGTGCCGGAAAGCCAGGTAATCGAACTTCATGGCAACACGACCTACGCGCATTGTCTTGAGTGTGCGGAGCGCTACGAGATCGAGGACATCCGCATCGATTTCGAGCGCACCGGTGAACCGCCGGCCTGCGACAGGTGCGGCGGCCACGTGAAGACCGCGACGGTGTCTTTCGGCCAGGCGATGCCGCCGGCGGCGATGATCCGCGCGGAAGAGGAGACACGCGCGGCGGACCTGTTCATCACGATCGGATCGTCGCTGGTGGTGTATCCGGCGGCTGGTTTTCCTGAGCTTGCAGCGCGCAACGGCACGCGACTGATCATCCTGAACCGCGAGCCGACCGGGCTTGATCCGTATGCCGATCTGGTGCTGTACCGGGAGATCGGGGTCACGCTCGGGGAAGCCGTGGGAAACAACTGACGCAAGCGAGTCATACACAGAGTTTCACCGAGTGCACACAGAGTTTCACGGAGAGGTGCATCGCGCGAAGCGCCCAAGCCTTCCTCGGTGCAACTCTGTGTGCACTTCGTGCAACTCTGTGTATGACTTGCTTCCTGCCTTCCCAATGACCGCGAAAGTGGGAACCTGAAAATGGCACGCAACATCGCCGTCGGCGTCGGGCTGATGGAGTTTCCGTTCTCCAGCACCGACGGGTTCTGGCGCTGGGTGGATCTGTGCGAGGCGGGCGGCATCGACTCGATCTGGCAGACCGATCGCATCGTCAGCCGCCAGCCGATCCTGGAGTGCATGACCGCACTCGCCGCAATCGCCGGGCGCACGCGGCGGATCAAGTTTGGCATCAACGTGGTGTCGCTGGCGCTGCGCGATCCGGTGCTGCTGGCCAAGCAGTGCGCCACGATCGACGTGCTGTCGCAGGGGCGGCTGCTACCAGGGTTCGGCATCGGCAGTCCGCAGGGACCCGAGTGGCAGACGCTGCATATCGACTCGAAGACGCGCGGCCGCCGGACGGATGAGGCGCTGGAGATCATCGCGCGGCTGTGGCGCGAGGAGAGCGTGGACTTCGAGGGCCGGCACAATCATCTGACCGGCGCATCGATCTCGCCCAAGCCGGTGCAGGCCGACCTGCCGATCTGGATCGGAGGGTCTTCCGAGGCTGCGGTACGCCGGACGGCACGCTATGGCACTGGCTGGCAGGCGGGCGCGGAGACGCCCGCCGATGTCGGTCGCGTCATCGCGGCGATCAAGTCAGCATTGCTGGAAACCGGCCGCAGCATTGATGAGGATCACTACGGAGCGGCGTTCGCCTACCATTTCGGAAAGGCCGACGATCCCGGTGTGGCGCAGGTGATGGAGGCATATCGCAAACGCACCGGCCGCGATCCGGAACGTCACTTCGCGATCGGCGATGCGGGAACCATGCTGGCGCGGATCGCCGATTATGTGGAAGCCGGTGCGTCGAAGTTCATCTTGCGTCCCGCGGCGCGCGGTGACGAGGACATGCTGGACCAGACGCGCAGGCTGATCGAGCAGGTGCTGCCGATGGTGGCGGCGCGCTGGCCGAAACGCGCCAAAGCGGCGTAGACGCGGAATCAGAACGCGTCGGCGTCGATCACCGCCTGGGCGAATTCGCGCGGCGCTTCCTGCGGCAGGTTGTGGCCGATGCCGCCGGTGATCAGCCGATGCGCGTACTTGCCGGTGAACTTCCCGGCATAGGCTGCGGGTTCCGGATGCGGTGCGCCATTCGCGTCGCCCTCAAGCGTGATCGTCGGCACGCTGATGGCTGGCCCCGCGGCCAGCCGCTGCTCGATCGCGTCGTATTGCGGCTCGCCCTGTGCCAGACCGATCCGCCAGCGGTAGTTGTGGATCACGACGGCGACGTGGTCGGGATTGTCGAAAGCCTGGGCGCTGCGGTCAAAGGTTGCGTCGTCGAAATTCCATCTCGGCGAGGCGGTCTGCCAGATCAGTCTGGCGAACTCCTTGCGATACATCGCATAGCCTGCCTGCCCGCGGTCGGTGGCGAAATAGAACTGATACCACCATGCCAACTCGGCTTTCGGCGGCAGGGGCGCCTTGTTGGCTTCCTGGCTGCCGATCAGGTAGCCGCTGACCGAGACCAGCGCCTTGCAGCGTTCCGGCCATAGCGCTGCCACGATGTCGACAGTGCGCGCGCCCCAATCGTAGCCGGCCAGGGTCGCCCGCTGAATGCCGAGTGCGTCCATCAGTGCGACGAGATCGGCTGCCGGCGCAGCCTGCTGGCCGTTGCGGAGTGTCTCCTTCGAGAGGAACTGCGTCGTGCCATAGCCACGGATATACGGCACGATCACACGGTAACCGGCCTGCGCGAGCAGCGGTGCCACGTCGACAAAGCTGTAGATGTCGTACGGCCAACCGTGCATCAGGATGACGACAGGCCCGTTCGACGGGCCTGCTTCGGCGTAGCCCACATCAAGCACACCGGCCTTAACCTGTTTCAAAGGCGCGAACGCGGTGTGTGTGCCGGGCTGTGCGTTCGCACGCTTTGATGCCCCGAGCCGGGTTGCGACAACCGCGCCGGCAGCGGCAGCGAACAGGCGGCGGCGAGAGCGTTGCATTTCGGCATCTCCTGACAGTGCTACAGCAGCACGCAGTGCTCCGGCAGGAACGAGACGGTGACTGCGCTGCCCTCGTCGAACAACTCGGTCGGCGGCCGGCGCACGATGAGCTGCCCGGCCGGCCAGTCCACGACATATTGAATGAAGTCGCCATGGAACATGCGGCGATGGATGCTGCCGGGCACCGCGTTGTGCGACTCCGGCATCGGCGTCAGGTGCACATAGGACGACCGCAGCGCCACCGTCTGGCTGGCCTGGTCGGTGCCGGTCACCTCGATGCGCACGCCGCCTTGCGTTTCGAACAGCAGCGTTCCGTTCGGCCCGCTGCCGCGCACGGTGCCTTCGATCAGGTTGGCTGATCCGACGAAGTCGGCGACGAAGCGGCTGCGTGGGCGGTTGTAGATATCCTCGGGCGTGCCGATCTGCTCGATCCTGCCGCCGTTCATCACGATCACCCGGTCGGAGATCGCCAGTGCCTCCTCCTGGTCGTGCGTGACATAGAGCGAGGTGATGTCCAAGCGCCGCTGAAGCTCACGCAATTCGACCCGCATCTCTGCGCGCAGTTTGGCATCTAGGTTTGACAGCGGCTCGTCGAACAGCAGTACGCTGGGTGAGAAGGCAATCGCGCGCGCCACCGCCACGCGCTGCTGCTGGCCGCCCGACAGCTTCGAAGCCGGACGATCGGCGAAGGCCTGCATCTGCACGAGGCCCAACACGCGGTCGACATTGGCGCGCACCTCGGCCTGTGGTCGTTTGCGCACGCGCAATCCGTAGGCGACGTTGTCGAACACCGTCATGTGCGGCCAGATCGCATAGGACTGGAACACCATCGACACGCCGCGCTTCTCTGCCGGCACATTGCGGCGATCGCTGGCCGAATACACCGTGTCGCCGTTCAGCTGGATGGCGCCACCCGTCGGCGTCTCCAGCCCGGCGACCGCGCGCAGCGTCGTGGTCTTGCCGCAGCCAGAGGGCCCCAGCAACGTCACCATTTCGCCGGGCGCGATGGCGAAGCCGATACTGTCCACCGCCGTCACGTCGCCGTAGCGCACGACCAGGTCGGTGACCTCGATGCGCGCCTGGTTCATTGCGTCGCACCGGTGACGCGCCGCGCCACGCTGAACAGGATGGCGACAGCGACGAACACCATCGCCGTCTGGATCAGCGCCATTGCGGCGGACAGCTCGGAACTGGAGCTGAGCCACGAGTTGACGATCGCGGGTGCAATCACTTTGGAATTCGGTCCCATCAGGAAGATCGATACGCCAAGTTCGCGCACCGAGGCGATGAAGATCAGCAGCCATGCTGCAACGAGTCCCGGCCGCAGCAGCGGCATGGTCACCGTGCGCATCTGATAGCCCCAGCCGGCGCCGCATACACGCGCGCATTCCTCGAGGCTTGGATCAACCTGCAACACGACGCCCGCGATGGTGCGCAGGCCAAGCGGCAGGAACACCGTGAAGTAGGCGAGCGCCAACAGCCACAGCGTGCCGTAGATCGGGATGGGCATGTTGATCCACGCCCACAGCAGTCCCAGGCCGAACACCAGCCGCGGCACCGCCTGCGGGAACATGATGACGTACTCCGCGACGCCGCTTCCCGGCATGCGCGAGCGGTAGATGATCCACGCCAGCACACCGATCACCACGACGCCGATCGTGGCGACCGAGATCGCCAGGATCAGGCTGTTGACGAACGCTGGTCCCACCGAACCCATCTGCAAGGCGGTCTGGTAGTTCGCCAGCGTGAAGTGCATCTGGGGGATGACCACCGTGGCGAAGCGCTCGAACGAGGTGAGCAGCAGCGCACCCAGCGGCAGTATCACCGCGACGACGATATAGCCCCAGGCGATGGCAAGCAGCGGCCAGCGCATCACGCCCACATCCATCTCGCGCGGGCGGAACGCCTTGCCGGTGATCGTGGTGTAGGTGCCGTGCTTCAGCACGAAGCGCGCCAGCGTCAGCGTGATCAGCATGACGCAGAACAGCGACAGCCCCATTGCGGCAGCGCGGCCATAGTCGGGCGGGAATGACAGCGTCGCCTGCCAGATCTGCGTGGTGACGACGTAGAAGCGGCCAGGGATGCCGAGTACGAAGGCAGCGGCGAAGGACCCCAGCATCTCGGCAAACACGAAGATGGTGGCGCTCAGCACGCCGGGTGCGACCAGCGGCAGGGTGACGCGCAGCGCGGTGCGCAGCTTGCCGGCGCCGAGTACGCGCGAGCTTTCCTCGAGCGACGGGTCCATCGACTTCATCGCCGCCGAGATCATCACGAACGCAACGGTGCCCTCGAACAGCGCCATCACCCAGGCGATGCCGTAGGCCGAATAGATGTTGAACAGATCACCGGGCGCGCCGAACGAGCGCCATGCCTGGTTCACCAGCCCGGTCTTCGGTCCCAGCAGTACGCCCCAGGCAAGCGCGCCGATCAGTGGGGTCATGTAATAAGGCAGCTCCATCAGCCGTTCGAGCCGCCGGCGGCCGGGGATGTTGGTGCGGGTGAGGATCCAAGCCTGCAGAAAGCCGAAGATCACCGCCAGCACGGTCGCGATGCATGACACGAACAGCGTGTTGGCGAGCGCGCGATAGTCGTCACTCAGGTTCAGGTAGTTGTCGAGCCCGTATTCCTCGGGCGGGAAGGTCGAAGGATCGCCGACGTTGAGCGACTCACTCAGCAGGAAGCCGATCGGATAGATCACCAGCACGCCGCATACCAGCACGACTAGCGGCATGACGATCTGGCGAGACGTGAGGGATGGCAGGCGCATGCGTCAGCGGAGGCCGGTGATCTTGTCCCACTCACGCACGAACTGCGCATGGGACTGCTCGAAAGCGTGCCAGTCGGTGGGGGTCAGCAGCTTGAAGTTGTTGACGCTGACGCCGCCCGGCGGTGGCGGCACGTCGCCGCGCGGCGAGTGGTAGTAGAGAACTTCGGCATTGCCGGTCTGCCCGGGCACGCTGAGGAACCAGTCCAAGAACAACTGCGCCGCCGCCGGATGCGGTGCCTCCTTCACGATGCCCCAGGGCTGCGGCGAAGCGACCACGCCGTCGGGCGGAATCACGAACTCCACCGGGGCGCCCTTCGCCTTCATGATCAGGTAGCCGGAATACTGCGCGGTGAGCGCGACCTTGTCCTGGCCGTTCACCAGCCGATCGAATTGCTGCACGTAGGAGTCGAACGCATGTGGCTTGAGCGGCGCGAGCTTCGGCCAGAAGTCGTTGCCGTAGAGCTGGCGCAGCACATACCACTCGACGTTCTGCAGCCCGGAGATCGTCACCTTCACCGAGATCGCGTCGGTCCACTTCGGATCGAGCGCGTCCTTCCAGGTCCGTGGCGCTTCTTCGACCGAGACGAGATTGGGATTGTAGGCAATCGCCGCGATCGCCAGCGCGCCCCAGGTCCAGAACCCTTCTGGCGTGCTTTTGAACTCCGGCTTGTAGGCAGCCATCTCCGGCGAAACGTACTGCATGTAGCCGCCGCGCTTCTGGAAATCGAGCGCGAAGCTCATGTCGGACAACTGCGCGATGTCGGCCAAGTAGGCGTTGCCCTGTCTCTCGGCCAGCAGTCGTGCGTACAGTGCGCCGGCCTGGAGGCGCAGATAGGTGGCCTTGATCTGCGGGAACAGTGCATGGAACTTCGACAGCTCCTGCTCTCCCGCGGCCTCCGGGTCGGTTGAGTAGACCACCAGCGCGCCTTCGCTCTCCGCTTTGGCGACGTCAGCGCAGGTCTTGAAGCCTTCCATCTGGCGCGGGTTGTCGCAGGCGAGAGCGGGGACGGTTGCGAGACCGCAGATCAGTCCAAGCGCAATGACAATGCGGAGCGGCTGCTTCATCCGCGCCGCACCAGCTTGCACACGCGATGGTTCTCTGAATCGCCGACATAGACCGCACCATCCGGACCGACCACGGCACCGTGCGGCCTGGCAAGCCCATGTGCGCCGGGCTCGCCGTTGCCGGCGATGGTGGTGACGATCCAGCTCTGCGTGTCGATCAGCCGGATCACGTGGTTCTCGGTGTCCACCACAAAGATGTTGCCGGCTGGATCGACCGCCATCTCCTTTGGCGCATTGAACACGGCGTGGCGCGCATCGTGCCCGTCACCGGCATAGGCGCGTGCACCGGTGCCTGCGATGGTCTCGATGACACCGTCACGTATCCGACGGATGCTGCTGCCCTGGCGCTCCATCAAATACAGCGAGTCATCCGGTGCCAGCGCGACAGCGCGTGCACCGAACACATCAGCCGATGCGGCAGGACCGCCGTCGCCCGCATGCGCGCCCTTGCCCGTACCCGCGAATGTGCTGATGACGCCCGAAGCAAGATCGACCACGCGCACCCGATGGTCGGCGACATCGGCGATGAACAGCCGCCGATGTTCGCGGTCCAGCGCGAGCCCGTTCGGCTCAGCCAGGCCGGCACGCTCGGACGCACCGCCATCGCCGCTGAACTTGCCGCCACCGTCACCGGCGAGCGTGCTCATTACGCCGCTCGCACCGTCGACGCGTCGCACGCGCCCATTCAGCCGGTCGGCGATAAAGATGTTGCCGCTGCGATCGATGACGATGCCGTACGGCTGGTTCATGCGTGCCTGCGTTGCGGGCCCGCCGTCGCCGGAAAAGCCGCTCTCGCCGGTGCCGGCGATCGTGCTGATAACACCGTTGCGGTCGATGCGGCGGATGCAATGGTTGTAGGTATCCGAGAAGCACAGATTGCTGGCAGGATCGAACGCCAGATCGAACGGATTGTTCAGCAGCGCCGCTGTCGCGGGTCCACCGTCGCCGGCATAGCCCTGCGCACCGGTTCCGGCGACCGTGGTCAATATCCATTGCTTGTCCGGCATGGTCCGCTCCTCCCGCGCGAGGCCACCAATGGTTGTCGGCATCGGCCTGTCAAGATTAGGATCGCCTGACAACGTGCCGGAGGATGTTCGGAATGGATGCGCAGGTCGATCGCGCCACAAATACTCTATACGCCAAGCTGGAAGAGCGGGTCATGGCGCGCGACCAGGTCGGGGCAAGCAAGGTCTACTACGATCTCGTGCGTGCCGGGCGTCCGCTGAAGGAGATCATCGCTGAAGGTGTGCGCATCCATGCGCCTTACACGCATGTGCCATACCATGAGCGCATTGATGACGGCTATCCGAACTTCGTCAACAACGACCATTGCCTGTTGAGCGCCCGCGCCACGGTGAACCTGGCCAAGATGGTGCCGTCCGAGCTGGCAATGCTGCCGATGGCGCAGACCATCTGGTACATCCCGAGCGGGCTCGATATCTGGAACCAGAAGATGGACAAGGCGCCGGGGCACTACACGCGCGCCCGCGGCAACCTCGGCGCGATCGACAAGCCGCCGGAGCCAGTGGTGTACTGGCAGGATCAGGAGCCGCTGCGGCAGGACGGGTCGCTGAAGGATCGCCTCGCCAACTGGATGACGCTGGTGCATCGCGGCCAGGTCATCGATGCCTATCGCACCTTCCTGGGCCTGATGGAGGACGCGCCGAACCGCAAGGCGGTGCTCGCCGAACTGGTGTTCGCCGGCCTGATCGATGTGCAGGACCGGATGCTGTTCAACCGCTCCTACACGACCGGACACAAGGCGTATCGCGCCCGCTCGACGGTGGAGATCGGCAACGCGATCGGCTGGGACGATCCAGCGGCACACCACGTGCTGTACGCCGGCGCGCTCGATATCGCGGTGGGGCCGCGCTGGTACTCGACGTACGAGATGGCCTGCAACCTGGTGAAGATGAACATCGATGGCGAGGCGCTGCACGCCGTGCCGTACGGCGGCGTCAGCGATGCTGAACTCGCGGCGCTGCGCAACAAGGAGCCGCTGAACCAGCAGGAGGTGGCGGAGCTTATCCAGGCGCTCATCCGTAGCCACGAGCCCGACAATCTGCACGCCGTGACCAGGCTGCTGAAGGCGGGCAAGGACCCGCGGCGCATCCTCGATGTGATGCAGATCGCCTGCGCGCAGGTCGTGATGGAGACCGCCGGGGCGAACAACTTCTCCATGCCGCACCACTGCTACGAGTACTGCAACACGCTGGCGTGGTTCTATGACAACTTCGACCATCCGCGCCGGCTGCGGCTGATCTATCTGCTGGCATCGTTCCTGAACCATGTGGCCGAGCACCAGAGGGGTATCGGCGATGCCAATCCGATGACGGCTGCGGCGCCAGGCGGTGCCGACCGGATGACGGCCGGGCAGCTGCTCGAGCGCGTCGATGCGGCGGTGTGCGAGCTGAACGGGCCGGAGAGCCTGGCGTGGACGCAGGCGTACCTGGACAATGTCGGCGACCGCGCGCCGCTGGTGGAGCGCATTGCATTGGCGGCCACGAAACTGGGCAACGATCCGCACAACCAGGAGATCGCCCAGTGCATGCTGATGGACTTCGGCACCAACCGGCATCGAGAGCGTGACAAGCTATTGCTTGCGGCCGCGTACCACACGGCGGCGCACCGCAAGTATGGCGACCCGTTGGAGCCGGCGCGGCGCTATGGCGAAGCGCTGGGAGTGTCGCTGCAATAGGACAGTCGCGCGCCGGCGGATTGACGCCGGCGCCGTCCTCGCCGTAGGTTCCGCGCCGCCGGGGCGGTCCCGGCCCTCGTGATTTGTCCGGCCGGATTGCGGCGAGGTGAAACAAGCGCGCTAAAGAGGCCAGCGACGGTCCTGCAAGGGCCAAGCTGCTCCATCGGTCGGGCCATGTGTTGCGAAGGGCCCTGACAATGACCACCGATCCCACCCGTTATCGTCCTGCCACCCGCCTAGTGCACGGCGGCATTCAACGCAGCCAGCATGCAGAGACAGCGGAGGCGCTGTACCTGACATCAGGCTATGTCTACGACGATGCGGAGCAGGCTGAGGCGACGTTCGCCGGCACGGTCGAGCACTATCAGTATTCACGCTTCGCCAATCCGACAGTATCGATGCTGGAGGAGCGGCTCTGTCTGATCGAGGGCGCAGAAGCCTGCCGCACCACGGCGACCGGTATGGCGGCGGTAAGCGCCGCTCTGCTCGCGCACCTGAAGGCGGGTGACCGCGTGGTGGCGTCGCGCGCGCTGTTCGGGTCATGCCACTGGATCGTATCTACGCTGCTGCCGAAATTCGGCATCACCTCCGAGTTCGTGAACTGCGCCGATCTCGCGCAATGGCGCGCGGCACTGTCGCGTCCGGCGCAGCTTGTGCTGCTGGAGACACCGTCCAATCCGATGCTGGAACTGGTGGATCTTCGCGCGGTCGCGGATCTGGCGCACGCTGCCGGCGCGATCGTGGTGGTGGACAACGTGTTCGCGACCCCGCTGCTGCAGCAGCCATTGCAGTTCGGCGCCGATGTGGTGGTGTATTCCTGCACCAAGCATATCGACGGCCAGGGGCGCGTGCTGGGCGGGGCAGTTCTTGGCAACACGAAGTGGATCACCGAGACGCTGCAACCGTTCATCCGCAACACCGGCCCGGCGCTGTCGCCGTTCAATGCCTGGGTGCTGCTGAAAGGGCTGGAGACGCTGGCGCTGCGGATCGATGCGGCGAGCCGGGCTGCTGCTGGGATCGCCGACTTCCTCGCTGAACAGCCCGCGGTGACCCGCGTGTGGTATCCGACGCGCGCCGATCATCCGCAGCAGGCGCTGGCGCTGAAGCAGATGACCGCCGGCGGGACGGTGGTGACATTCGAGGTGGGGCGCGGCAAGGAAGGTGCGTTCGGAGTGATGAACGCGTTCGGGCTGATCGCGATGTCGAACAACCTGGGCGATGCGAAATCGCTGGCGACGCATCCCGCCACCACCACTCACATGCGGATCGGCGCCGAGGAGCGGACCAAACTCGGAATCACCGACGGCGTCATCCGGCTGTCAGTCGGGCTGGAGGACGTCGCCGACCTGAAAGACGACCTGCGTCAGGCGCTGGCGGCCGGTGACGCGCAACAGACGGCGCAGGCGGCAGAGTAGCTCGGGGCGCTTACTGCACCGAACCGTCGCCGTCGAGCGGCCGCACTTCGCCCTTGAACGTGTTGCCGACCAGTTGTGCGCGGGTCGCGGTGACATTGCGGACGAAGTTCGTGCGACGTCGCTGATCATTGGTAAAGGTGTTGTTGCGGATGATGATCTCCTCGGTCGGCTGGCTCACGCCTTCGGCGCCGATCATGATGGCGGTCGCCGGATTGTCGGTCTTCGGCCCCTTCTGCATCGTATTGCCTTCGACGATCAGCGATCCGCCGTTCGGCGCCTCGACCAGATAGCTGGAACTGCCGTCGGGCCCGTCCTCGATCACCGAGTTGATGACTTCGGTGCGGGCGGCGCGCGACTTGATATTGTGCCCCAGGTGGGTGCCGAGAAACTTCGAACGCTCGACGTGCAGCAGCGCGATGTGGTTGACGTAGACAGCGTGTGAGCAGGCATTCTTGCACTTGCCGTTGCCGACGAACTCGCTGTCGATGATGCGGATCTTGGCGCCGGGGTGATCGGCGGCGAGAAGGCCGTTCTCGTTGTCCAGGAAACGTGAGTTTTCCACGGTCAGATCGCCGCCCTCGGCGCGGATGCCGGCGCCGTTCTCGTCCGGCACGCGTGCCCGCTGCAAGGTCAGATTGCGGATCGTGATGTTGTTGCCGTCGGTGACCAGGAGAGCCTTGCCGCCGCACGGCTTGTCGGTGAGCACCACTCCGGCGCCCTTGCCCTCGATGACCAGGTCATTCTGTTGGACGACGGCGCAATCGAAATACTGGCCTGGATAGATCGCGATGGTGTCGCCGTCCTTTGCCGCAGCAATCGCCTCGCTCGGCAGCTTGAACTGGTGGCCCTCACCGACCTCGAGCGTCCGGGCCACGACGGGAGATCCCGCCGATAGGCAAAGTGAGAGAGCGAACAGTAACCTGGTCATGCCGGCATGCTCCTGATCGTATTGAAGCCGTAGCATGTTTGCCGACCTTGATGCCACCAGTTCATCGACGGTCCGGGCGTACTGGACAAGCCGGCGCCGCTCGCATTGAATCACATCGTCTGAGGCGAACACACCGATCTTGCCATGGCGGAAGCGTATTCAAAGATCACGCGCGATGTCTGCGTCACTGTGCGATCCTTTTACCTGGAGGATCAGTCGCAGCCTGACGAAGGCCACTACGTCTGGGCGTATCGGGTGAAGATCGAGAACCGTGGCCGCGAGCCGGTGCAACTGCTGCGGCGCACCTGGCAGATCACCGACGCCCGCGGCCGCACCCAGCACGTGCATGGCGCCGGCGTGGTCGGCGAGCAGCCGCTGCTCGAGCCCGGTGAGAGCTTCGAATATACCTCCGGCACGCCGCTCGATACGCCCTCTGGATTCATGGTCGGCGCTTACCACATGGTGGTACCGTCATCGGGCGAGAATTTCGACGTCGCCATCCCGGCGTTCAGTCTGGACAGCCCGCACCAG
>DASSRN010000151.1:0-6970 GCA_035701785.1 Acetobacteraceae bacterium | reverse complement strand
ATTGGCGAAGTTGCCGAAGGTGAGGGTGTCGTTGCCGCCGGCGAGGTCGATGGATCCGTTGGTGATGATGGTGCCCAGAGTGATGGCGTCAGCGCCGGCACCGCCGGTGAGCGACTGAACGTTGCTGACGGTGCCGGTGTTACCGCCGGCCGCCAGGGTCAGCTTGTTGCTGCCGGCGCCGAGGTCGACCGCCATGGCGGTGGAGAGGGCGGAGCCGAGGGTGACGGCGTCGTTGCCGGCTGCGCCGGCGATGGTCTCGATGTTGGCCAATGTGGCGGAATTGGCGAAGTTGCCGAAGGTCAGCTTGTTGTTGCCAGTGCCGAGGTCGATGGCGCCGCCGGTGATGGCGGTACCCAGGGTGATGGTGTCGTCACCGGTGCCGCCGGTCAGGCTGGTGACATCCTTCACTGTGCCGGTGTTGGCGGCGTTGGCGAGGGTGAGTTTGTTGCTGCCGGCGCCGAGGTCGACCTGCATGGCGGTGGTGAGCGCGCTGCCCAGGGTGATGGTGTCGGCGGCGCTTCCGCCGGTCAGTGTCTCGACGTTGGTGACGGAGGCGGAATTGGCGAAGCCGCCCAGGGTGAGCACATCGCTGCCGCCGCCAAGGTCGATGGATGCGTTAGCGGCAGCGGCGGTGAGGGTGACGGTGTCGGCGCCGGTGCCGCCGGTGATGGTCTCGACATTGGCCAGGCTGACACTGTTGGTGCCGTTGGCGAAGGTGAGGATATCGGCCCCGCCGGCGAGGTCGATCGAGCCGCCGGTGAGCGCAGTGCCGAGGGTGATGGTGTCGACGCCGGCATTGCCGACGATAGTCTCGGTGTTTGCAAGTGTGCCTGTATTGGCGGCATTGGCGAGCACCAGTTTGTCAGACCCGGCGCCGAGGTCGAGCTGCATGCCGGTGGTCAAAGCGGTGCCCAGGGTGACGGTGTCAGCGAGGCTGCCGCCGGTCAGCGACTCCACATTGGCGATGGTGGCACTGTTCGCCACGTTGCCCAGGGTCAGCGCGTCGCTGCCGCCCCCCAGGTCGATCGACGCGTTGGTGATGCCGCCGGTCAGGCGGATCGTGTCTGCGCCCGCGCCGGAGGTGAGCGTATCGACGGTGCTGAAAGTCGCCGTGTTCGCGGCGTTGCCAAGATTGATGATGTTCGACACGGCCCATCTCCTGGGGACGGGGAAACCAGGGACCGGTCGTTTTGTCCTTCAACCTGGCATGGCTGCGCGGTTGCGCAACCGACGGAAATACACCGCAGTCGTAAAGAATTGGTTCGCGCGGCGCTGTTGCTGCCGATCCCACCGCAGCCCACAGTCGCCGGCACGACAGGAGGCATACGGTGGCACTGCGCAAACCCAACATCCCGTCGTCGATCTGGCTGGTGGTCGCGGGCCTGGCGGCGATCTCGGTGCTGGGCCTGTTCGGCGGCGGCGCCGGTGGCGTGGACGCGATCCCCTACAGCCAGTTCCAGCAGTATCTCGACGCCGGCAAGGTCAAGCAGGTCACCGTCGCCGGCAACGTCATCCGCGGCACGCTGACCGACCCGATGCCGGACGGCCGCAGCAGCTTCACCACAGTGCAGGTGCCGCCCGACCTGGCCGGCCAACTCGCAAAGCATAAGGTGGAGTTCACCGGCACGCCCACCGACGCCGGCGCTCTCGGCACGCTCCTGTCGTGGGTGCTGCCGCCGCTGCTGTTCGTCGGCATCTGGATGTTCGCCTCGCGCGCGATGATGGGCGGCCGTGGCGGCGGGTTCGGCAGCGGCCTGCTGTCGGTCGGGCGTTCGCGCGCCAAGCTGGTGGCGGAGACCGACGTGAAGACCACCTTTGCCGACGTCGCCGGCGTGGACGAGGCGAAGGACGAACTGCACGAGATCGTCGACTTCCTGAAGCGGCCGGAGGAGTTCACCCGCCTCGGCGCGCACATCCCGCGCGGCATCCTGCTGGTGGGGCCGCCAGGCACCGGCAAGACCCTGCTTGCGCGCGCGGTCGCGGGCGAGGCGGGTGTGCCGTTCTACTCGACCAACGGCGCGGAGTTCGTCGAGATGTTCGTGGGCGTCGGCGCCGCCCGGGTGCGCGACCTGTTCGAGCAGGCCCGCGGGTCGGCACCCTGCATCATCTTCATCGACGAGTTGGACGCGCTGGGGCGGGCGCGCGGTGTCAACCCGGTGGCCGGGCAGGACGAGAAGGAGCAGACGCTCAACCAGCTGCTGGCGGAGATGGACGGGTTCGACCGCTCGGTTGCGATCGTCATCCTGGCGGCGACCAACCGGCCGGAGATCCTGGATCCGGCGCTGCTGCGCGCGGGCCGCTTCGACCGCCAGGTGCTGGTGGACCGGCCGGACAAGAAGGGCCGGGTGGACATCCTGCGCATCCACCTGAAAACTCTGAAGCTGGCCGACGATGTGAAACTGGAGGACATCGCCGCGCTGACGCCGGGGTTCACCGGGGCGGATCTGGCAAATCTGGCGAACGAGGCGGCGGTGCTGGCGACAAGGCGGGGCGCGCCGTCGATCGGCATGCACGACTTCACCGGCGCGGTCGAGCGGATCGTCGCGGGGCTGGAGAAGCGCTCGCGCATCCTGATCCCGCGCGAGCGGCGGGTGGTGGCATACCATGAGATGGGGCACGCGCTGGTGGCGCTGGCGATCCCGGGCAGCGACCCGGTGCAGAAGGTGTCGATCATCCCGCGGGGGATCGGCGCACTGGGCTACACGCTGCAACGGCCAACCGAGGACCGGTTCCTGATGGGGCGGCAGGAGCTGGAGGACAAGATGACTGTGCTGATGGGCGGGCGCGCGGCGGAGACGCTGCTGGGCGACGATGTTTCCACCGGCGCGGCGGATGATCTGGCGAAGGCGACCGACATCGCGCGCGGCATGGTGCTGCGGTTCGGCATGGACCGGAAGCTGGGGCCGGTGGCGTGGGATACCGAGCAGGGGCAGTTCCTCAACCAGCCAGGCGTGTTCTGGCAGCAGCGGCGGTTCAGCGACGAGACCGCACACGACATCGACCAGGCGGTGCGGGCACATCTGGACGCTGCGCTGGGCCGGGCGGTGGGGATTTTGCGCGCGAACCGGGCGGCACTGGATGAGGGCGCGGCGGCGCTGCTGGCACACGAGACGCTGGGGGCGGAGGAGCTGCCCAAGGTGGTGGTTGAGAGAGAGGTAGCGTAAGGGTAGCGGCGGCGCTGCGGAAACACCTGCAACCGAGCGAGTATGAGGTGCTGCCGGTCGCCGCCTCCGGCGTGACCTTCGTCATTACGTCGCGCGGCTACCCACTGGCGCAACTCGGGCCGCTGACGCGAGAGGCCCCAGGCTTCGGACGCCGGCATACCGCCTCACGCCATACCCAACGCCTGATATTCATCGGGTTTCCAGATCGTTGGTCATGATCATCAGGGAAGCGAATTTGCGCCAACTCCGCGCCGGAGTCAGTTGCGACCACCGAGAAGCGCGTTGAGCTGTGTCAACCTGTCGGCACACTCGGACAGTGCAACTTCCGTCGCACGACGGGCTTGCCGTTCAGCGGTGTCGTGCGCCAGCAGTTGGGCTCTCGTGTGGCGCCCTGTTTCCAGGGGCGGCGGCGGCGGCGTGTCGGGTGGCTGGCAGTCCCTCAGTTCTGGTGGAATCGGCGGCTCAATGGCGCACGCTGTCAGCAACAGGGTCAGCACGGTCGCACGCAGCCGCAAATTCGCTCCTACTCCGACCATCGATGTTGCTCGCCGGATGCGTCGAGACCGGCGGCGTATGCGGTGTAGGTGAAGGCAAGCTCGCGCAGCGCCGACCGTACCTCCGGAGAGTGCGCGGCGGCGGCGAGTTCCCTGATCTCAGCAGCCAGTTCAAGCCACTTCGGCGCTGACATCAAAGCGACTGGAATATTCCGGCGCGTCTGCACGTTGCTGTCGTCCCTGGCTGCGAGATTAGGTTGATGGACGGGAAAATGTCCATATTCCTTCCGCGGAAGAACCAGAGATTTGTGCCGTCCTGCGAGGTGTTGATGCGTACGGTTGCACAATCACAAAATATCGTCTCCAGGTGGAATGAGTTGCGAACTATCCGCACCATTGGTTGTTGTCCACACGCAAGGATGAGAGGTGGTTGTGATTTTTAGATGCTGGCAGCAATGTGCAGGTGGTGGCATTCGCCTGGGCTCGGGTATCGGAGGCGCCAGCCGTTGTAATGGCGAATTCTTAGTGGAATTCGCATTCGGGCGCCCTACCTGCGAGTTGCAAGTGCATAGACTCTAGGATGACCCGCCTGAGAGGGGGTCACCGCCGGTGCCCGTGGGGCCGGAGGTTGTGAGGGTTCGTTCGATCAATGCCTCATATTCGGCCGCGAGCCTGAGCAGCTCTCGGCTGGTCTGATCGTCTGTTATCTGGCAGGCGAGTCGCCTGTAGCGGGCAGCCCGCTGCCGCGCCTCTTCTACTGTCATGCGCTTGAGAACGTCGGAACGTCCATCAAGGTTGAGGGAACAGCAGCGCATGCCGGAAAGTTGGGATCCCTGTGTGTATCGCCAGCGCGCCGAGGCATGGCGACAGAGGGCGGCTTTGCTGCCAGTGGCCGACCCGCAGGCCACGACCTGCCTTGAGATCGCCGAGGGCTATGAAAGGCTGGCAGAGCTCATCGACGCCGGCCGTGAGAACCTGCGAAGCGGCTTGCCTGAACCGGAAGGAAGCAACACGGCATAGGGCTATTGCCGGTCCGATTGTCCGACCGCACTGAGGTTCATCGACCAAGGCAATGCGGAACGGCACCAGATTTGCCGTGCCGGTGCTGCCAATTGGGCGCGCTGCTCAATGACGCCGACCCGCAGCCCGTAGCTGCGCGGACTGGATTCGAGGGGCGCCGAGTAGATCGGCGTCCCGCATTCGGGGCAGAAAGCGTGCGCACGCTGCGTGCCGCTTTCAGCGGTCTTGATGTAGGTCTTCGGAGCACCGCTCTTGAGCCTGAATGTCCCCGGCAGGCTCGGGATGGTGGCACGGAATGCCGTGCCCGTCAGCTTCTGGCAATCCGTGCAATGACAGATCCGGATGGTGGCCGGATCAACCTCCGCCTCGTAGGCGATCTGTCCGCAATGACACGCGCCGGTCACTCTCATATTCGCCTCCCGCATGGCCGCAGCGATGATGCAGGCAGAGCGGGTGCTCGACCAGTCGCTCGCGCGCCCGGCTCGCCTGAGATCGCCCAATCCCGTAGCCTCACGCGAGACCAACCTCAGGCAAGGGAGCCAACACCATGCAATTCGGCGCGTCGATGTTCTTCACCGACTACTCAATGACCTCGGCCGAACTGGCACAGGCTCTCGAAGCCCGCGGCTTCGAGTCGGTCTGGGCGCCTGAGCATTCGCACATCCCCACATCGCGCCGCTCGCCGTTTCCTGGCGGTGGCGATCTGCCGAAGCAGTACTACGATGCGATGGACCCGTTCGTGACGCTGACCGCCGCGGCCATGGCGACCAAGAGCCTGAAGGTCGGCACCGGCGTCTGCCTCGTGAACCAGCGCGATCCGATCCAGACCGCCAAGCTGGTCGCCTCGATAGATCAGGTCTCCGGCGGGCGCTTCCTGTTCGGCATCGGCGTCGGCTGGAATGCCGAAGAGATGGAAGACCACGGCACGGCGTTCGCAACGCGTGCCAAGCTGGTCCGCGAACGCGTGGAGGCGATGAAGGCGATCTGGACCAGGTCGAAGGCCGAATATCACGGCGAGTTCGTGCAGTTCCCCGAGATGATGGCCTGGCCGAAATGCGTGCAGAAGCCGCATGCGCCGGTGATTGTCGGCGGTGCCTTTCCGCAGGCGGCGCGGCGTGCGGTGCGCTACGGCGACGGCTGGATCCCGCTTGCTGGCCGGGGCGACATCGTTCCCGCAATCGGCAAGATCCGTGACATGCTGAAAGAGGCTGGCCGCGATGAGGCGTCCTGCCCGATCACGCTGTTCGGCTGTGCAGACAATGCCGACACGCTCAAGCGCTATCGCGACCTGGGCGTCGTGCGTGCCTGTGTCAGCCTGCCGGCGGAAAAGGGGGATACCGTGCTGCCCATCCTCGACAGGTGGGCCGCACTGATCCGGCAGGTCAACGGCTGAGCGCCGGTGGCCGGTGGCGGGACCTGCTCCCGCCACCCGACCTCAATCGGCGAACTCGTGGCTGCTTGTCGCATCGTTGCCCGACGAGCGCGTTGCACTCCACGACGTTGCAGGCAAGATATGCTCGGGACCGATGCGGTTGACCACATCGCCGAGTGCCATTGGCTGGCCGAGCAGGTAGCCCTGCACGTTGGTGCATCCGGCCTTTCTGATCAGCTGCAGCTGCTCCTCCGTCTCGACCCCTTCGGCGGTCGTCGTCATGTGCAGCTGGTGCGCAAGCTGCACGATCGTGCGCACGATGGCAGCGGCGTCCTGGCGTGTCGCCATCTGGCTGATGAAGGAGCGATCGATCTTCAGCTTGTCCAGCGGGAATCTGGTCAGATAGGTGAGCGGCGAGTAGCCGGTGCCGAAATCGTCGAGCGCGATCGTCGCTCCCATGCGACGCAGGGCCAACAGAATGAAGCGGCTCCGCGTGTTGTTGTTCAGCAGGGTGGACTCGGTGATCTCGAACTCGAACCGGCCGGCGTCCATCCCCGAGCTGTTCAGCGCTTCGGTGATATCCTCGATCAACTCGTCGTCCTCGAGTTGCCGGGGCGAAAGATTGACCGCGATCTTCAGCGGCGAAGGAATCTGCGCCATGTCCGCGCACACGCGCCGGACAAGCCATGCACCGACCGACTTGATGAGACCGGTCTCCTCGGCCAACGGGACGAATTCGATCGGTGATACCAGCCCGAGCGTCGGGTGGTGCCAGCGGATCAGCGCCTCGAATCCCCAGAGATGGCCGGTGACGGTATTGAAGATCGGCTGATAGAAGGCCTCCAGCTGTTCGGTGACCAGCGCACGCTTGAGGTCGGCCTCGATCGCCAGCCTGCTGCGAAGACAGTCCTCCATCTCGC
>DASSRN010000150.1:0-7043 GCA_035701785.1 Acetobacteraceae bacterium | reverse complement strand
CGGGGCGTTCCAGTCGGA
Source organism: Acetobacteraceae bacterium (assembly GCA_035701785.1). Classification (GTDB taxonomy): domain Bacteria; phylum Pseudomonadota; class Alphaproteobacteria; order Acetobacterales; family Acetobacteraceae; genus JAMXLO01. The sequence goes on along the minus strand of DASSRN010000150.1, from coordinate 7,025 downwards.
CACGCTGTCGCCGGTGCCGTTCTGGTATCTGCGGCATGGTGAGACCGACTGGAACGCCCAGGGCATCTCGCAGGGCAACGTCGACATCCCGCTGAACGACGTAGGCATAGCGCAGGCGCGTGCTGCCGCGAAGAAGCTGCGCAACCGGGGCATCGCGACGATCGTCGCCTCGCCGCTGTCGCGTGCGCGCGTCACGGCCGAGTTCGTCGGCGAAGCGCTGGGGTTGCCGGTCGCGATCGATCGGGATCTGCGCGAGGTCGGCTTCGGCGTGCAGGAAGGTCAGGGGATGAGCGGGTGGTTCGCCGACTGGATCAGCGGTGCCGCAACGCCTGAGGGTGCCGAGACATTCGACGCGCTGCGTCACCGCGCGGTGGCTGCGACGAACCGTGCGATCGCGAAGCCTCCCGCGGTCCTGGTGGTGGCGCACGGCGCGCTGTTCCGCGCCATACGCTCGGCGATGGGGATCGAGCCGAACATGCGGACCCAGAACGCAGTGCCGATCTTCTGCTCGCCGCCTGGTCCGGATGCAGACGTCTGGTCGCTGCAGCCCGTCGTGTAGATCAGCCGGGATTGGGCAACGTGGCCAGCAGCTGCTGAGCGATCTGTAGATGCTGGAGCAGCATCGGCCTCGTGTTCTGCAGCCAGGCGCTCACGTGCTGATCCAAGCCGTGCACCAGCTCAGCATTGAACTCGTCGATCGTCGACTGGTGCTCTTGCACCATCGCATTGACATAGGCGTGATCGAACGCCGGTCCTTGAAGTTGCGATAGCCGGCTCATTTCCTGCAGTTGTGCCTGCGTCAGCGCAGGCTGAACCTGCATGTGATGCATTTCCAGGATCGGCGCCAACTGGTTTTCCGCATACGTGTGGTCCGTGATCAGCTTGCTGGCAAAATTGCGCACCTCCTGATTCTGGCTGTGCTGCAATGCAAGCTGAGCCGCTTCGAACTCCGCGCGATTGTTGGCGACCTGGAGGGTCACAAACTGCGAATCGGTTTCCGTAAGAGGAGCAACGGGCGCGCCGGGGATAACGGCCGGGGCGGTTACCGTCGGCGCTGGTGCGGGCGTAGTCACAGTCGGCGGTGATTGCGCCAGGACCGATCCGGCCTGCAGCGAGGCCGCGGTGAGCGCCAGCCAGAACAGTGGTGATCTCATGGTTCCTCGCAGGGTGTGCTACGGTGCGCCGCTCGCGATGGCGAGCGGATTGGCTCACGCTGAAACGCTGCGCAAAAAGTTGCGTTCGCCACTGTCGGATATGTGACGTTGCCGACGCGAGAGGCGCAGAATCAAGCGCCGAGATAGAATTGCCGGATCAGCTCGTTGTCGTTCAGGGCCGCAGCGGAGTCGCCGGCGAACTCGATCCGGCCATGCACGATAACGTAGCCGCGGTCAGCGATGCGGATCGCCTGAGTGAAGTTCTGCTCGGCCATCAGCACCGTGAGGTGATAGCCCTCCTTCAGCTCCTTGATCTTGTCGATTGTGCGCGCCACCAGGAGCGGTGCGAGGCCGACCGAGGGTTCATCGATCAGCAGGATTTTTGGCGCCGACATCAGCGCACGCGCCAGCGCCAGCATCTGCTGTTCGCCGCCGCTCATACTGCCGGCGAGCTGCCGGCTGCGTTCGCGCAGGCGGGGGAACGTTTCCAGGCAGAAGTCCAGGTTACGGGCTATCTCGCTCCGCGCGCTTCGGCGAAACGCGCCCAGCAGCAAGTTCTCGGTGACGGTCAGCTTGGGAAACAGCCGGCGTCCTTCCGGCACGAAGGCGATGCCACGCTCTACGACGGCTTCGGTCGCTTGCCCGATCAGTTCGTGGCGTGTGCCGTCGATCTCCGCCACGATGCTGCCGCCGGTGGGCCGCACGATGCCCATCACGCATTTCAGCAACGTGCTCTTGCCGTTGCCGTTGGTGCCGAGAAGCGCCACCGTCTCGCCAGTCCCGACCGACAGCGACACGTCGTGCAGTACGCGCACTGCGCCATAGCCGGCGTCGAGCGCGGAGATCGTCAGGCTACTCGCCAAGATACGCCCGCACCACATCAGGGTCGCGCACCACCTCGGCCGGATCGCCGTCGGCGATCTTGCGGCCGGCGACCAGCACGACCAGCCGCTGTGAAAAGTGCATCACCGCGCGCATGATGTGCTCGATGAGGATCACGGTGACGCCCTGCCCGTTCAGCCTGATCAGCAATGCCAATATGTCGTCCACTTCGGCGTGCGACAGGCCCGCCATCGCTTCGTCGGCGATCAGCAGGCGCGGGCGCGCGGCCATGGCGCGCGCCAACTCCAGCTTGCGCATCTCGATCTGCGTCAGGTCGCGTGGGAGCCGATCCGCCTTGTCGGCAAGCCCGACCATGTCGAGCAGATCGATGCAGCTTTGGTCGATCGGCTGGGTCGTGTGACGCCCAGTGTAGAGCAGCGGCACGCGCAGGTTCTCGGCGAGCGACAGCGTGTTGAAAGGCCGCGGCAGCTGGAAGCTGCGGGCGAGGCCGAGACGCGTGCGCTCGTGGGCAGCAAGACCTTCGAGCTTCTGGCCGACAAAGCGTACGCTGCCCATTTCATGGCGCAGCGTACCGCTGATGCAGTTGACCAGCGTGCTCTTGCCGGAACCGTTGGGGCCAATCAGGCCGAGGCGCTCGCCTTCGGGCACCGCGAGGTTGATGGCCTCGAGGGCGACGAAACCGCCGAAGCGCTTGCCGAGGCTGGTCACCTCGAGGAGTGCGTTGCCGGGCTGGCAGCCGGTCATGCCCGCGACCGCCTTCTCCGGACCTGCACCAGCCCAAGAATGCCATTCGGCGCCACAATGACGAACGCAACCAGCATCAGTCCGACGATCAGCAGGTTGAGTGCCGACGAGATCGTCACCGTCGCAACCTGCTGCAATGTTCCGAGAAGCACAGCGCCGATTACCGGGCCCAGCCAGCTCGACGTGCCGCCGACCAGCGGCATCGCCACGCCGTTCACCGCATAGGCCAGGCTGAACCCCGATGCGGGGTCGAGATACGTGACGTAATATGGCAGCGGCGCACCGGCCATGCCCATGAAGGCACCCGATAGTGTCGTTGCCAACAGCTTCAGACGCAGCGTCGGCACGCCCGACGCTTCCGCCGCCACTTCATCGTCGCGGATCGTGGCGAAGCCATAGCCCAGGCGGGAGCGCTCGATGGCTCGTGCGACAACCAGCACGAGCACCACAAGCCCCTGCATGACAAGGAACAAGTACTGCACATAGTCGATGCCTAGCAACGGCGCGGTCGCGGGTCGCACGATATAGGCGCCACGTGAACCTCCGACGAAGTTCCAGTTGGTGATCAACGTCTGCACCACCACCGCCAGCGCCAGCGTCGCGATGGAGAAGAAGGCGCCGCGCAGCCGCAATGTCAGGTATCCGGTGCCGAGGCCCACCACGCCGGATACGATCCCGCCGACCAGCATCATGATCGGCAGCGGCAATGCCGTCAGCTTGTGCAGCGCTACCGTTGTATAGGCGCCTAGAGCGAAGAAGGCAGCCGTGCCGAAGTTCACATAGCCGGTGTAGCCGCCCAGGATGTTCCATGCCGTCGCCAGCGCGATGTACTGCAATACGACATAGCCGGCAAAGAACACGTAGGGGTTGCCGATCAGCCCGGCGGCGCCGAACACCGCGGCACTCGCGATCAGCAGAGCGAGGAAGAACTTGGTCCCGCTCAAGCGTCAGCGGCCAAGGATGCCGGCGGGCCGCACCGCCAGGGTGATCAGCAGGAAGCCGAACGCCACCGCCGGCGCCCAGGACGGACCGTAGAACGTCGCGGTGAGACTCTCCACGATTCCGAGAATCAGTGCTGCAAGCAGTGTACCGGCGAAGCTGCCCATGCCGCCCAGCACGCAGATCGCGAACACGCGGCCGATATAGTCGCGACCGATCGACGGCTCGACCGGCTGGATCACGATCAGCACGGCGCCGGCCAGCGACGCAGTGGCGATCGACAGCCCAAATGCGATGCGCTTGATGCGCGTGGGGTTCGCCGCCATCAGGCGCAGTGCAAGCTGGTCCTGCGCAACGGCCAGGATCGCGCGGCCCAGGAAGCTGTGCGACAGGAACAGTTGCAAGCCGCCGACCATCACCAGTGCGACAAGGCATGGCACCAGCAGGCGTAGCGGCAGGTCGACGGCGCCCAGATGCAGCGTCGGACCGATGTATGGCGCCTCGACCAGCCGGTAGTCGACGCCGAACACGAGCACTAGCGCGACTTCGGTGATGAACAGCAGGCCGAAGAAGAAGGCGAGCCCGCGCAGTGCCTCTTCGCCGCGACGCTCGAACGCAAGATAGTAGATCTGATAGACTGCGGCACCCAGCAGATAAAATGCGGGCAGCGCGACGACGGCGGCAAGAATGGGGTCCATCCCCAGCGTCGTGTTGGCAATATAGGCGATGTAGGAACCGAGGATGATGAACGCCGGATGCGCGATGTTGACAATGTCGAGCATTCCGAACGAGATCGACACACCGATCGTGACGGCGGCATAGAACCCGCCGAGAAGCAGCCCGGAAACGACGGCGTTGCCGAGAAGATCAAGGGACATTTCCATTATGTCGTCAGTATGGCCAAGCCGCAGAGTCTTGGCTAGCGGAGGCGCGACTACGCGTCAGGATCGAGCGTGAACAGCTCCTGCGGGTGCGACACGCCGCGCAGCGCATAGCGTCCGACCGAAACAAGGCGGCGCCGGATGTCACCGACTCCGGCGAATGCCGCCGACATCAGAATCGGCTGGTCGGCCGAACGGCACATCGCGGCAATGCGGCTTGCCTCGTTCACCGCCGGGCCGATGACGGTGAAGTCGAGCCGTTCGCGGCCGCCGATATTGCCATAGAAGACCTCGCCAACATGCAGCCCGAGATACATGTCGGTGACCGGCTTGCCTGCCGCCGCCCGGCGCAGGCTCAATTCGGCAACGTTGCGCTGCGCGGCCATAGCGGCGGATAGTGCGGCGTTGCAGGCGTGAATGCGATCGCCGGTTGTGAAGATGGCAAGCGTGCCGTCGCCGATCAGCTTCAGCACGTCACCGCCATGCTCGTGGATCGCCGACACGCTGGCATCCGCATAATCATTGAGCAGCGGTATGACCTGCTCCGGCGCGGTGTCGGTGATACGCGTGAAGCCACGCAGATCGCTGAACCATACTGCTGCATCGATCCTTTCGGCGATCCCGCGCACGATCCGGCCGCTGAGCACACGCCGGCCAGCATCGCGCCCGAGATAGGTCTCCATCAGCGTCCCGGTCATGCGCGCAAGCGATACCGACTTTATCGCGAGCGCGAGATACGGCACGAGGCGCTGAAGCACGCCGATCTGGCCGTCGCTGAAGCCTTCGGGCGCGCTGGTTCCCCACGACGTATATACGCCGTCCATGTCGCCCATGACGCTTTCAGCCGCGAAGCGGCTGATAATCGCGACATAGTCGGTCATTCCCGCCGCCAGCCAATCAGCCAGCTGGCCGAATTCCCCCACCGCTTCGGCGGTGAGGCGGCGGCGCAGGAAAGATTCACCAGTTTGCACCATCCTGTAGTGCGCGCTGCGCCGCCACAACTCGGCGATCCTGACGTCCTCGGGGTTATAGCCGGTGGCGGCAAGCGTGTCGGGGTTGGTGCGGCCATATTCGACCAGTGGGGATTCGTCTGGGCCGAAGCCCCAGCGGAACGCGCGCCCTTCGTAGACTGGATGCAGCGTGTCGATGAACAGCACGCAGGCACCTATCGGCAGCCCGGCGGCGACGCATCGCTGGCAGAAGCCGGCGACGATGTCGCTCTCGGATTTGCCGGCAAGACCCGCCCGGGTCAGCCAGTCCGACAACTCGGTGAGACGCGTCTCATCCATGCGCCGGATTATACAGGCTGCCGCGCGCTTTGCGGTGTCAGTCCTGCCCGTCAGGCGCTGCGCGCGGTGTTCAGCGGTATGACGTTGCTCGCCGGCGGCGTCATCGCCTTGGCGATCTGCTCTGTCAACTCGTCCTGCATGTAAGGCTTGGACAGGCGCGGCAGGCCGGGGTCTTCGCCATTCGGCAACTCGGCGTAGCCGGTCGCCAGGATGACCGGCAGTTCTGGCCAACGCTGCCTGATCTGCTGTGCCAGTTCGGCGCCGGTCATCCCCGGCATCGCGTGGTCGGTCAGCACGACGTCCACCGTCGTGCCGAGCCGCAGCATGTCGAGCGCGCGTGCGCCCGACAGCGCCTCGGTCACCTCGTGCCCGGCATCTTCCAACATCGCGGCGGTGCTGGCGACGACCAGCGGATCGTCGTCCACCACCAGCACGCGGCAGGCACGCGACGTGGCGCCGAACCGTGCCGCCGGCCGCACAACGTCGGATACGTCGGCCGTCTCGGACAACGGCAGCCATAGCTCAACCGTCGTACCGTCGCCTGGCTGGCTGGTGATGCGCATCGCGCCACCCGACTGCGCGACGACGCCATGCACCATCGACAGTCCCAGACCGGTCCCCTTCCCCGCACCCTTTGTAGTGAAGAACGGTTCGGCGGCGCGCTTCAGCGTCAACTCGTCCATGCCGGCGCCGGTATCGGACACAGTCAGACAGACGTAGCGGCCGGGTCCGAGCTCCTTCGGCGCGTGCGCACCGGCGATGCTGTTGCCGCCGATCACCACACGCCCGCCATGCGGCATCGCATCACGCGCATTCAGCGCAAGGTTCAGGATCGCCAGCTCAAGCTGATTCGGATCCACTCGGATCGGCGGCAGGTCCGGACGATAGGCGGTGACGACCTGGATCGTCGGACCCAGCGTCCGCCGCAGCATCTCGCCCATATTGTCCACCAGGCGCGGCACATCGACCGTCTCCGGCTTCAGCTCCTGGCGGCGCGCGAACGCCAGCATGCGCCTGGTCAGCGTGGCGCCGCGGTCTGCGCCCTGCATGGCGCCATCGACCAGCCGCAGCAGCCGAGGATCATCGGGCAGACGTTTGCGCAGCAATTGCAGGTTGCCCAGGATCACCATCAACAGGTTGTTGAAGTCGTGCGCCACGCCCCCGGTGAGCTGGCC
>DASSRN010000149.1:0-3320 GCA_035701785.1 Acetobacteraceae bacterium | reverse complement strand
TTTGTTCAGGTCGGGATCCATCCAGGCGCCCTGCTGCCACAGCTTTTTGTGGTCCTCGGATCCGGGCAGCGGCGTCAGGAAGAAGAACTCCAGGACATCGAGCGGCAGTTCGCGCTTGATGATCTCCACATCGCGCAGGATCGATGCTTTGGTGTCGCCGGGAAAGCCGATGATGTAGCCGGCATAGGTGATCGCGCCGGCTTCACGCCACGCCTGAAGCATCGCGCGATATTCGGTGATGCGGTTCTGCCGCTTCTTGGCGGCCAGCAGATTTTCCGGATTGATGTTCTCCAGCCCGATGAACACCCGGCGCACGCCGGCGCGTCCCGCCTTGGCGATGAAGTTCGGAATGCGGTGGCAGAGCGTATCGACCTGGATGGTGAAGCCGATGTTCAGGCCTTCCTCGCGCAGCGCGATCATCCGGTCGAACAGCGCTTCCCAATGGCGGTTGCGTGCAAAGTTGTCGTCAGTGATGAAGAACCGCTTGATGCCCTGCGCGACGTTCTTGCGGATGATCATCTCCAGATCGTCCGGCGAGCGGAAGCGGCTCTTGCGCCCCTGCACGTTGATGATCGTGCAGAACGAGCATTGATACGGACAGCCGCGACCGAGGTCGATGCTGGAGAGCGAGCCCGATGTGCGGCGCACGTGCTGGCGCGGCAGTATCGGTGGCGGTTCGCCCTCCAGTCCCGGCAGGTCGTCCATGAAGTTGTAGAGTGGCGCCAGGTTCCCTGACCAGGCATCGCGGATCACCGCGTCCAGCCGGCCCGACTCGGCCTCGCCGGCGAAGAATGCGATGCCAAGGTCCTGCGCCGCGCGCATCTCCGGCGGCATCTCCGGCAACATCGCGAGGCAGCCGGACACATGGAAGCCGCCGATCGCGACCGGACATCCCGCAGCGAGAAACGGTCGCGCGAGATCGATCGCGCGTGGGAATTGGTTGCTCTGCACACCGACCAGCGCAATGAGCGACTTGCCGCCGGCGCGGCTGATCTCAGAAATGATGCGGTCCGGCCGCACGCGCCGATTCGTCTCGTCATATGTATGGAGACGAATCTCAACGTCGGGTCCGAGCACCGCGCGGCACTGCGCATCTTCGCCGAGCGCGTTCAAACAGGCCAGCGTGTTCGAAGGAATTGCCGAACGAAGCCATTGAATAGGATAGCCATCCTCGTCGTAGTGCGATGGCTTGATCATCACAAGGTGGAACAGGCCACGCTCGCGTTCGTTTCCCTTAACCGCCATTTTCCCTTTCGGTGTCACCTGCACCGCGCCGCGACCATCGCGGATGCGCAGGCAGAATGCAACACTCTGTGTACGGAATAGCAGCAAGCGACACGCTTGCCGGTCAGTGATACAACCCCTCGTCCAGTGCGAGGGGCCCGGGAATGGCAAAGATCCTTTTGTTGCAGGGCGCCAATCTCACGTTTCTCGGCCGTCGCGAGCCGGCGATCTATGGCTCGACCACTCCGGCCGAGTTGGACGCCATGCTGCAGCGGCATGCTCGCGATCATGGTTACCAACTGGAGATCTTCTACACCAATGTCGAAGGTGAGGCGATCAACCGCATCTATCGTGCCGTGGACGAGAGCGTCGATGGGCTGGTGATGAATCCGGCCGGCTTCACCTACGCAGGCTTCGCGCTGAAGGACTGCATCAAAGGTGCAGCGCTGCCCTACGTCGAGGTGCACATCAGCAGCATCGCCAAGCGCAACATCCACTGCGTGCTGTCCGATGTGGCGGAAGGCGTGATCACCGGCTTCGGCATGCACTCCTACATCCTTGGGCTCGATGCCATGCTGGAGATCCTGCGCAGGAGAACGGCACCTCGCTGACCCTTGCGCCCTTCACTCCGAGTCCCGATTCTGTAACGGGAAGGAGTCGTCGATGCCCGAGATCGAAATCTACACGCAGCCGTGGTGCCCGTACTGCGCCCGCGCCGTCCACCTGCTCAGCGGCAAGCATGTCGAGTTCCGCGAGATCGATGCACCGCATGGGTCGGCGGAGCGCGAGGAGTCGATCCGTCGCTCCGGGCGCACCACTGTGCCGCAGATCTTCATCGGCGGCCGGCATATTGGCGGTTGTGACGACCTGGTGGCGCTGGACCGGTCGGGGAAGCTCGATCCGCTGCTGCATGCCGAATAGCAACAAAGCTGTCGCAATCGGCTGGCACTCTCTTGCGGAGAGTGCCAGAATTGGCCATCTGGAATAGGCCATGATCCATTACGACCTGCATTGCAGTCAGGACCACACGTTCGACGGCTGGTTCAAGGACAGCGCCGCGTTCGAGCGGCTGGCGAAGCGCGGCATGGTGGAATGCCCGCACTGCGGGGACACCAAGGTGGAGCGCGCGCTGATGCGCCCGGCGGTCGCTACGCGCGAGGCGCTGCCGGTGCCGGTCGCGCCGCCGCAGCCGCCGCAGCCTGCACAGGACACCGCTGCTGCCGGCCCGATGCCGGCGCATGTGCGCGCCATGCTGCAGCGTATGCGGGCCGAGGTGGAGAAGCACTGCGATTACGTCGGGCCGCAGTTCGCCGAAGAAGCACGCAAGATGCACCGCGGCGAGAGCGAGAAGCGCGGAATCTACGGCGAGACGACTCCTGAGCAGGCCGAGTCCCTGGCGGATGAGGGGATCGAGGTCTCGCGCATTCCCTGGGTGCCGCGCGCCGACGGCTGATCAGCCCGCGGCGGCCATCAGGTAGTTCACCGACAAGTCGCGACCGGTGCTCCAGCGGCCGGTCAGCGGATCGGCGATCAGGCCGGCGGTGTCGGTCACCCGTAGTCCGGCGCCGCGCAGCATGGCCGCGAGTTCCTGGGGGGTGATGAAGCGGCGCCAGTCGTGGGTGCCGATCGGCAGCCAGCGCAGCAGGTACTCGGCGCCGACCTTGGCCGCGAGGAAAGAGCGCGGCGTCCGGTTGAGGGTGGAGAGGAAGAGGCGGCCGCCGGGTGCCAGGAGGGCGGCGAGCGTCGCCAGGAAGGCTTCGGAGTCGAGGACGTGCTCGATCACCTCCAGGGCGGTGATGACGGGGAACTGTGCGCGCTCTGACACGAGGTCTTCGGGCGAGCCGGTGCGGTAGGCGAGCGGCAGGTCCTGGCCCTGGGCATGGGCCCGTGCCGCTGCGATGGCACCGTCGGCGGCGTCCAGGCCCAACACGTCGAAGCCGCAGCGGGCGAACGCTTCCGCGGCGATGCCGGCGCCGCAGCCGATGTCGAGGAGCCGCAGCCGCTGGGAGGGCAAGCTGCTCTCCCCCTCCCCTTGCGGGAGGGGGAGAACTGTGCGTGCCTCTTGCGATCCTTGCCCGCTCCACGATCCACGCCAC
>DASSRN010000148.1:0-2622 GCA_035701785.1 Acetobacteraceae bacterium | reverse complement strand
TGGGCACGGTGAAGTCGGCGGTGGGGCTGGGTTCTCTGCTGTGGGCAGGGATCGGCGACACATTGCGCGTCTCCTTGTCGGACGAACCGGAGGAGGAGGTGCGGGTCGGCTGGGACCTGCTGAAGGCGCTGGGGATACGACATCGTGGTGTGAAGGTTATCTCGTGCCCTTCCTGTGCGCGGCAGGGCTTCAACGTGATCCAGACGGTGCAGACGCTGGAGGATCGGCTGGCGCATATCGAGACACCGCTCACCTTGTCGATCATCGGCTGCGTGGTGAACGGTCCCGGCGAGGCGCTGATGACCGATATCGGGCTGACCGGCGGTGGCAACGGCCGGCACATGATCTACCGTGCCGGCAAGACCGACCACACGATCGACGGCCGCGAGATGGTGGATCACATCGTGGACTTGGTGGAGGCCAAGGCCGCCGAACTGAAGGCGGCGCAGGAGGCGGAGAAGCTGGCGGCAGAATAAGAACTGATGGGACGAAGGCCGATTCCAACGCCTTCGTTCCTGGATGCATGCGAGTATCTGGGTTTCGTGCACGGTGATCGGCGTTGGCGTAGCAAGGACAGAAAGCGTTTGTTCACCTGGGATGGATTGCACGGTGAGGTCGAGGTCTTCAATGCCCGCGGTCAGCACCTGGGCAGCGTGGATGCAGTCACCGGCGCCTTGATCAAACTCGCTGTGCGAGGAAGGCGGATTAATGTCTAGCTCGCAGGTCCGGCCCAGGCTGCCGACGTTTTTCGATCTCTACAGCCAAGGACGCGCCACTCCTGACCAGATCGATGATTTCGTCGATCAGTGGCACGGGGGCGATGGTCAGCAACAGGCGATACACGAATATCTGGGGCTGTCCCTCGAGGAGTACGACTTCTGGATGCGTGTTCCGGATGCCTTGCCGAAGGTGCTTGCGGCGCGCCGTGAGGGACGGCCTCTGGAAGAGGTGCTGAGGGATTATCTCCAGGGCTTGGCGCGAACGGACAATGACGCTGATGCCGAGACGGCAAAAGCCGTGGGGGCTTGGTTGGCACGGCGCCTGGGGTGACCGCCGCGCCGGACATGCAGGAGGGGCACATCCGCATCCTGCGCGAGGCTCTGTGCGCGCATTTGCCGCGGGATGTGCGTGTATGGGTGTTCGGGTCGCGCGCCCATGGCGGCGCGCGGCGCTACTCCGATCTGGACCTTGCGCTCGAATGGGGGCGGCCGCTCGACCTGGACGTGATGGGGTCGATTGCCGAGGCGCTATCGGAATCCGACCTGCCCTACAAGGTGGACCTGGTTGATCTCGCGCTGGTCGATCCGGCCTTCAAGGCACGCGTGCTGCGCGACTGCATCGCGTTCGATCTCGGCTTGCAGGAAGGCGGCGATGCGGCCACGCTCGACGCAGAAGCAACGACCGAACCGGAAGGGTGATCCGATGGCGGCTTTCAAGGTGCGCGATCTTGCATATGGCCGGCTGCGCTCGCCGGACCTCGATGCGCAGGAAGAGTTCCTGACTGCGTTCGGCATGGTGCGGGCGGCTCGCACGCCAACGGCACTTTACATGCGCGGCACCGATCCGGTGCACCACATCCACATCACCGAGAAAGGCGATCCCAGGTTCCGGGGCTTCGCCTGGGCAGTGACCAGTGAGGATGAGCTCAAGGCGGCGGCGAAGCTGCCGGGCGCCTCGGGCATCGAGACGCTGGATGAGCCAGGCGGCGGACGCCGTGTGCGGCTGAGCGAGCCGAATGGCTACACGATCGAGGTCGTGCACGGCATTGAGCCGGTGCAGCCGATCCTTGTCGAGCGCCAGGCGATCAACTCCGGTGCCGAACCGCTGAAGCGCGCGGGCGAAGTGATCCGCTTCGCTGCCGGCCCGTCCAGCGTCAAGCGCATCGGCCACGCGGTACTCGGGTCACCGCGCAACCAGGAGACGGTGCGCTGGTTCCGCGAGACGCTGGGGCTGATCCGCTCGGACGACGTGTTCGCCGGCGAGCAGGACAACATCATCGGCCAGTTCAGCCGGATCGACGCCGGCGACGACTATGTCGACCACCACGCGTTCTTCTGCATGCGCAACGAGCGCGCTGGGCTCAACCACTTCTCGTTCGAGGTGCAGGACATCGACGACGTGTTCATCGGCCACGAGTACCTGAACGGGCTGGGCAAGTACGAGCACATGTGGGGCATCGGCCGGCATCTGCTGGGCAGCCAGGTGTACGACTACTGGGCCGATCCCTGGGGCCGCGTGCACGAGCACTGGGCCGACACCGACCGGCTGAACGCGCGCAACGGCGGGAACCTGGTGCCGGCGGAGGAGGGGCTGCGCTCGCAATGGGGGACGCGCCCGCCGGACAAGTTCCGGGGGCATGTCAGCCCGTAACTTGCTGGCGGGCTCACACGCAGAGGCTGTCAGCAGATCGTGCGTAGGTATCCGCGATCGTTCGCGCCCGCCAGGTTCAGGTCCTTCAGCATGAAGGGGACACCGAGCCGCTTAGACTGAGCGCAGTCCAGCGCGACCCGCTTGCGGTACTCCACGTCCACGGCCAGCTTGCCGCGCTTCACATACTCGGCCAGGCCAGCGCATTCCGAGTAGCGCTGGCACTCCTCGTTGATGATCCCGTCGAACCGGTTC
>DASSRN010000147.1:0-2705 GCA_035701785.1 Acetobacteraceae bacterium | reverse complement strand
ATGTAGGTCGTGTCGTGATAGGCGAAGAAGTAGGTGATCAGGTCGAGGTCGTGCACATCGGACGGCACGGGATCGTCGGACCGGCGCACCAGCAGCACGACATTGCGCATCACCGGCATCGGCATCCGTGCGCGCAGCTTGTCGTTGTCGGCGTCGTTCTGGCCGTAGACCTTGCCGCTCGGGCCGACGCAGCGCGCCATCAGTTCGGTGCTGTAGCCTGCACCCGCGCCCATATCCAGCACCGTCCATCCGGTTTTGGCTCCGGTGAACGTCAGCAGGTCCACCGGATCGCGTCTCTCGTCGGTCTTGCGGTCGGCGTCGCTGCGGTCGCTTGCCGCGACAATCGCCGCGTAGTCCTGCGCGCGGGCTGGCGGCGTGCCCGCTGCAAGCAGCATCGCCAGGACCATCGCCATGATCGGCGCACGTGCGCGTGCCATCATCTCTCCTCCCCTTCACCCCGGTGCCATTTGAGCCGCTTGACAGACGCACGTCACGCCCGTAGTTAACCTATCGGTTATTTATCTTTTCGGTTCACTGAAATGCGTGCCGATCCGCTCACCCGCACTTTCTCCGCGCTCGCCGATCCGACGCGACGTGCGATCCTTGCACGACTGGCGTCAGGGGAGGCCTCGGTGACCGAACTCGCCGAGCCGTTCGCGATGAGCCTGCCGGCGATTTCCAAGCATCTGAAGGTGCTGGAGCGTGCCGGTCTCATCACGCGAGGACGCGAGGCGCAATGGCGGCCATGCCGGCTTGAGGCACAGCCGCTGAAAGGCGCGTCCGACTGGCTCGAGCATTACCGCATCTTCTGGGAACAGAGTCTCGACCGGCTTGAGGACTACCTGGAAGAGCTGCAAGGCAAGGAGAGGCGCCGTGGTCGTCGACACTGATACGCGGCAGCGCGAACTCGTCATTACGCGCATCATCGATGCGCCACGTGCGCTGGTGTTCAAGGCGTGGATGGCGCCCGAGCATGTTGTCCGCTGGTGGGGGCCGCAGGGCTTCACAGTTTTCCACTGCGAGATGGACGTGCGCGTCGGCGGCGCCTATCGCTGTGCGATGCGCTCGCCCCAGGGCACCGAGTACTGGAAGCGCGGCGTCTATCGCGAGATCGTCGAACCCGAGCGCGTCGCGTTCACCTTCGCCTGGGAACGCCCCGACGGTTCGCTGGAACACGAGCTGCTGACCACCGTCACGTTCGAGGAGCATGGCGCGAAGACGCGGCTCACGCTGCGCCAGGGCGTGTTCGCGAACAGCGAACGGCGCGACGAGCACGTGGCCGGCTGGAGCAGCACGCTGGAACGCCTCGCCGAGTATCTGACAGCGCAAGGAGAGTAGGCTCATGCAACATCAGGTGGTCTCACGCGATGAATGGCTCGCCGCGCGCAAGGAGTTGCTGCGCAAGGAGAAGGAGTTCACGCATCTTCGCGATACGCTGAGCGCTGAACGCCGCGCGCTGCCCTGGGTACGGGTGGACAAACCCTACGTGTTCGAAGCACCCGAAGGCCAGGTGACGCTGACCGACCTGTTCGACGGGCGCAGCCAGCTCGTGGTCAAGCACTTCATGTTCGGCCCGGACTGGTCGGAAGGCTGCGTCGGCTGCTCGTTCGAGCTCGACCACACGCAGGGGGCGCTGGTGCACCTTGCGCACCACGATGTGTCCTATGTCGTCGTCGCGCGCGCGCCGCTGGCGAAGACCGAGCCGTTCCGGCGCCGGATGGGCTGGAACGTGCGCTGGGTGTCGTCCTACGGCAGCGACTTCAACTTCGACTTCAACGTATCGTTTACGCCTGAACAGATTGCCAGCGGCAACGCGACCTACAATTACCGCGAGGGCGCCAGCGTGATCGACGAACTGTCCGGCCGCAGCGTGTTCTACCAGGACGAATCCGGCCAGATCTTCCACACCTATTCGTCGTTCGCGCGCGGTGGCGAGTTGTTTCTCGGCAGCTACGCCTTCCTTGACATCACGCCGAAGGGGCGCAACGAGACCGTCAACGGCAACCTCACCGACTGGGTGCGCCACCACGACCGCTACGATGCAGCCGGCGCGTGCTGCCACGGAGAATAGTCCATGAAGGTGTTCTACGGCTGGGTGATCGTTGGCGCCGGCATGGTGATGACCTGCATCGGCATGGGCAGCATGATGTCGCTGGGCGTCTATCTTCAGCCGATGGCGCAGGACATGGGCTGGACGCGCGCCGGCATCTCGTTCACTGCGGTGCTCAACTTCCTTGCGATGGGCTTCGGTTCGTTCCTGTGGGGCTCGCTGTCCGACCGGTTCGGCACGCGCGCCGTCGTGCTGGCGGGCGGCGTGCTGTTGGGCCTCGGGCTGATCACCGCGAGCCACGCCGCAGAACTATGGCAGTTCCAGCTGCTGTTCGGCATCCTGGTCGGGCTCGCGGCGGGCAGCTTCTATGCGCCGCTGATCGCTACCATCACCCGCTGGTTCACCACGCACCGCAGCCTCGCGGTGGCGCTGGTCTCCGCCGGCATGGGGCTCGGTTCGCTGTTCATTGCGCCGCTGTCGCGGTGGCTGATCACCACCCACGACTGGCGCAGCGCGCTGCTGGTAATCGGCACACTGGCCTGGGCGCTGGTGCTCCCTGCCGCGTTCCTGGTGCGCCGGGCGCCGCAGGCTTCGCTTGCCGGAACGGCTGCGGGCGCGGGCGGACAGGACTTCACGATGGTGCAGGTGCTCCGCA
>DASSRN010000146.1:0-3837 GCA_035701785.1 Acetobacteraceae bacterium | reverse complement strand
CCCTCCCCCGCTTCGCGGGAGAGGGGGCGCTGAACTCCCTCTCCCGCGAAGCGGGGGAGGGTAGGGGAGCGAGCGTAACCGCCTGTCTGCACTGCCACCAGCCAGCCCCCATCGGTCGCCGCTTCTGCTGCCCCGGCTGTGCCGCTGCCTACGAGACCATCCAGGCTCTCGGCCTGGGCCGATACTATGCGCAGCGCATCATCGATCCCACGCTGCGTGCGCCGCGTCCGGAACCAGCCGAGTACCGCGACCTCTCGCGTTTCATCGTCGTGCAACCCGACGGCACACACGAACTGACGCTGGCAATCGACGGCCTGCAATGTGGTGCCTGCGTGTGGCTGATCGAGTCCGTACTGGCGCGCGAGCCCGATATCCTGCGCGGCCGCGTCAACATGACGACGCGCCACCTGCGCCTGGCCTGGCGCGGTACCGCCGAGCGCGCATCAGCGCTGGTCGACGCGATCGAGCGTCTCGGCTACCGGCTCGTCCCGTTCGACCCTGCCGCGCTCGCCGCCGCGCGCGACAGCACCGACCGTGCGCTGATCCGCGCGCTCGCGGTCGCCGGCTTCGCTGCCGCCAACGTCATGCTGCTGTCGATCGGCATCTGGGCGGGGGAGGCGGGCGGCCTGCTGCACGATATGGGGCCGGCGACACGCGACCTGCTGCACTGGGTGTCGGCGCTGATCGCCATGCCGGCGATCGCCTACGCCGGCCGGCCGTTCTTCACGTCGGCTGCCGCTGCGTTGCGCCACCTGCGCAGCAACATGGACGTGCCGATCAGCATCGGCGTGATCCTGGTCACCGGCATGAGCCTGGTGCAGACCATGCAGGGCGGCGAGCACACCTATTTCGATTCCGCGATCACGCTGCTGTTCTTCCTGCTGATCGGCCGCGTGCTGGACCATCGTGCACGCGGCAAGGCCCGCGCCACAGCCGAGCAGCTGCTGACACTGCGTGCGTCGGACGTGGCGGTGCTGCTGGCGGATGGCAGCGTTGAGCGCCGCAGCCAGCACTCGGTCGCTATCGGCGATAGCGTGCTGGTGGGCCTGGGCGAGCGGATCGGCATTGATGGCGTGGTGGAGCGCGGTTCATCGCTGCTTGATGCCAGCCTGGTCACCGGCGAGAGCCTGCCGGCGACCGCGGCGCCCGGCACGCTGGTGTTCGCCGGCACGCTGAACCTGGGAGAGGCGCTGGTGGTCCGTGCCACCGCCACCGGCAACGGCACGCTGCTCGCCGAATGCGCCCGGCTGATCGAAGCTGCCGAATCCCGGAGATCGCGGTTCGTCGTGCTCGCAGACCGCGTGGCACGACGCTATGCACCGGCGGTCCACTTCACCGCGCTGGCGACGTTCCTGTGGTGGTATTTGGTGGCCGACGCGGCCGCGGGTGCGGCGCTGCTGACCGCAAGCGCGGTGCTGATCATCACCTGTCCCTGCGCGCTGGCGCTCGCCGTTCCGGTGGTGCAGGTGATCGCCACTGGCCGGCTGTTCCGCACCGGCGTGCTGCTGAAGTCGCCAACCGCGCTGGAGCGGCTGGCCGATGTAGATACGATCGTCTTTGACAAGACCGGCACGCTGACGGAACCGACGATGCTGCTGGCGCAGGATGCCGATCAGGAGGCCCTGCGCGTCGCGGCATCGCTCGCCGCCGGCAGCCGTCATCCGCTGGCGCGCTCGCTGCTGGCGGCATCGGGACCAGTGGCGGTTGCCGAAGGCGTGGTCGAGCATCCCGGCTGCGGACTGGAGGCAGACGGCATTCGCTTGGGCAGCCGCAGCTTCGCGACCGGCGAACAGGGGGAGGCACAAGGTCCCGAGCTATGGCTGTCGCGTCCCGGCCACGCAGCGGTCGCGTTCCGCTTCGCTGAGACGCTTCGGCCGGATGCAGCCGCGACGCTGCATCGGCTGCGCGATCTCGGCATCGACGTTCGCCTGCTGTCCGGCGACACCAGGGCCGCGGTCGCGCCCGTCGCAGCCACGTTGGGCATAGAATCGTGGATGGCCGCGTGTTCACCGGTGGAGAAGGTCGCAGCAGTGGAGGCGCTGGCCAACGACGGCCGCAAGGTGCTGATGGTCGGTGATGGCCTCAACGACAGCCCTTCGCTTGCCGCCGCGAGCGTGTCCGCCTCGCCGGCGAGTGCGGCCGACATCAGCCAGACGGTCGCCGACGTGGTGTTCCAGGGTCATCTGCTGGCACCGGTCGCCAGCCTGATCGAGACCGCACGGCGCGCGCGGTCGGTGATGCGGCAGAATCTCGTGCTGTCGATCGGCTACAATTTGCTGATGGTGCCGCTGGCGGTGGCTGGATTCGTCACGCCATGGCTGGCCGCCGCGGCGATGTCGAGTTCCTCGCTGCTGGTGCTGGCCAACAGCTTTCGCCTGCAAGGTCGCACGCGATGAATGTGGTTCTGTATCTGCTGGCAGCCAGCCTGTTTCTGGGCGGCGGCGGACTTGCGGTGTTCCTGTGGTCGCTGCGCTCAGGTCAGTATGAGGACCTGGAGGGCGCAGCCAACCGCATCCTGTTCGACGACGAAGATTGAGCAAGCCAATCGTCGATCGTGTTCGCTTCGTCGTTGGTAAGCCGCAAGCCAAGCTTGCTGCGGCGCCATAGCACGTCATCGGCAGAGGCCGCCCATTCGTGGCCGACCATCCAGTCGACCTCGCGCTCGGTGAGATCGGCGCCGAAGCTGCGGCCCATATCCGACAGGCTGCGCGCGTCACCCAGCAGGTCGAAGGCGGCCGTGCCGTAGGCGCGCACCAGCCGAGTGCAGGTGCTCTCCGTCAGGAAAGGATAGCGCCGCGCGAGTTCGCGACTGACCTGATCAACCTGATCCCAAGGGAAATCACCACCAGGCAACGGCGCCGCCGCGGTCCAGGCGTTGCCCATACCGGGGAACAGATGCGCCAGTTTCGCCATCGCCGCCTCGGCCAGGCGCCGATATGTCGTGATCTTGCCGCCGAACACCGACAGCAGGGCAGGGTGCTCCAGCGTCAGCACGTAGTCGCGCGTCGCCTCCTGCGCCTTGCTGGCGCCGTCATCCAGCAATGGTCGCACGCCCGCATAGCGCCATACGATGCTGGCCGGGTCGACTGGCGCACGTAGATACGAACTGACCGCCTGGCAGAGATAGCGTTCCTCCTCCGGCGAACACGCCACCTGGGCAGGATCGCCGGTCCAGTCCTGGTCGGTGGTGCCGATCAACGTGAAGTCGCGCTCGTACGGAATGGCGAAGCACACGCGGCCATCCGCGTTCTGGAAGATGTAGCTACGATCGTGTGTATAGACGCGGGGCACAACGATATGGCTGCCCTTCACCAGCCGGACGCGCCGCGGCGTGGCCTCGCCGACGATATGCTGCGCTACGCGACCCACATATGGTCCCGCGGCATTCACCAGTACGCGCGCCTGTTCGCTGACGCCATTCTGCAACGTCAGTTGCCAGATGCCGTCTGTGTGCCTGGCAGCGATGCAGCAGGTCCGCGTGCGGATATCCGCGCCGCGTGTTGCCGCGTCGCGTGCGTTCAGTACGACCAGCCGCGAGTCATCCACCCAGCAGTCGGAGTATTCGAAGCCGCGCACGAATTCCGCGCGCAGCGGCGCACCTGACTCGTCGGTGCGCAGGTCCAGCGTGCGCGTGCCGGGCAGTATCTCCCGGCCGCCGAGATGGTCGTACAGGAACAGCCCGGTGCGGATGAGCCACCACGGTCGCAGCCCCGAGTGATACGGCAGCACGAAGCGAATCGGGCGCACCAGATGCGGGGCGGCGCGCAGCAGCACCTCACGTTCGGCGAGCGATTCACGCACCAGGCGGAACGCGTAGTGCTCCAGGTAGCGCAGCCC
>DASSRN010000145.1:0-4898 GCA_035701785.1 Acetobacteraceae bacterium | reverse complement strand
CGACCAGCCCACCGACATGGTGGAGGAGCGGCTCGACCTTGCGTTCCGCTCGGGCGAGATCGCCGATGCGTCACTGGTGGCGCGCCGGGCTGGCAATCTGGGGCGTGCGGTGGTGGCGGCGCCGATCTACCTGGAGCGGCACGGCGCACCGGTCGCGCCGGCAGACCTGACCGCGCATACCTGCCTGATCCACGACGCGACGCCCGAGCCGGAAACCTGGCGCTTCACCGGCCCGGAGGGGGAGGTGGCGGTGCGGGTGAGCGGCGCCTTCATCGCCAACGACAGCGAGGCGATCCGGCGCGCGGCGCGGGCCGGCCATGGCGTGGCGCTGCTGCCGGAGATCCAGTTGATCGATGACCTGCGTGCCGGTCGGCTGTTCCGGCTGATGGAGGACTACGAGTCGCAGCGTGTGCCGGTGCACATCGTGTATCCGTCGCGCCGCAACCTGGCACCGCGCACGCGCGTGGTCATGGAGTTCCTGCTGCAGCAGACCCGTGAGATCGCTGCCCTGCTGGAGCAGGGAGCAGAGGTGCTGACCTAACCGCGGCGAGGCAGGTCGTCGAGCAGCGGGTGAGGCGGGGAGGCAAAGGGGTTCACGATGGTGACGCCGCCCCAGGTGAAGCCATCCTGCATGTCTTCCGACAACAGGACGCGACATCCCGCTTCAGCCGCAGTCGCCAGGATGATCGCATCCCAGACCGCCAGGCCATGGTCGAGCATGAGGTCCATCCCACGCGTCAGTGCCACAGGCGTTGTCGGGACGACGTCAAACGTGTCCTGCCAACCCTTCACCACCTGTGCGGCTTCCTGCCTGCTGCGACGGAGACCTCGCGTCAGGACGTTGAGGAGTTCGCCCAAGACCTGCACCGGCAGGATGAACGAGGTTGCCGGAACGGCGTCGATCAGCGAAAGCACCTGCTGTCGCTTCGGTTCGTCGTTGGCGTGCAGGCCCTGGGCGTACACCAGAACATTCGTATCAATCGCGGCTAGCAGTCGTACAGGTCCTCACGACGAAACGGTCCCATCTCCAGCAATGGCTGCTGTCGGAGATATTCGAGGAAGCGCTGCTTGGCGGCTTCCCTGTCCTGCGACGTGGCAGGCACGATGCGCGCGATCGGCCGACCATGGGAGGTCACCGTGAAGCTGTCACCCTGCTCCACCTCGCGCAGGATGCGAGAAAAATGGCGATTGGCCTCGGTCGCCTGGATGACCTTGTTCATGAAGGAAACCGGTAGTGACATTCACTACATAATGCCAGTAGCAAGCGGCTGCAACGGCCCTTGCATGCGCCCTGGCCGCATGGTCCAAGCGCGAGGATCACGCATGGCCGGAAACCCAGATGCCCGATTCCCTGCCTGATCCTGCCGCCACCGCCGCACTCGCCGCTGAGCGCGTGCTGATCCTGGACTTCGGCAGCCAGCTCACCCAGCTGATCGCCCGCCGGCTGCGCGAGAGCGGCGTCTACTGCGAGATCTGGCCATTCAACGCCGACCCGGACCGCATAGCCGCCTGGCAGCCGCGCGGCATCATCCTGTCCGGGGGGCCCGCCAGCCTGACCGAAGGCACCTCGCCGCGCGCGCCGCAGGCGGTGTTCGGGCTGGGCGTGCCGATGCTGGGTATCTGCTACGGCATGCAGACAATGTGCGACCAATTGGGCGGCGAGGTGCAGGGCTCCGATCACCGCGAGTTCGGCCGCGCCTTCGTCGACCTCGTCGGCGACTGCGTGCTGTTCCAGGGCGTCTGGCACCA
This sequence comes from Acetobacteraceae bacterium, assembly GCA_035701785.1. Taxonomy (GTDB): domain Bacteria; phylum Pseudomonadota; class Alphaproteobacteria; order Acetobacterales; family Acetobacteraceae; genus JAMXLO01. Next base: position 3,149 of record DASSRN010000145.1, on the reverse strand, counting down.
GGGCGGCCGCGAACTGGTCTGGATGAGCCATGGCGACCGGGTCACGCGCCTGCCGCCCGGGTTCCGCCCGGTTGCGGTGAGTGAGGGTGCGCCGTTCGCCGCGATCGCCGACGATGTGCGGCGGTTCTACGGGCTGCTGTTCCACCCCGAGGTGGTGCACACGCCGCACGGGGCGGCGCTGTTGCGCAACTTCACCCACGGCGTGCTGGGCCTGTCCGGCACCTGGACCATGGCCGGCTTTCGCGCCACCGAGATGGCCCGCATCCGCGCGGAGGTCGGGCAGGGCCGGGTGATCTGCGGGCTGTCGGGGGGCGTGGACTCGTCAGTAGCCGCCGTGCTGATCCACGAGGCGATCGGCGACCAGCTCACCTGCATCTTCGTCGACCATGGCCTGCTTCGGCAGGGCGAGGCGGAGGAAGTGGTCACCACGTTCCGCGACCGCTTCAACATCCGCCTGGTGCACTGCGACGCATCCGAGCTGTTCCTCGGCGCGCTCGAGCGAGTCACCGACCCCGAAGCGAAGCGCAAGACGATCGGGCGCTTGTTCATCGACGTGTTCGAGGAAGAGGCGCGTAAGCTGGGCGGCGCCGACTACCTGGCACAGGGCACGCTGTATCCCGACGTGATCGAGAGCGTCAGCTTCGCCGGCGGGCCTTCGGTGACCATCAAGTCGCACCACAACGTGGGCGGGCTGCCGGAGCGGATGCGGCTGAAGCTGGTCGAGCCGCTGCGCGAGCTGTTCAAGGATGAGGTGCGCGCGCTGGGCCGCGAGCTTGGGCTGCCGGAAGCGATCGTCGGGCGCCATCCGTTTCCCGGGCCGGGCCTTGCCATCCGCATTCCGGGGGAGATTACCGGCGAGCGGCTGGAACTGCTGCGCAAGGCCGATGCGATCTTTCTGGAGGAGATCCGCGCCGCCGGTCTGTACGATGCGATCTGGCAGGCGTTCGCCGTGCTGCTGCCGGTGCGCACCGTTGGTGTGATGGGCGACGGGCGTACCTACGATCATGCCTGCGCGCTGCGTGCCGTGACCTCGACCGACGGCATGACGGCGGATGTCTATCCGTTCGACGCTGGGTTCCTGACCCGTGTGGCGGGGCGGATCGTCAACGAGGTGCGGGGGATCAATCGGGTGACCTATGACATCACCAGCAAGCCCCCGGGAACCATCGAGTGGGAGTGAGGGGGAGTAGTATAGTATCGGATAGTTAAGAATAATAATGTTGAGTTGACATGTGCTCGGAAGCCGATGGAGCTTCTGAGCCTGTACCGGACTGCTCTGGAGGTGAGACCTACGGGTCGGAAACCGTGTGTCAGGCCTTGAGGAAGGACAGCAGCTCTGGATTGATGATGTCTGGGTGGGTCGTGGGCATCCCGTGCGGCAGATCCTTGTAGACCTTTAGCGTGCCGTTCTTGAGGAGCTTGGCCGCCAGCGGCCCTGAGGCGGCGAACGGGACGATCTGATCGTCCTCGCTGTGCATCACCAGCACCGGCACCGTGATCTTCTTCAGATCCTCGGTATGATCGGTCTCGGAGAAGACCTTGATACAGTCGTAATGGGCTTTCGTACCGCCCATCATTCCCTGCCGCCACCAATTGTCGACGATGCCCTGTGAAACTTTCGCGCCGGGCCGGTTGAATCCGTAGAACGGACCTTCGGGGATATCGCGATAGAATTGGGCACGATTGGCCATGCCGGCACGGAAGCTGTCGAACACCTCGATCGGCGTTCCGCCTGGGTTCGTGGCCGACTTCACCATGACTGGCGGGATGGCGCTGATGATGGCCGCCTTTGCGACGCGGCCACCGCCGCCATACTGCGCGAGATAACGGATTACCTCGCCCCCGCCAGTGGAGTGCCCGACGTGAATGGCGTTCGTGAGATCCAGGTGTTCCACCAACGCGGCGCTGTCGGCGGCATAGGTATCCATGTCGTTGCCGAGTTCGGTTTGGGTCGACCGACCGTGGCCGCGACGATCATGTGCAATGACCCGGTAGCCTCGGGCCAGGAAGAACAGCATCTGGCTGTCCCAATCGTCAGCGCTCAACGGCCAGCCGTGGTGGAATACGATCGGCTGGCCGGTGCCCCAATCCTTATAGAAGATTTCGGTGCCGTCCTTGGTGGTGAATGTGCTGCTGGCCATCGCTTTGAATCCTTTGCTTGGTATGAGAAGCCGAATTACGCCGCTGAGGCAAAAGCCGAGATCGGAGCCGTTTCGCGCCGGTGACGCAGAGCCGATCCAGCGGCGCACGGCGTCAAGGTATGACCAAGCCTGATGATCTCGTCATGACGCGCAGTCCATGCCGAGATGCATCGCGAGAAAGGCGCCCGTCCTCCGACGGCGCTCGGCGCGCTCGCAAGCGCCGCCTTGAAACTCATCACCCCGACCTGCCGCGCAGTCGCGACGACGTCCCGCACGCCGTCGTCGCGTGGCGGACGACGATAGCCGGCGCCGGCGTTTTGGTCGGCTGTGCGAGATACTCGGAGAATTCGCGGCATGCTGTCTGAATAGTGATCGTCTGGCTCCCCTGCTCAATCTTTGAAGGTAATGTAGGATCGGATGGGGTAGCACCGCCACTGACGAATTTGGCAAAAGGTCGGGCAGAATCGGCAACCAGTCCCCCGGCACAATCGAGGTCGCCCAGCTTGCAGCGTCGGTACGGACGCGATCGTCCTCACCGCCACCCAGCAGCATGCCACAGATGCGATCCGAGGGATATATTCCAGCGATGCAAGGCGCGATCGTGGTCGATGTTACGCGGCTGACCCGTGTCGTCGAGGTGAACGTCGCGGACCGTGCCATCACCGTCGAAGCCGGCTGCACCTGGGCAGCGCGCCTGCGCTCGAGGGCATATCCGAAGCTTTCGGCATCGATCGCGCGAAGTCGAACAATCGGCATCGTTCAGCAGGCCTTTGGATGACGCACAAGTCGGATCTGCAACTCCCAGGGAACACGCATTCACGTTGCGTCTTGCCGTCGGTGGCCATTTTTCCCCGAGCCCTTCGTTACTGGCTCGACGAGATCACCCCGCTTCACGCCCGCATGCCTGGTGCCGAAGTCGTGGAACCCTGATCATCCATTCCGCGAGATCGTGAAACCGGAAACCTACCGGCTGCTCTGCAGCTTGAAGTATGCCGTCGATCCGAAAGA
>DASSRN010000144.1:0-2140 GCA_035701785.1 Acetobacteraceae bacterium | reverse complement strand
CGCTGCCGGCCAGGCGACGCCGGACGAGGCCAAGGTGATGGCGATCAAAGCGGCTGACTACCTGAAGTCGGTCGGGCCCGAGAAGGCGTTCCCCGAGTTCGACGCCAAAGATGGACCCTGGCACGACCGCGACCTGTATGTGATCGTGCAGGACAACAAGGGCGTGATGGTGGCGCACGGCACGACAGCCGCACTGATCGGCAAATCGACGCTCGATCTCAAGGACGTCGATGGCAAGCCGTTCAATCGTGAGACGCAGGCCATACAGGATGCCGGCTGGATCGAGTTCAAGTGGCAGAACCCGCTCACCAAGACGGTTGAACCGAAGAAGCAGTACATCGTCCGCGTTGGCGATTACCTGGTCGGGGTTGGCGCCTACGGGAAGTGACCGGCTCGCGGCGGAGAAGTGCGATGAAGCTGCTCAACAACCTGACGATCACCTGGAAATCGTTGGCCTCCACTTTGATCAGCGCCATCGTCATGGTCGGTGTCGCGTGGTTGGCCATCTCGGGCTTCTCCGCCTTCCAGGCGGCCAATGACATGCAGGGGCTCTCCACGGAGCTCATGAACCAGGGGCGCGATGCGTGGATAGACCTCGCACGTGGCGAGGCGGCGCTGTATCGCTCGATCAACCTGAAGTCACAGAATGTCGAAGCCTCGCTGATCCGCGCCGCCAAGGACGATTCGACGCAGTCCATTAAGGGTTCGCACGAGAAACTGGCTGCGCTGAAACTGGAAGGTCTGTCGCTCGATCGGCAAATCCTGAGCGATGCCGTGAATGCGATCGATGCCTACGCCGCGGCGGCACAGCAGGCGGCCTCTGTCGTGGAGGAGGACGCGTTCAGCGCGACCATGTTCATGAACGACGCCGGGCAGAAATACGCTGCAGCGGAACGGAAAGTGTCGGATTTCGTTGCGGCAGCGGTCAAGGTCGACGATGCGTTCGATGAGCAGATGGCCAGCATGATGAACGCGCGCCGCCTGACCACAATCATCTGCGCCGTCCTTGCGGTACTGATATCGATCGGAACGAGCACATTGCTGGGAAGGCTGATCTCCCGCCCCATCGTGGCGATCACCGCGGCCATGCGCCGCCTCGCCGATGGCGACTTGGCGACCGACATTCCCGCAGCCGACCGCAAGGATGAAGTCGGCCAGATGGCGCAGGCGCTGGTGGTGTTCAAGGCCAACGCGCAGCAGTCCAGGAGCCTGCAGCAAGCGGCGGAGCAGGACCACGCACTGAAGGCGCGCCGGCAGGCTGCGATGGATCGCTACACCCAGGAGTTCGGCACCTCCACTGCGGGCGTTATGGCGAGCCTGGTGCGTTCGGCCGAGACCATGCGCGCGACCGCGCAGCAGATGTCGGACGCGGCGCACCACACGCGCGACAGTGCCGCCCGTGCGGCTGACGGTGCATCCCGGTCCTCGGCCAACCTTGGTGCAGTATCGGCTGCCGCCGAACAGATGTCGTCCAGCATCAACGAGATCAGCCAGCAGGTCGGCCGTGCAACCCAGGCGGCCAGTGCAGCGGTTCAGCGCGCCAATGTCACCGATGCAAAGGTGGGCGGCATGGCCGAGGCAGCGGATCGCGTGGGCGAAGTGGTGCGGCTGATCAACGACATCGCCAGCCGTACCAACCTGCTCGCGCTCAACGCCACCATCGAGGCGGCGCGGGCCGGGGAGGCCGGCAAGGGCTTCGCCGTCGTTGCCGGCGAGGTGAAGGCGCTGGCGACGCAGACCGCCAAGGCGACCGAGGAGATCTCGCAGCAGATCGCCTCGATCCGCGCCTCGACCAGCGACGCGGTCGGCGCGGTGCGCGACGTCAGCAACGCGATCGGCGAGGTGAACGAGGTCGCCACTGCGATCGCCGCCGCGGTGGAGGAGCAGGCGGTCGCTACGCGGGAGATCGCTGCGAGCGTGCAGACCGTGTCAATGGCCACGCAGGACGCAACGCAGGCGATGCAGGACGTGTCATCGATCTCCGAACAGACCGATGCAGCGAGCGCCCAGGTGTTGGCCGACGCCGCCAGCGTCGGCAGCGAGGCAGACAAGCTGCGCGGCGAGGTCACCCAGTTCCTGAGCGCGATGGCGAGCACGAATGAAGAGGATCGTCGCCGCTACGAGCGGACCGCGGGCAATG
>DASSRN010000143.1:0-14692 GCA_035701785.1 Acetobacteraceae bacterium | reverse complement strand
AGCGCATCGAGACCGCGGTTGACGAACGGATCGTACACCGTGCCGACCGGCAGCACCCGGGCCCCGGTCATCGACGGAGCCAACCCCGCCGCACCCATCAGCAGGAACAGGTTCTGCTCGGCGATCCCGAGTTCCACGTGCTGGCCCTTCGGCGACATGCCCCAACGCTGGGCGCTCGCCAGCTTGGCATCGCGGAACACGTCGTTTCGCGTGTGGCGATCGAAGATGCCGCGCCGGTTCACCCAGGGACCGAGATTTGTTGACACGGTCACATCGGGTGAGGTCGTCATGATGTGTTCGGCGAGTGCTTTCAGTTCTCCCTGTCCCCGACCGATCTCCGCCAGGATGTCACCGAAGCCCGCCTGCGTGGACATCCTCCGACCAGCGATCTTCGCCATCGGCAGCGTGGTCGGCACAGGCACCGACGGTGCGCTGAGTGCGCGACCCTGCGGCGTCAGCGGTGTCGCGAACGGGCACGCAGCAAGGAAACTGCGCAGTTCCTTTTCGGGTACGTCGAGCCCTTCGAAGGGATCCCACTCATGGCCTGGCCTAATACCCATGGAGGCGCGGAAGCCCTCCATCTGTTCCTTGGTCATCAGCCCGGCATGATTGTCTTTGTGCCCTGCAAACGGCAGGCCCATGCCCTTGATGGTGTAGGCGATGAAGCAGGTGGGCTGGTCGCCTTCGGTTTCGGTGCGCAGTGTGTCGATCACCGTCTCGATATCGTGGCCACCGAGATTGGTCATCAGCGCGCCGAGATCATCGTCGGACAACGGGTCGATGATCGCGCGCGCCTTCGAGCGTCCCAGGTCGGCGAGCAGTGCCTGGCGCCATGACGCGCCGCCCTGGAAGGTCAGCGCCGAATAGAGCGAGTTCGGACAGTCGTCGATCCAGGCGCGCAAAGCCTCGCCGCCTTCGCGCGCGAACGCTGCTTCCAGCTTGCGACCGTATTTAATGGTGACGACGTTCCAGCCCATGTCGCGGAACAGGCCCTCGATGCGGCCGAACAGCCGATCTGGCACGACTGAATCGAGGCTTTGTCGATTGTAGTCGACGATCCACCACAGATTGCGGACGTCGTGCTTCCAGCCTTCGAGCAGCGCCTCGTAGATGTTGCCTTCATCCAATTCCGCGTCGCCGGCGATGGCGATGTGGCGACCCGGCGGCAGGTCGGTGCGACCGAGGCCATGCAGCCGCACATAGTCGGCCATCAGCGCGGAGAACGTCGTCATCGCCACGCCTAGGCCGACCGAGCCGGTGGAGAAGTCCACCTCTGGGCCGTCCTTCACGCGCGACGGATATGACTGCACGCCGCCCAACTGGCGCAGCCCCTGCATCATGTCTTTGGTCTGGCGGCCGAACAGGTAGTTGATCGCGTGAAACACGGGACCGGCATGTGGCTTGACCGCGATGCGGTCCTGCGGGCGGGCGATCTCGAAATACAGCGCTGCCATGATGGAGATCACCGAGGCGCACGAAGCCTGGTGCCCGCCCACCTTGAGGCCGTCGCGGTTGGGGCGGATGTGATTGGCGTTGTGGATCATCCACGAAGACAGCCAGAGCAGCTTCTTCTCGAGCTGCCTGAGCAGGTGCAGGCGGTCGACAGTCTGGCCTGCGAGGGTGGTGATGGTGTCCATCAGTAAGCGAGCGCCTCCCTGCGTCAGCTCCAGCCGCGGGCCAGTCGCCGCACCGTGGTCGATGCATTGCGCTTGCCCTCGCCGGCGTAGTCTTCGTGCCAGTCCTCGATCTTGGCCGGATCATACAGGTAGTTCACCATCAGCGTCGCGCTCTCCTTGGCGCCCTTCTCCGACGTGTCCCCCAGCATGTTCAACCGCTCAACCCGTGCGCCGTTCGACAGGTGGAAATGCGCCACCGGATCGCGCGCCCGCTTTCTGGCATTCGACTCAACCAGCAGATAGCGCGCGCCGAGGCGCAACAGCACCGGCTCTGCGGCCTTAAGCAGCACTGCATCGCGCCACCAGCCGCGTTTCGCCAGCAGCGCCGCAATCGCCTGCTCGCCGGAAGCGGCAGGCATCGCCGAGGCCAGGCTCGTGGCCTCCTCGTCCGACAGCAAGCCCGGCTGGTCGGCTGCCAGCTTCTCTTCAAGCCAGGCACGGAAGCCCGGTATCGGCGACAGCGTGGCGAATGTCTTAAGGTTGCGGAATTCGTTCGACAACTCTTCCACAACACGCTTGATCAGGAAGTTTCCGAAGCTGATGCCAGCCAGTCCGCGCTGGCAGTTGCTGATCGAGTAGAAGATCGCGGTGTCCGCCTGATGCGGATCCTGCAGCGGCGCCTTCTCGTCCAGCAGCTTCTGCACGCCCCCGGCCAAGCCCTTCACTAGCGCCACCTCGACGAAGATCAGCGGTTCGCCCGGCATGCGCGGATGAAAGAAGGCGTAGCAGCGGCGGTCGGAGTCCAACCGGTTCTTCAGATCGCGCCAGGAGCGGATCTCGTGCACCGCTTCGTAGCCCACCAGCTTTTCAAGCAGCACAGCGGGGCTGTTCCAGTCGATGCGCTGCAACTCCAGGAAGCCGATGTCGAACCAGGCTGCCAGCAGCCCGCGCAGATCCGCCTCCAGCGCTGCGAGCAGCTTGTCGTCGCGCCGCACCTTCAGCAGGAAGCCACGCAGATCGACCAGGAACTTCCTGCCGTCGGGGATGGTGGTGAACTGGGTGAGCAGCCGGAGCCTGGGCGGCTCCAGCGCGCGCCGCAGATCGGCCTTGGCGGTGGCCAGTTCGGCCGGATCGGCGGCGGCTTGCACCTGCGAGTACGCCGCGGCGACGGCAGCGGGATCGGAATCGAAGCCTGCCAGCGTACGCAGGAAATCCTTGCGCCCGGCTTCGTCCAGCTGCTGGTAGGTCTCGGCCAGCTTCGCTGCCCGGTTCCGCGCACTGACCTCACCGCCACGCCCGGCCAGGCAGGAGCGCATCTGTTCGGGGAGCGAGTCCTCCTCGACGCCTGCGGCCATGTCGCGCCAGACCATGGTGATCCGGCGAAGGGCCCGGTCGAGCAGACCAGGGACGGCGACGTCACTCATAAATGCGCTCCCCGCAACGAACGCCGATCATCGGCGCCCGCGAGACAGATGTGACTGCGCCGTCGTTTCGACCAGAGCCGGCGTAAGCGCGGGCAGCAGATCTTCCACCACAAGTCCCTGACCGGCTTTCGCGCCGGCGCGGCCATGCACGTAGGCGCCGGCGGCCGCCGCTTCCCAGGGCTGCATCCCTTGCGCCAGCAGGCCTGCGATGAGCCCAGCCAGGACATCGCCGGATCCGGCCGTCGCCAGCCAGGGAGGCGCCGAGGCGTTGATGGCGGCGTGGCCGTTGGGCGCCGCGATGATCGTGTCAGCGCCTTTAAGCAGGACGACGCCGCCGGTCCTCTGCGCTGCGCCTCGTACTGCAGAGACGCGGTCCGGGCTGGGGCTGCCGAAGGCGCGGGCAAACTCGCCGGCATGGGGCGTGAGAACTGCGGCGCCGCGTAATGCATCTGGTTCGCCGGCGAAGGCTGTGAACACATCGGCGTCGGCCACGACCGAACGGCCTGATGCGAGCAGGACAGGGAGCACATGGCGCGCGGCCTCTGGTCCCAGACCCGGTCCGCACACCCAGACGTTGCGCCGCGGGTCCTGCAGCAGATTGTGAAGCGGCGCCTCGGTGACCAGTACCCCGGGTGATCCGGCGCGATAGATCGCACCGCCTCCGGTCGTTGCGATCGTCACCAGCCCTGCGCCGCCGCGCCGCGCTGCATCGGCTGCCAGCCGTGCGGCACCGGTCATCGTCTCGCCGCCGACCACGGTGACATGACCGCGCGAATATTTGTGGGAGTCGGGCAGGGGCGTTGGGAGCGACCACAGTTCTGGTCCGTTGGCGAAGCAGCGTGGCTGTACCTGCGTCAGTGCGGCCTGGGGCAAGCCGATGTCGGCAAGCACTGTCTCGCCGCACAACTCGCGCCCTGGCAGCAGCAGGTGTCCCGGCTTCAGACGATAGAACGTCACCGTCAGCGCTGCCTGTGGTGCGAAGCCGCGAACCGCGCCGTTCCCGCCATCGACGCCACTCGGCACATCCACCGCAACCACGCGCCTGGCGGCACGGAGTGTATCAGCGACTGCTCCGTCGATATCACGTGCCAGCCCGGCGCCGAATACTGCGTCGATCACCAGTTCGGCATGCGCCGCGACGCTGGGTGCGAACGGTGCGGAGCTGCCGTGCCAACTGACCGCGGCGCCGGCGGCATCGGACCCTGGACGCGGCGGTGCCAGCGCTGCAACGGCCACGGGCCAGCCTGATTGCTGCAACAGTCGCGCCGCGACATATCCATCGCCGCCATTGTTGCCAGGACCGGCGAGCACCAGGGTGGGGCAGGGGCGAAAACGTCGTTGGACCGCTCTCGCCACTGCCCGCCCGGCATTTTGCATCAGCACGGATCCTGGCATGCCCAGCGCCGGCGAAGCGGCGTCCGCCCGCGCCATCTCGTCGGGAGAGAGCAGCTCCGGACGCCCGGCGATATGGTTCAGCCAATCGGGATCGAATGCCACACGTTGACTCTGCGTGCCGGCGGGGCTGACCTCAAGAGGCGAGCGGAGGGCAGCATGACACAGGTGGCGGTGGTTGGCGCGGGTCTGATCGGTCGCGCCTGGTCGATCGTGTTTGCCCGGGCCGGCTTTGATGTGGCGCTGTGGGATCCGTATCCGCAGCAGATCGACCTGGCGCTGAGCTTCATCGGCGAACGTCTGCCGGAACTCGAAGAGGCGGGTCTGCTGAAGGAACCGCCGCGCCTGGTCGCCAGCCGCATCCGCGCCGCAGGCAGCCTGGCCGAGGCGATCAGTATGGCGGAGCACGTGCAGGAGAACGGACCTGAGCGCGTCGACGCGAAGCAGGCGCTGTTCGCCGAGTTGGACCGCGCCGCGCGTCCCGATGCCGTGCTGGCAAGCTCGAGCAGCGGGATACCCGCCAGCGCCTATACCGAAGCGCTGCCCGGACGCGCGCGCTGCCTGGTCGCGCATCCCGTCAATCCGCCATATCTGGTTCCGCTGGTCGAGCTGTGCCCTGCGCCATGGACCGACCCCGAGGCGGTGTCACGCACCCGCGCGCTGATGGCGAGCGCCGGACAGGTGCCGGCGACGGTGAACAAGGAGGTGGATGGGTTTGCGCTGAACCGCCTGCAGGGCGCGCTGCTCGCCGAAGCGTTCCGACTGATCGACGATGGCGTGATCTCGCCGGGCGATCTCGATGCGCTGGTGAAGCATGGGCTGGGCCTGCGCTGGAGTTTCATGGGGCCGCTGGAGACGATCGACCTCAACGCGCCAGGCGGGCTGAAGGACTACTGCGACCGGTATGGGCCGCTCTACGCGGAGCTGCAGCGGCAGATGACGCCGCGGACTTGGGATGCTCCACTCGTCGAGAACCTGCACGCTGCGCGCCGCGCTGAGTTGCCAGCGAACATGCAAGGCGTGCGGCAGGAGTGGCGCGATCGCCGCTTGATGGCGTTGCTGGCGCACAAGGCGATGCAGCCGGACTGAAGATTTGCATGGGCAACCCCCGTCGGCCTATAAAACTGGTCACCTGTTCTGACCAGTTGGTGAAGATATGGAGGTTGAGGAGACCATCGGGGCGACCGAGTTCAAGGCGCACTGCTTGGAGATTCTGGATCGCCTGAGCCGGCGGGCGGTATCACGGGTAACCATAACCAAGCGAGGGCGCCCAGTTGCCGTTCTTGTCCCGCCTGACCAGGATCAGGATGCGATTCGTCGGATCCATGGCTTCCTGCGCGGGTCAGTCGTCCTGCCGCCGGGCATGGATCTGACCGCACCGGCGCTCGAGGAACCCTTCGACGCGCAGACAGGACGACTGCACCGGTGAACGCATTTCCTAAGTCGGTGCTGTTAGATACTTGTGCGGTAATCTGGCTGGCGAATGGAGACCGGTTGCGCGAACAAGCAATGGAGGCAATCGTCGCGGCGGGCCAAGCCCGCGGCATTTACATTTCGCCGGTCTCAGCCTGGGAGATCGGGCTCCTGTCGCGCCCACGCAACCGTAGGGCATCGGTTCCGCAGTTTCTACCGGACCCCAAGGTATGGTTTGCGAGGGTAATGGCCGGCCCGGGGATCCGCAGCGCGCCGTTCACGCCGGAAATCGCGATCGACGCATCGTACTTGCCAGGCGAGGTTCATGGCGATCCGGCGGATGCGATGATTGTGGCAACGGCTCGTCAACTCGGCATACCAGTGGTCACACGCGACTCCCGAATATTGGCCTACGCCCGGCGAGGCCACATCGCCGCGATCCGGTGCTGAGAGTGTTCGGTGGGCTCGCCCGTTCGGGAGCGCAACGCAGATGGATGCGGCTTCGCTGGCGCAGGCTGGTGGCGAGATCCTGGTTGCTGTCGCACTACCACTATCGTTGGCACGGACACGCATTGGTGGGTCGGCCGTCCGAGACGGTGTGGTACTTCGCCTATGGGTCCAACATGCACCACAGCGCATTTCGCGAACGTCGCGGGATGCGACCCAGCGAGTGGCGCATTGCGCGTGTCAAAGGCTATCGGCTGCGGTTCAATCTGCAAGGCCGTCCCACGGGAAGGGCGGCGCCAGCGAACATCTGCCCGGACCCTGACGGTGAGCTGTGGGGCGTGCTCTATCGGATCACGCGGCGAGAACTGCTACGGCTCGACGCCACCGAGGGTGTTCCTGGCAGGAACTATCGCCACGAGATCGTCTCGGCCGAAGACACGGACGGCAACACCGTTATCGCCGTCACCTACATGGCGCGCGGGCTGGCGGCGGACATGACGCCGTCATTGCGCTATATTTCGCTGCTCCGCGACGGCGCCCGCGCGCACGGCCTACCCGAGGCGTGGCTGCGCTACCTGGACGGCGTGAAGCATCATCCCGAGTGAGCCTATCTGCCACGTGGATCGAGCGCGTCGCGCAATCCGTCGCCCACCAGATTGAACGACAATACGGCCAGGAAGATCGCGAGGCCCGGGAATACTGCCAGCCACGGCGCCTGGGACAGGAAGCGCTGCGCCGAATTCAGCATCGAACCCCAGGACGGCGCCGGTGGCTGCTGGCCAAGGCCGAGGAACGACAGGCTCGCCTCGGCGATGATGGCAGCGGCGATGGCCAGTGTACCCTGCACCAGCACCGGCGGCACGATGTTCGGCAGCACGTGGCGCACCGCGACGCGCCAGCCAGGATTGCCGATCGCGCGCGCCGCCTCGACGTAGTCGTTGCTGCTGGCATCCAGCGTTGCCGCGCGCGCCACGCGCATGAACCGTGGTGCGGTGGAGACGCCGATCGCGATCATCGCGTTGGTGAGGTCGGGGCCGAGGAACGCCGCCAGCGCGATGGCCAGGATCAGGAAGGGGCACGCCAGCATTGCATCGACGATGCGGCTGAGTACCACATCCACCCAGCCCTCGGCGAAGCCGGCGAGCAGCCCCGCCGGCACACCGATGCCGGCGGCGATCAGCACCGCCACGACGCCCGCGAGCAGACTGGCGCGTGCGCCGAACACAACGCGCGACAGCACGTCGCGGCCGTTCTCATCGGTGCCCATCCAGTGCGCCACCGACGGTGCCTTGCGGATGGCCGACCAGGAGGTGGCGGTGGGGTCGAACGGGGCGATCAGCGACGCGAACACCGCGACGACAATGAACAGCACGATGACCACGAGACCCGCCACGGCCACCGGGCGATGGAGAAAACGGCGCAGCGCGAGTTGCGTCGGGCTACGCGGAATCGCGGCCGGGCGCACGACGCTGGGGGTGGCTACGGTGGTGGTGCTCACGTCAGGCGGCCCTCAGGCGCGGGTTGATCACCACGTACAGCACATCCGCCAGCAGGTTCAGCATCACGTACAGGAATGCGGTCACCAGCACGACGCCCTGCACTACCGGGTAGTCGCGGTTGAACACCGCGTCGACCACCATCTTGCCGAACCCGGGTATGCTGAACACCTGTTCGGTCAGTACCGCGCCCGAGAACAGCGTGCCGAGTTCCAGCGCACCAAGCGTCACCACCGGGATCAGCGCGTTGCGCAGCGCGTGGCGGATCACCACCACGAACTCGCGCAGGCCCTTGGCCCGTGCTGTCCGCACATAGTCCTGATCGAGCGACGTCAGCATCGCGCTACGGGTATGCCGCATCAGGATCGCAGCGATCGCATTGCCCAGCACGAACGCCGGCATGATGGTTGTGGCGAGCGATTGCCGCCAGTCCTCGGTCAGCGGCACGTAGCCAGACGGCGGCAGCCAGCCAAGCTGCACCGAGATCAGCAGGATCAGCATGATGCCCAGCCAGAAGTTGGGCGTGGACAGCCCCGCCAGGCCAACCGCATTGGCGACGTAGTCGAGAAACCGATTGCGGTACACCGCCGCGATGATGCCTGCCGGAACGCCGATCAGCACGGCGATGCCGAAGGCCATCGTGCCCAGTTGCAGCGTCACCGGCAGCTTCTGCAACACCAGCTGTGCCACCGGCTGGCGGATCCGCCAGGAGAAGCCAAGGTTGCCCTGAAGCACGTTGCCCATCCAATGCAGGTACTGCACCGGCAGCGAGCGATCGAGCCACAACTCCGCACGGATCTGTGCCAGCACCTGCGGATCGCCGCGCTCTTCGCCCGCCATCACCAGCGCCGGATCGCCTGGCATGAGCTGCTGGAGGCAGAACACCAGGATGCTGACCAGGATCAGCGTCGGTATGATCTGCGCGATGCGCGTGCCGAGATGTCCGCGCACTACTTCGCCATCTCCAGTCCCTGTAACCGGATCATCCCATCCGGGATCGGCCGGAACCCGTTCAGCTTCGCCGTCATCGCGACGATGTTGCGGGCATTGTACAGGTAGGTAATCGGCAGGTCGCGGCGAAGCTCAGGCCAGACCTGATTGTAGATCGCCTGGCGCTTCGGGAGATCGGTCAACCCACGGCCTTCGTCGAGCAGCTTGTCGACGGTGGGATTGCTGTAGCCGACCGCGTTGTTGCCCTGGCCTGTGTGGAGGAACTGGTAGGTGTTGCCGTCGACGTCGACGCGCCCCGACCAGCCGATCAGATACAGCTCGTACTCGCCGCGGGTCTGCGCCTGAAGGGATGATGCGAACTCCATCGCCTGAATGCGCAGCTCGAAGCCAGCCTCGGCCACCATCGACTGCAATACCTCAGCGGCTTGCAGCTGATCGGGCTGGTTCGGTGTCAGCAGCTCGAGTTTCACCGGCAGCGTGACGCCGGCCTGCTTCAGCAGCGCCTTCGCCTTGTCGATATCGCGCGGCGGCGGCTTCAGCGCATGGTCGTAGAATGGGGAGCTCGCCGACACCGGCTGCACGCTTGGTGCGTACATACCATTGAACACCACCTCCACCAGCGCCGCGCGATCGATCGCAGCATCGAACGCCTGGCGCACCAGCGGGTTCTTGCCATACGGCGTGTTAGAGCGCGGACCATTGCCCACGTTGTTGTTGATGCTTGCGTAACCGAGTGCGTCGGACACTACGAGCTTCAGCTTGGGGTCCGATTTCACCGCAGCGACATCCGTCGGCGCGATGAACTCGGTAATGTCGGATGTGCCTGCCTTAAGGTTCGCCAACCGCACCGATGAATCCAGGAACACCTGGTACACCACGCGGTCGAAGTGGATGCTTTTGGCGTCCCAGTAGTCGGCGAAACGCTCCAGCGTCACATGGTCCTGCGGTACGCGCTCGACGAACTTGAACGGCCCGCTGCACACGGGGTGCAATGCGAAGTCCTTGCCGGCGGCTTCGGTCGCCTTGGGCGGATAGATCATGCCCGACCGGTCGGTCAGCTGTGCCAGGAACGCGCCCGAGGGGGTCTTCAAGGCGACGCGCACAGTGGCAGGATCCACCACCTCGATATGGTCGATCGAGCTGATCTCGCTCTTGCGGAAGCTGCCTTGCATCGTGAGGTGGCGCTCCAGCGAATACTTCACCGCGGCGGCATCGAACGGCTCGCCATCGTGGAACTTCACACCCTGGCGCAGGTTGATGACCAGCGTCCGGTCATCCGACCACTCGTAGCCGGTCGCCAGTTGCGGCACGATGTTCAGCTTGTCGTCGATGTCGAACAGCTTGTCGCACAGACCGGCGAACACGATGCGGCCGACATAGGTGGTCGCCAGCGTCGGGTCGAGCACGTCCAGGTCCTGGCGAAGTGCGATCCGCAAGGTCTGGGCGGAGGCCGGCAGCGCCGTGGTCAGGACGCAGGCGGCGGCCAGCAGCAGGCGGCGTATCATGAAGCTCCCCGGTCTCGTTATGGTCCCGGCCGGCGGTCCTCCGTCGTGCTGGGCGGCGCGATCCTCGCCGCTCCTTCGACTCGCCGCAAGCAGGGTAGGCTGTCCGAAATGCAGGCGCGCGCACCCGTTACGACCGACCTCGTGCTGCTGGGCGCCGGGCACGCACATGTCGAAGTGCTGCGCCGGTTCGCCATGCGCCCCGAGCCTGGCGTCCGCCTGACTTTGATCGGGCGCGAGCCGGAAACACCTTATACGGGCATGCTGCCCGGCCTGATCCGCGGCGACTACAGCTTCGATCAGGCGCACATCGACTTGGCCCCTCTCGCCGCCAGCGCCGGCGCACGGCTGATCTTTGCGGAGGCGACGGCGATCGATCTTTCAGCGTGCCGAATCACGGTCGGCGGGCGCCCCGACGTGCCGTTCGACCTGCTGTCGCTCGACGTGGGGGGCTTGCCCGCGATGCCGCCGGGCGCCGGTGTGCCGGTCAAGCCGATCGGAAGCTTCCTGGACCGCCTGGCAGCCTTGGAAACCGAACTGAGCCGGGGCGCGCGGATCGCTGTGGTCGGCGGCGGCGCCGGCGGGACGGAACTCGCGCTCGCCCTGGCGCTGCGCTACCGCGAGCAGGTGCGGATCGTTCTGGTGTGCGACGGGCCCGAGCCGCTGGCAGGCACTCCGTCGCATGCGCGATCCGTGGCGCGCGCGGCGCTGGTCGATGCCGGGGTCGAACTCGCGTGTGGCGTGACGGCCAACGGCTGGGCCGGGGGCCGGCTGACGCTGTCCGACGGCAGTTCGCTCGACGTTGCAAGGGCGCTGTGGGCGACCGGGGTGGTGGGTCCGACCTTCCTCGCGGCGTCGGGTCTGGCGTGCGATACGGCTGGCTGCGTCAAGGTCGATACCACCCTGCGCAGTACGAGCCATGTCCAGGTGTTCGCGGCCGGTGATTGCGCTGCGATCGAAGGCAACGCGCGGCCGAAGTCAGGGGTCTGGGCGGTGCGCGCCGGAGCGCCGCTGGCGAACAATCTGCGCCGTGCGGCGCGTGGGCGGCCGTTGCGGCGCTGGCGGCCACAGTCGGAGGCGCTGGCGATACTGGGTTTGGGCCATGGCCGGGCGGTGGCGTGGCGCAACGGCATTGCAGTCTCGGGGTCGGTTGTCTGGCGCTGGAAGGACTGGATCGATCGGCGCTGGATGCGGATGTACCAGGAACCGATGGCGCCGATGCAGGGCAGCGAGCCAATGCGCTGCGGCGGCTGCGGCGCCAAGGTCGGCGCCGAGGTCCTGGCCGGTGCGCTGGCTGCGGTGCCTCACTCGGCAGCGCCTGACGTGCTGGTCGGACTCGATGCGCCGGACGATGCGGCGGTGATGCGACCGCCCGCGGGCATGGTGACGGTGCAGAGCGTCGATCATTTCCGTGCGTTCATCGACGACCCGTTCGTGTTCGGGGAAATCGCTGCGGTTCACGCGCTGTCGGACCTGCACGCGATGGGTGCGCGTCCCTGGACCGCGCTTGCGATTGCTGCGGTGCCGTACACCTCCCGCGAGAAGATGCGCACCGAACTGGCGGACATGCTGCAAGGCGCGAGCCGCGCGCTGGCGGCCGATAGCTGCACGCTGGTGGGTGGTCACAGCGGCGAGGCAGCCGAACCAGCGCTGGGATTTGCCGTGACCGGCCTTGCCGACCCGCGCAGGCTGCTGCGCAAGTCGGGGCTGCGGCCAGGCGACTCGCTGCTGCTGACGAAGCCGCTAGGCACCGGAATTGTGCTCGCGGCGCACATGCAAGGCCTGGCGCGGGCACCGTGGCTGCAGGCAGCGATCGCATCCATGCGGACCAGCAACGCTGCGGCGTCGCGCGTGCTGCGGGAGTTCGGGGTGGTCGCCTGCACCGACGTGACCGGGTTCGGCCTCGCCGGGCACCTGCTGGAAATGCTGCGCGCATCCGCTGTCGGTGCGGTGCTTTGGCCCAGTCGGCTGCCCGTGTTGCCCGGAGCGCTGGACCTGGCGGCACATGGCGTGGAGAGCACGCTGACATCGGAAAATCGCCGCTTCGCGAGCGGGCTCGATGGTGACCCGCGCACAGCTCTGTTGTTCGACCCGCAGACTTCGGGGGGCCTTCTTGCTGGGGTTGCCGCGGAACGGGCAGATGCCTGCATCGCAGCGATGGAGGAGCAAGGGATCAGAGCGTCGATCGTGGGGGTTATCGAGAAGGGCGAACCTCGGCTGGCGTTTGGCTGACTGTCAGCCGCATGTCCGGCGCACTGCGGAACATTCCGCATCGGTCATCGGCGCTGCTCCATCGGCACCGCGTGTTGCGTGAGCACGCCGCGCTTCGGTTGGCGGGTGGGTCGCGAGCAGGGCGATTCGTGCCTGCCCCTCGATCAGCTGAAGGCGGGCGAAGAACCGGCAGCTGTGTCTCTGTTCACACCGATCCGACTTTTTCGGGTTTGGACGTGGCGTCACGGGGGCGCTACCAAGCGGCTCATAGATCACGGGGTGCAACATGGCTCGTCAGTACCGCATCGCTTCGATCCCCGCCGACGGCATCGGCCCTGAGGTCATCAGCGCCGGTCTGGAAGCGCTGGATGCCGTGGCGGCGCGCGACGGCGGCTTCAGCCTGATCGTCGATCACTACGATTGGGGCTCCGACCGCTACCGCAAGCACGGCAGCTTCATGCCGGCTGACGCGCTGGCCTGGCTGCGCACGGCCGATGCGATCTATTTCGGCGCAGTGGGTGACCCGAATATCCCCGATGACGTCACGCTGTGGGGCCTGCGGCTGCCGATCTGCCAGGGGCTGGACCAATATGCCAACGTCCGCCCCACCCGCATCCTGCCCGGCATCACGTCACCGCTGCGCGACGTCGGACCTGGCGACCTCGACTGGGTGATCGTGCGTGAGAACAGCGAGGGCGAGTACGCGGGGCACGGCGGCCGCGCGCATCGTGGCCTGCCAGAGGAGGTTGCCACCGAGACCGCGATATTCACCAGGCGCGGCGTCGAGCGGATCATGCGCTTCGCCTTCGATATCGCCCGCTCGCGTCCGCGCAAGCTGCTGACGGTGGTGACCAAGTCGAATGCGCAGCGCCACGGCATGGTGTTCTGGGACGAGATCGCCGCGCTGGTGTCGCACGACTATCCCGACGTGACCTGGGACAAGGAACTGGTCGATGCGATGACCATGCGTATGGTGCGTCGGCCGCGCACGCTCGACACCGTTGTCGCGACCAATCTGCACGCCGACATCCTGTCGGATCTCGCGGCTGCGCTGGCAGGCTCTCTCGGAATCGCGCCGACCGGCAACGTCGATCCGGAGCGACGGGGTCCGTCAATGTTCGAGCCGATCCACGGTTCGGCGTTCGACATCACCGGCAAGGGTATCGCCAATCCGGTGGCGAGCTTCTGGACCGGTGCAATGATGCTGGAGCATCTGGGGGAAAAGCCGGCTGCCGATCTGCTGATGCGTGCGGTGGAGCAGGTGTGCACTGCTGGCGTGATGACGCCCGATCTCGGCGGCAAGGCGACGACGGCCGAGGTGACGCGTGCAGTGTGTGAGGCGGTGCGCGGCCTGAACCGCTGATCCGTGCCAGACGGCAGGCAGCGCACCGACCATGACAGCGTCGTAGCGACAGGCTAGCGTTGTCGGACGCTGCCCGTCGCGATCCCCCGACGGCGCCGTCGGACTCTGGGCGAGACGAGTGCGAAGCCCGGTTCAGCACCGGGACCAATCGTGAAGACACGACGGCCGGGCTCATCCGGCCGCAAAGGGGAAGCACGTTCATGCACACGACGCAAACACGCCGTTCCTTGCTCGCCGCTACCGCCGGAATGCTCGCCGCGCCCGCTATCCTGGGAAGGGCTGCCGCTGCCACGCGCGGCGTGTCCGATACCGAGATCGTCATCGGCATGATGACGGATCTGTCCGGCGTCACTGCGGTGCAGGGCAGCAACGCGGCCAACTCGATCCGCATGGCATTCGACGATGTCAACGCGAAGGGCGGCATACACGGCCGCAAGATCCGCCTCATCGTCGAGGACATGGAATATCTGGTGCCCAAGGCCGTGCAGGCGATGAACAAGCTGGTCAATCGCGACAACATCTTCCTGTCGATCAGCAGCGGCGGCACGCCGCAGATGGACGCGGTGCTGCCGATGATGCTGGAGAAGGGCGTGCCCAGCGTATTTCCGCTGACCTGTGCGCGATCGATGTACGAGCCGCTCAACAAGTATAAATACGGACAGTTTGCCTCGTATTTCGACCAGATGCGGGCCTGCGTGAAGTATTTCGCCGAGGTGAAGGGAAAGAAGATCATCGGGTCGATGTATCAGGACACCGATTTCGGCCGCGACGTGCATGCCGGTGTGGTGGCGCAGGTCGAGGCGATGAACCTGAAGCTTGGTGCGACTTCGGCGTCGCGGCCGACGGATACCGACTTCAACGCGCAGGTGACCCGATT